>CAYZJP010000162.1:0-9543 GCA_964478755.1 uncultured Klebsiella sp.
GTGAAGGTCATCCCCTTCGGCGCGAACATTCACTGCGACCGCACAGTGGTGGACGTGGACAAGCTCATCGCCGCGCGGCCGAAAGATCGGTGCAACCTGCTCTTTCTCGGCAAGGTCTGGGCGCGGAAGGGCGGGGACACGGCGGTCGCCGTGGCAGAGCAATTGAACCAGTCCGGTTTGCCGACGACGCTCACGCTCATCGGCTCGCAGCCGCCGGAGGGCAAGGTGCTGCCGGCGTTCGCGCGCAAGACCGGGTTCATCAACAAGAGCGACCCGGCGGACCTCAAACAGTTCAACGACCTCATCGCGGAGTCGCACTTTCTCATTTTGCCGTCGCGGGCGGAGGCGTTCGGCATCGTGTTCTGCGAGGCGGCGTCCTTTGGCGTGCCGAGTTTGGCGACGAAGGCGGGCGGAATTCCAACGGCGATTCGCGACGGTGCAAACGGCAAGACGTTTCCACTTGATGCGCCAGCGTCCGAATACGCGGCGTTCATCCGTCAGCACTTCGCCAACTACGCGGGCTATGAGGCGTTGGCCCGCTCGGCTTTCCGCGAATACGAGACGCGCTTGAACTGGGGCGTGTCCGGCGCGACAGCGATGAAGCACTTGCAGGCGATGCTGGAGAAGCGTCGCAGTTGACGAGGCCAAGTGTGAACCGATCGTTCCACCTCGCGCTCGCGCAGATGCTCGTCACGCCGGGCGACGCGTCTGTGAATCTTGCGCGAGCCGAACAGCGCATCGCCACCGCCGCTGGCAACGGCGCGGACATTGTGCTGTTGCCGGAAGCGCTCGATTGTGGCTGGGCGCATCCGTCGGCGCGAGACCTTGCCGGCGAAATTCCTGATGGAGCTGCTTGCCGTCGCTTGCGCTCGGCCGCGCGGCATCACGCAGTTTTCGTCTGTGTCGGCCTCATCGAGCGCGCGGCAGAGCGAGGAGCAAAGTTGTTCAACGCCGCCGTGCTCATTGATCCATGCGGCGAGGTGATTCTCCATCACCGGAAGATAAACGAACTGGCTTTCGCACGCGCGCTCTACGCCATCGGCGACCGGCTGGGTGTGGCGGACACGCAGTTCGGCAAACTTGGCGTTATGATTTGCGCGGACGGTTTCGCGCCGGGCCAGGTCATCAGCCGGTCGCTCGCGCTGATGGGCGCGAGGTTGATCCTGTCACCGTGCGCGTGGGCCGTGCCTGCTGACCACGACAACACACGCGAGCCTTATGGCCAACTCTGGCTGGACAATTATGGGCCGGTCGCGCGGGAGTGCGGCGTGTGGATCGCCGGGTGCAGCAATGTCGGCCCCATCACGGCGGGCGAGTGGGCGGGCCGGAAGTGCATCGGAAATTCGCTGGTGTGCGCGCCACACCAGCCCATTGCCGCGCGCCGAGCCTAGGGTGAGGCGGCGGACCAAATCGTGATCGGCCGCGTGGAAATTGCTTGAACTGGAAACTCACCCTTGGCCGGACGGTTCCGCTTCCTCTGTCGCAGCGGCCAGGGCGGCCTCGGCCTCGGCGCTCAACTGCGAGGCTTCCTCGGCGGCCGGCTCGGCCTGGGGAGTTTCCTCGGCGGGCACCTCTTCAACGATGTTGATGGGCAGCCGGATGGAGAACTGGGTGGAGCAAGCGGGGCCGGGTGATTGCAGCTCGATCTCCCCGCCCGCCGCGTTGATGATCGCACGCGCCAGATGCAAACCGGCGCCGGTGTGTGGCGGGGTTTTGGTGGTGAAATACGGATCCCAAATTCGCTCGTGCAGCTCGGTGGGGATGCCGGGGCCGTTGTCGCGGATTTGAATGACGATGTTGTCTGCGGTCTGCTCCGCCAGCACCATGATGATGGGCACCTTGTTCTGATCCTCGTGCGACTGCTCCTCTTCGGACTCGTCTTCGAAGCGGCGCTTGATGACCGGTCCTTTCTCGGTGTGCGCCTCGATGGCGTTGTGCAGCAGATACAGGATGGCGCGGCTGATTTCGCTGCGCATGCCCCACCACTCGATGGTCGGGTCGAGCTGCTGGTCGAGCACGATGCCATGGTAGTTGAACTCCGGCTCCAGCAGCTTGGTCACGTCCGCGATGAGGTCCGCCGGCCGGAGCAGTTGCGGGCTGCGGCTGTAAACGGAGACGTTGAGCAGCCGGCGCAGATGATCGTTGACCTTGCGAAACTGCGTGTGCAGCAGCATGAGCCGCTGACGAACTTCTTCCCTGAGCTGGTCGTCCACCATGAGGATCTGCATGCTGGCCAGCGCGTGGGCGAGCGGGTAGTGGATGTCGTCCAGGAACGACGCCGAGAGCTGGCCGAAACGCTTCTGCCAGTGCGTCGTAGTCATGCCGTGCTGGAAGTCCGTCATCTTCCGTTGGAGCTCCGCTTGGACGCGGCGCTGCTCCTCGGGGGCCATGAGCTGAATTTTCAGCTCGTCCAGCAGGCGCTTCATCTCCAGCGCTGCGTGAACGCGGACGGTGCACTCGTGCTGGTCCACCGGCTTGGTCAGGTAGTCGAACGCGCCCAGCTCGATGCCCCGGTTGGTATCCTCGGTCTTGATGTCGCCGGTGACAAGGATGACCGGGATGTGCGCCGTGCGGGGGTCGTGCTTGATGGCGCGGCAGACTTCGAAGCCGTCCATGCCCGGCATGGTCACGTCCACGATGGCGAGGTCCACCAGCTCTTTGCCGAGGAATTCCAGCGCTGAATTGCCGCTGCCGCTGGTGAAGCACTCAACATTGAGTGCCTTGAGGCAGTCGCGTATCTGGCGGAGCGCATCGGGCGTGTCGTCCACCGCCAGCACGCGCGGACGGGCCACCTGTGCGCCCTTGGCCCCGGCCTTGGGAGCCGAAGCTCCTGCGCGCGGCGGGGGAGTGCCGGGGGAGCGGGCAGGCGGCGGCTTGACGGCGACGGGCGGCATTGGTTTGCGGGCGTCACATTATGAGCCGCCCAAAGGGTTAGCAAGCGGCAGTTGGAATCCGACGAAACGGAAAGAGTTGACGGCGCGCGGGCCTTGCGCAGTTAATGCGAGGCGCTGGTTTTGACCTGCAAACAATCCAACCCGTCATCCCCGACCCGCCATGAGCACCAACCTTCTTTCGAGCCTCAAGCAGCACACCATCGTTGTCGCCGACACCGGCGACTTCGAGAGCATCCGCAAATATCAGCCGCGCGACGCCACCACCAATCCCAGCCTCATCCTCAAGGCCGCCCAGATGCCGGAATACGCCGCCGTCGTGGACAAAGCCATCGCCGACGCGAAGCAGTCCGCCGGCGGCTCCGCCCTGCTCGCTGAGACGATGGACCAGATCGCCGTCGCGTTCGGCTTGGAGATTCTCAAGATCGTTCCCAACCGTGTCTCGACCGAGGTGGACGCGCGGCTCTCGTTCGACACGGTGGCGTCCGTTGCCAAGGCGCGCTCGCTCATCGCCCGCTACGAGAAAGCTGGCATCGCGAAAGAGCGTGTCCTCATCAAGCTCGCCTCGACTTGGGAAGGCATCCGCGCCGCCGAGGAACTCAAGCAGGACGGCATCGCCTGCAATCTCACGCTGCTCTTCAGCTTCGCGCAGGCCGTCGCGTGCGCCGAGGCCGGCGTGCAGCTCATATCGCCGTTCGTGGGGCGCATTCTCGACTGGCACAAGAAGAGCGCCGGCAAGGATTTCGTCGGCGCGGAAGATCCTGGCGTGGTTTCTGTCACGGCCATTTACAACTACTACAAGCGCCACGGCTACCGCACCGAGGTCATGGGCGCGAGCTTCCGCAACGTCGGCGAAATCCTCGAACTCGCCGGCAGCGACCTGCTCACCATCAGCCCCGCGCTGCTCGAGGAAATGCAGAAGACCGCCGGCAGCGTCGCGCGGAAACTCACGCCCGACACTGCCGCCAAATTGGGCCGCGAGAAAATCCATCTCGATGAAAAGTCCTTCCGCTGGCAGCACAACGAGGATGCGATGGCGACCGAGAAGCTCTCCGAAGGCATCCGTCTCTTCGCCGTGGATACGCTGAAACTGGAGAAGTGGGTCGCGGAAAAGCTGAAGTAGCCGTGCCGGCGACTTGCAGTCGCCGTCTGTGGGCTTCGTTGGCTGGATGAAGTGGAGTTTGCTGCACGCGCATGACGGCGATTGCAAATCACCGGCACAGCCTCACGCCAGCACTTCTCTCACCACCCGCCCGCGCACATCCGTCAGCCGGTGAAATCTGCCACCGTGCAGAAAGGTCAGCCGCTCGTGGTCCAACCCCAGCAGGTGCAGCATCGTCGCGTGCAGGTCGTGCATCTCCACCACGTTCTCCGCCGCGCGATCGCCGAACTCATCCGTCGCACCGTAAGTCATCCCGCCGCGCACGCCGCCGCCCGCCAGCCACATCGTGAAGCCCTGCGGGTTATGATCGCGCCCGTCGTTGCCTTGCGCGAACGGCGTGCGCCCAAACTCGCCGCCCCACAGCACCAGCGTCTCGTCGAGCAGCCCGCGCGATTTCAAGTCCTTCAACAGCGCCGTGATGGGCTGGTCCACAACGAATGCGTTTCGCTCGTGATCTTTCTTTAAGTTGCCGTGCGAATCCCAGGGCGACACGAATCGAATCCCGCTCACCGCGCTGACCTCGACGAATCGCACGCCACGCTCCACCAGTCGCCGCGCCAGCAGGCACTCGCGCGCGTAGCGCGCCTTGAGCGGGTCGGTCGAGTCGGTGCCGTAAAGCTGGTGCGTCGCCTCGCTCTCGCCGCGCAAGTCGGCGGCCTCGGGCACCGCCGTCTGCATCGCGGCGGCCAGCTCATAATTGCGAATGGCGGTTTCCACCGCACCGCTTTGCGCGCCGAGGTGCGAGGCGAATTCGCGGTCATTCTCCGCGATGAACGCCAGTTGATTCGCCCGCGCCGCCGCTGGCCCTGCCGCAGAGAGGTTTTCCATCACCGCGCCGCCGGAGAGGTTGAACTGCGTCGCCTCGAAGCGCGCGGGCAGGAAGCCGCTGCTCCAGTTCGCCAGCCCACCGAGCGGAATCATCCCGCCGTTGAGCACCGCGAAGCCCGGCAGGTTCGCCGCTTCCGAGCCGAGGCCATAGTTCGCCCACGCGCCCATGCTGGGCCGGCCCTGCATCGTGCTGCCCGTGTGCAGGAAATAGCACGCCTGCGCGTGCTCCGGCGACGCGCTGGTCATCGAGCGAATCACGCACAGGTCGTCCACGCAGCCGCCGAGATGCGGGAACAGCCCGCTCACGGGCGTCCCCGATTGCCCGCGCGGCGAGAACGCCCACGGACTCGCGAGCGTTTTGCCGATGTTGTCAAACTGCGTCGCGTCCATGCGCAGCGGGAAGGGCTTGCCGTGCTCGGCGCGCAGCCGCGGCTTCGGGTCAAACGTGTCCACCTGCGACGGCCCGCCGTCCATGAAGAGAAAGATGACGCGCTTGGCTCGTGGTGGAAAATGAGGAGGTTGAATGTTGAAGGCTGAAGGTTGAAGCGAAGCGGCGGCATCCGCGTGTCCTCCGAACAAACCCGCGAAGGCCAGCCAGCCGAAGCCGGTGGAAACGCGCTGGAGCAACGCGCGGCGAGAGACGTGCTCGGGAGCTTTCATTTCAGGTAGAGAAACTCCTTCAAGTTGAACAACGCGTGCGCCAAGTTCTGCCAAGACGCCTTCTCATCGCCGTTGTGTGCGGCGGTTTGCTCCGCGAGGAAGGCAGACGCGTGCGAAACTTCAGCGTCGCTCGCAGGCCGGCTCAAAGCGGTCGCGTAAAGCCAGCGGATGCGTGTGGGCGTGTCGTTGGCTTGCGCGAGCGCGCGGTCGGCGAAGCGGCCTGCCTGCTCCAGCACGAACGGGTCGTCCAGCAGCGTGAGGCTTTGCGCGGGAACATTCGTTGGCTCGCGTCTGCCGGCTGGCGACGCGGGCTTCGGCTGGTCGAAGGCGAACAGAAATGGAGACGGATGGTTTCGTCGCACTTCGAGATACACGCTGCGGCGGCCGAGCCCGTCCAGCGGGCCGTCCACGGGCGAGTAGTCGTCGCGCTGGCCGGGCGGCACCATGACGGGCACGCCGGGGCCGAACATCGAGCGGTCCAGCCGCCCGCTCGCGGCGAGGATGGCATCACGGAGCGATTCGGCGTCGAGGCGGCGGAGAGGTGCGTGCGGGAGCAGGCGGTTGTCGGGGTCGTGCTCGGCGGCGGCATGGGAAGTCTCAGTGCTCAGAGCGAACGCACGGCTTGTGAGCATGAGCCGCAGCATCGCTTTCGTGGACCAGCCTTTCGTTATGAATTCGTTCGCGAGCCAGTCGAGCAGTTCGGGATGGCTCGGCTCGTCGCCGAGCTTGCCGAAGTTGTCCACGCTGCGCACGAGGCCCGCGCCGAAGACGTGCTGCCAAAGGCGGTTCACCATCACACGTGCTGTGAGCGGGTTGTTGAGAACATCCTCGGCCAGTTCGCGGCGTCCGCTGTTGGGCGACTGGTAAGGCGTGCTGGCGAAGGCCGAGAGAAACTGACGCGGCACGGGCGCGCCGGGTTTGGCGGGGTCGCCGCGAAGGAAGATCGGCGTTTCAAAGCCCGGCGCCTCGTCCGACACGGCGACGATGCGCGCGGGCACGGGGACACGGGCCTCAAGCTCGCGATAGCGGGTGACCAAGGCCGCAATCTTTGCTCGCGAAGCGCCGGCCTCCGGCCCGGCGTTTTGTGGACTTGCGGGTCGCGCCGGGTCAGAGACCGGCGCTCCATTTTCGATCAAGCCCAGGCGCAGGAGTGAGTTCAAGAAGTTGGCTTGCGCGTCATCGCACTGGCCAGTTTGCCACGCGGCAACGGCGCGTTGCACAGCATGGATGAACGCGGAGGCTGGCGAGGCTTCGTCTTTGGTCCGCGCTCCATTCAGTTCCTCCGGCCACGCAGGCGGCTCCGGCGGCTTCTCGCCGTCGTGGAAGACGACTTTCGCAATGCCTGCCGAGGAGCGGCCATCGGTCGGGAGCTTCACTGCGTCCTTCACGATGCCGAGGTAGGGGAAGTCGTCGCGCGGCGTCAGCTCGAGGTAGGCACGGTGGCCGCGCCAAGTGTCGCGCACGGGCAACGTGACCCAATGGAGCGTGGTGCGGTCGTTGAGCTTCGGCGTGACCTGCGTGAAGAGCAGCGAGTCGCCCTGAAAGTTCTCGATGACGAGTCGGACGCGCGCGTTGTTGTCGCCGGTGACGAGCGCGGCGACGAACTTGTTGGTGATGGTGAAGTTCGGCGAACGCAGCGTGCCGGGGTGCTTGTCGGACAGCAGGTGAGAGTAGCGGCCTGGCGGGTAGATGGCGGCGAGGATGTTCGAGCCGGTCGTGGCAACGGCGAAATCTCCGGCGGGCATATGCTGCTGCGTAAAGCCGCCGGTGGCGAACCAGCCTTGATCCGAGCCACTGGTGAAGTCGGCGAACGTTGTGGAGTGCCGAGCATTACCCGGCATGGGCGAGGCGTTGCCGTCTTGCGGAGCAACGCCCGGCGCTCCGCTGCGAAGCGCCCTTAACAGCGGCGCGAGCGGGGACTTGTTCTTCTCGGCGAAGGCGAAGGCGTTGTGCCAGCGCGTGGCCTCTGCATCGAAGTTGGCGGCTGCCCCTTCACTCCGGCCTTCGCGTTCGACGGAGGAGAGAGAGGAGAGTGCGGCGGGCCATTGTTCGATTTGCTTGCGCCACGTCGTGGCGAGGGCAGAGCGGATTTCCACTTTCAGCTTTGTCAGTTCCGCATCCTGTGCGCGCAGTTTCTCCGGCGCGTCGAGCACGCGCATCGAGGTGCGGGTGCTGGCGAGGATGCTGTAGAGGCCATGGAAATCCTGCTGGCTGATGGGGTCGAATTTGTGGTCGTGACAGCGCGCGCACGAGACGGTCAGGCCGAGGAACGCCTTGCTCATCGCGTCAATCTGGTTGTCCACGACGATGACCTCCTCGCCCTTCACGTCCACGGGCGTCTGGTTGAACTCGACGAGCCGCCACCATGCGCTGGCGAGCAGCGATTGGTTCAAGCCGTCTTTCCAGCGCGGCTTCTCCAGCAGGTCGCCGGCGATTTGCTCACGCACAAACTGGTTGTAGGGCAAGTCGTCGTTGAAGGCGTGGATGAGGTAATCGCGATAACGCCACGCGTGCGGGAGGAAGGCGTCGTGCTCGGTGCCGTGTGTGTCGGCGTAGCGGACCACGTCCTGCCAATGCCGTGCGAAGCGCTCGCCGAAGTGCGGTGAGGCGAGCAGCGCATCCACGCGATGCAGGGTGCTGGATTCCGGATGCAGGTTGAACTCGCGGACAAACACCTCGACTTCCTCCGGAGTCGGCGGCAGGCCGGTGAGGACGAAGTGCAGGCGACGGGCGAGCGCGCGCGGTTCGGCGGGCGGGGCAGGGGAGATGCCACGTTGTTCCAACTTTGCCAGCAGGAACCGGTCGATGGCGTTCGTGCTCCAGGCGGAGTCCTTTGGCGTGGGAACTGCCGGACGAGCGACAGGGCGAAAGGCCCAGTTGGGTTGCGTTTGCTTCGTCGAAGGCGGCGCGCTGAACGAGCCTGGAGCCGCCAACAGGCAGAGTGAGACCAGCAATGGCGCCATGACGACGCCTGGTCGCAATTGTCTGGCTCGCGGAGTCACGCAGGAAGTGAACAGGATGCCTGCGGTGACTTCAAGCCGCGCCGTTTTGCGGTCGCCGCTTCATGGTGGTTGAAAGATTCAACCACCGATGAAGCGTCTCAGGGGCGGAGTTGCTTTTTGCCCGGACGCTCCGCACTCTCACGCGCATGACAAGTCCGCTCGCGCTGATGCTCTACGAACGCCTGCTCCCCAGCAGCGCGCTCGGGAACAAGCTGCGCGACTTGGGCTATCGCATCTTGCACGTGGCAGACTTGGCGGGCGTTGCGGCCACCGCCGAGAAGGAAAAGCCGCTCGTCGTTTTCGTGGACTTGGAAGCAAAGAATTCCGACTCCTGCGCCGCGATCAAGTCGCTCAAGGCCAACTCCTCGACGGCGCACATTCCCATTCTCGCGTTCAGCAGCCCGAAACACGAAAACTTGCAGGCCGACGCACTGGCCGCCGGCGCGACCATCATCGCCAGCGACGAAGCCATTCTCGCCCAGCTCTCCGCGATGCTCGATCAGGCGATGCTGGTGGAGTGAGGACGGGAGAGCAACCAGTTGTTAGTTGATTGCCTCTCCTGTTTTCCATCACGCTTTCCGCACTGATTACTAAACACTGATTACTTTCATCTCCGCATGGCCCTTCCTTCCATCAAACTCACCCAAGGCATCCACATCCTGCACCTGTTCTTCCGCGTTGACCGCGTCCGCTGGTCCGCGCTGCCCGCCGGCGAGTCCGCCGCCACCCGCGACCGGCTCGACGCGCTGGTGAAGAAGTATCCCGGCCCCGCCGCGCCGCGCATCTGCACCTATGCGGGAGTCGGCGGCAAGGCGGACCTTGCCTTCATGATTTATGCTGCTGAGTTACAGCAGTTGAGTGCGATGCAGCGCGAGGTGGAACTGGCCTTCCCGGCGGGCGTGCTGCAACTGGTTTACTCCTACCTGAGCGTCACCGAGTTGCCGGAATACGTGACGACCGATGACGACCTGAAGCGGATGATCCAGCACGGCGAACGCAA
>CAYZJP010000163.1:0-9415 GCA_964478755.1 uncultured Klebsiella sp.
GACGTGTGCTCTTCCGATCTGCTGCAACTCCTGCTCGCGGCGGGCGGCTTCCTGCTTTCAATCGCGTGGGGCGCGTGGTTTCTCGCGGAGTGGGCGCGTGCCGGGAAGTTGCCCATCCTCGTCATCTACGACAACGACGGCGCTCTGCCGCCGGGCTACTTGAAATATCTCCTCGTGGGCCTCGCCGGCCTCAGCCTCTTCGCCCTCGCGCTCGGCTGGGCGTTCCTCACGAGCCTGCTGATCGTTCAGGAGGCGAAGCGCCATGAAGGCCGTTGAAACCAGCCCGCCGCCGCTGCCGAAACCTGCCGCGACGCGGCCTGGACGCCACGCGCTGCAATCGCTCCTGTTCCTGCTGGGCCTGATGCTGCTCGCGCGCGTCGCGTTGCATTACCAGCTCCCGCTGCCGCCGTGTCCGCTGCTCGCGACGACCGGCGCGCCGTGCCCGTTCTGTGGCAGCACCCGCGCCTTCGCGGCAATGGCGCGGCTGGACTTCGTCGCGGCGCTGCGGCTCAACCCACTCGTGTGCCTCGCCGCCGGTGGCGCAGTCGCGCTGTGGTTGTTAATTCTCCTGCGCGGGCGCGAGCCGTTGAGCTGGCTGGGAAAATCGTTGCGTTCAAGTGCGGTTTGGAAATGGCTGCTCGCGCTCGCTCTGCTGCTCAACTGGCTTTACCTCCTCATCCATCTGCCGCGCTGACGCGGCTGCGTGTCACGGCTCGCTGGGGAGCGACCCAAGGCGTTGCAGCCAGTTGTTGCTGCGCGGCGAGTAGCCCTTCCAAGCGCGCTCGCCGAGGAGGGTCTTCACGGAGTTCTGCGTCTCGGTTCGGATGGCTTGGAGCGCGGCCTGCCGCTGCTCAGGCGTCAGGCTTTGATTGGTGTTGAGAGCCTTGGCCTGCTGGTCGGCGGCATCGCGCAAGTCCCAGACTTGGCTGGCGGTTTCCTTCGGCAATTCGTAACGCTCGCTGGCGCGGGCGAGCTGCTGGAACTCGTAGTCCTGCGACCGCTGGTAGGTGGTGTAGCGCGTGTCGCCCAAGGTGAGCTTGATGCTGGCCTGCAACTGTTTCACGGCTTCTGCGTAGCGTGCCTTTTCTTCAGCTGAAGCCGCGGTGTCTTCGATGAGCAGGCCAGACCGGGCCGCCTCGTCACGCAGGCGGAAGACGTTGCGGAACTCCGCTTCCGTCGGTGAGAACTCACGCATCTCCCAGCGCATTCCGCTGGCCGTGTCCGAGGTGCGGAGTTCATATTCCTCCAATTCCTGCGGGGTCAGCAGCTTGGCCATCTCCTCGCGCTGCTGGAGCCGGAGCTGCAAGGTGGCGCGCTCGTCATCCGGCTCGGTGAGATTGCGTGTGCGGCGGTCAATCTCACCGGCCAGCGCGTTGAATTTCTCCTCCACCGCCCGGATGGCCGAAATTTTTTCCGGCGGAAGAAAGGAGAGAACGGAACCGGCACTTTGCCAGCCGTTTGCTGTCCGCCACTGGTCGCCCTCGTCAAACTCGACTCCGAGCAACTCTTTGATGAGAGCCTGCTTTTCCTTGCGGATGGCATCCGTTTGCTTTTCCCGCTCCATGTCCTGAAGGGATGGCCAGCGCGGTTCGGCCTGCCAATATTTGCGGTCTTCGGCGGTGTGGTGCAACGCGCGCAGTCGGGGCGCGTAGAGGTTGTTCACGTCGGCGATGATGAGGTCGCGAATGATCTGCTCGGGGCAGCCGATGGCACGAAGGTTGGCGATGTAGCGCCGGTAATCATTCGACTCGATTTGCCGCCAGTGAAATGCCTCGCCGGGCGCGGACGCCGGAGCAGGGGACGGCGAACTGGCGGCGGATGTCCTGACCAACTTTCTGCGTGCGGTGGCTGCTGGCGCGAGTGACGGAGCCGGCGCGGCGCTGACAGCGGCTGCGGCTGCAGTCGGCGCGCTCGTCGGACTTGGAAACAGAACCAGCACGGCGGTCAACGCGGCGTTGAGGCCGGCGGAGAGCAGGATGGCGGCGCGCACGTTCATGGCTTGGGCGTTTCAGGTGGAGACGGGAGCTGCGCGACGTTGTCGAGCCAGTCGCCGCCGTTGCGCAGGAAGCTTTTCCATGCGCGGTCGCCCAGCGTGCTCTGGAGCGTCTTCTCAGTTTCCAGCCGGAGGGCGAGGCGCGCCGCTTCGCGCGTTTCGTCGGTCAGCGTGGCATCCGCGTTCAGTTTGCTGGCATGGGCCTCGGCGGCTTGGCGCATCTCCCAGACCTTCACGGCGGTTTCCTTGCCCAACTCGTAGCGGTCGGTGATTTGTTCGAGTCGCTGGTAGTCCCATTGCCGCGAACGTTCGTATTCGGCGTAGCGTGTCTCGCCGAGCGCCACCTTGAGGTCGGCGGCCTGTTGTTTGGTGGCGGCTACAAGGGCACGGCGCTGTTCAGGCGTGGCGGACTTGTGATCGAAGTCAGCCTGAGCCAGTTCTAAGTCGTGCTGTAGTTTGAAAACAGCGCGAAACTCCGCCTCGGTCGGCCCGAAGCTCGCCAGTTCGGCACCGCGACCGAACTCGCGCAGCTCGTGCTCAAAAAGTTCCTCTGGCGTGAGCACGGCAGCGATGGCCGCACGCTGCTCTTTTTCCAGTCGTCTGAGTTCAGCCTCATCCTCCGCGTCGCGAAAGCCGCGCGAGCGCAGACTTACCTCCTGTCGGCGCTCGTTGAACTGCCGTAGAATCTCCTGCACCTGCCCGGCCTTTTCCTTCGACAGATAGGTGAGCAATTCCGCCTGCGGTTCCAGCAAACCCAGCAGTTTCCGGCGCTCCGCTACCGGGTCCACGTCGAGCAGTTCCTTCAGCAGGTCGTTTCGCTCCTTCACCACTGCGCGGATTTTCCGCTCGCGCTCAATGCGTTCGGGCGTCCAGACGTTTTCGGTCGAGTCCCAGAACCGGAAGGGCCGGTCGGTGCCGCGTAATGCAGCGAGCCTGGGCGCGTAAAGTCGCATCACTGCCGCCGTGACGAGGTCGCGGATGGTCTGCTCCGGGCAGCCGACGGCGCGGAGATTGGCGATGAGCTGCCTGAAGTCCGGCGATTCGATGCGGCTCCAGTCGAAGACCGTCTTCGCCGGCGTCTCAGCCGTGGGCGCGGGTGTTCCGGGCGCGGCATCTGCCGGCGGCCTTGCCGGCGGGACTGTGGCCGGGAGAGTGGACTGCAAGGTTGACGCGGATGGTGCAATGATTCGTGGGCCAGCCGGAGCGGGCGCAACCGTGCGTGCCGCGAGCCGTTGCGCCGCGATGGCGGCCAGCGCGAGGTTGACCGCGAGAGAAAGAATCAGAACCGCCCGCGCGCTCATGTTTCGTCGAGGCTTGCTGTCTGGAACCACGCGCAGTGTAGCTGAACGCCCGGTCACGTCGAGCCACGGAATTTCGCTTTACGCAGCCTTGCCCAATCCCAAGGATTCGCCGCGATGCGCGACCTCCTCAAGCAATCCATCGCCCTCACCGGCGTCATCAAGGCGCTGCGGCAGATTCCCTTCGATGTGCGGCGCGCGCTCTGGTGCATCGGGCGCGATGGGGACATCCGCGAGTATTTGGAGAGCCATGCGGTGCGGAAGCTCCAGATCGGCGCGGGCTACAACATGCTCGATGGGTGGTTGAACGCGGACTTCAACCCCCACACGCGCCAGCCCGGTCAGCTTTACCTCAACGCCACGCGCCGCTTTCCGTTTCCCGACGCGTCGTTCGACTACGTCTTCAGCGAGCACATGATCGAGCACATCTGGTGGCCGGACGCGCAGACGATGCTCAAGGAGTCGCACCGCATTCTGAAACCCGGCGGCAAGGTCCGCATCTCGACGCCGAACCTCGCGAGCATCACCAGCCTGCTTGACCCGC
Organism: uncultured Klebsiella sp.; assembly: GCA_964478755.1. GTDB lineage: Bacteria > Verrucomicrobiota > Verrucomicrobiia > Limisphaerales > SXTU01 > SXTU01. The sequence goes on from CAYZJP010000163.1 coordinate 3,836, forward strand.
CGCGCACGCCGATCAAGGAGCAATACCTCAAGCTTTCAACCGACAAGCACATTCCGCACGCCATCGGCTACCGGCCCGGCTTCGTCATCAACAACTTCTTCTGGGACTTCGGCCACTACTTCGTCTATGACGCGGAGACGCTGGAGCTTGCGTTGCGCACGGCGGGTTTCACAGACATTCAGCGCTGGCAGCCGATGCAGAGCGACGACGCGAACTTCACCGGCATCGAGTCGCACCAGAAGATCGTGGGTGATGAAGTGAACATCTTCGAGTCCATCATTCTACAGGGAGTGAAGGCGTAGCCCGTTCAAAACAGCGCGGCGCTCTGTGAGCGCTGAACGAACTGCTCGAACTGGCCCAAACTCGGCGGTCGCAGACCGCCGCCACAGGCAGGAAGGTGCTGGTGTCAGACAGCGGCTGGCTGCGGCTCGGGTTCGGCTGGCTCCACCGGTTTGGCGGCGGGCGGGAGGGCTTCGATGGCGTCAATGCGGAACTTGTGCTTCGCGCTCTGCAGCTCGAACTCGACCTCGTCACCGACGGGATGATTCAGCAGGGCCTGGCCGATGGGGCTGAGGTAGGCGATTACGCCGTTGTCCGGGTCGGAGTCCCACGCGCCGCGAATCTCGAAGTTGACGCTCTTCTGGTTGTTCACGTCGTGGACCTTGACCTTGGTGCCGATGCTCACCACGTCGGTGCGCGCGCCGGCGAAGTCGGTGCCACGGGCGCGGTTGAGCTGGACTTCAAGCTCGCTCTTGCGGCGCATGAGCACTTTCTGCATCTCCTTCGCGGCCTTGTATTCGTGGTTCTCGCGGAGGTCGCCGTAGCTGCGGGCGAGCGCGATGTCCTTCGAGTTCGCCGGGATGCGCTTCTTGCAGAGGTCGTCGTATTCGTTGCGACGACGCTCAAGACTCTCCCACGAAACGATGATGCTGTGGTCCTGCTTGGTGGACTCGCCGGTGATGAGTTCCTTGACGATGGGGAAGACCTTCACGATGCGCGCGAGGAGCGAGCGCTTGTCCATGTCGTCGAAGCTCGGCGAAAGCTGGAGGCCGCGCGTGAGATCCTTCACGACTTCGATGTCGGCGGAGGAAATCAGCTCCGGCAGCAGCTCGTGGTCGGAGAGGATGAAGTCGCGGAGCTTGTTGGACTTCTTCTCGTTGAAGATGTCGCGCTCGATGGCGCTGACCATCGCGCGGAAAAGCTCCGGAGTGAGGATGTCGGCGAAGGTGTCGGAGCGCTCCTTGGCGAGCCAGAGCAGCAAATCGCTGCTGGCCTGATGCTGGCTGATGAGGCGGGTGAGCGTGTCGCGGAGCAGGTCCAACTTGCCGTTTTCCATCAGCATCGCAGCGCATTCGCCGGCGAGCTTGGCGGGGACGGTGTTGATCGTGCCGATGACGGCCTCGTGCCAGAGAGTCGGCGCGGCGACCTTGAAGGCGTCGAGGGCGCGGCGGTGCTTCGCGGCGGGCATCCCGTCGAGCACCTGGCCGAGTTTGAGGCCCTGATTCCAGAGGGCGGCCTCCGTGAGTTCTCCCTCGGTCGCGATGAGGCCGGCGGCCTGCTTCAACTCGTCACGGAGGAAAACGGCTTCCAATGCGAGCGCGGGCTGCGTGCGCTGGTGGCTGATGATTTCCGCGTTGAGGGTGGCGACCGCTTCAGCGACGGCAGCGGCTTTGTTTTCAAGGTCGTCCACGCTCTTGAGCAATTCCGCAGCCTCGGCGAGCCGGGCCTTGAGACCTTTAGCGGCCTTGAACTTCTTCATCACGCGCTCTTGAACCGTGGTCTCCTGTGCCTGGTAGACGATCGGCTCGGTCTTCTTGAGCGGCACGATGAAGTGGCCGTCCTTCTTCATCTCGCGCTTGGCGACTTCGAGCCATTTTTTCCAGTCTTCAGTGATGACATCGGGGACGAGGTCTTTCTGGATCTGGTCAAGCGTGGCCTTGCCGCCGTAGCTGTTGAGCACAAGCTTGATGACGCCGAGGTGGTCGCGCGCGGCTTTCTGGCGGAGCCCCTGGAGGTCGGCGGCCTTCTGCGCGAGGATGTGCTCCTTGGGAATGGACTTGAGCGACTCGGCGGCGAACGAGAGGTCCATCTTGTGGCCGGCACGGCCCACGAAGTCGATCGTGAACTGGCAGAAAACCGTGTCCACCGTGGTGATGCGCCCGAAGCCCCAGCTCTTGTGCGCGCAGTAGCCGCCCTGCGCCAGCGCCAGCAACGGCTCGATGTGCTTGCTGCCGATTTTTCCCGCGATGGCCAACTTTTCGAGTTCGTCTCTCATAGTTTCAAAAAACTCGCGCTATGCGAAATGTCCGTCATTGTTACGGCGTGCAGCGATTAAAACCAAGCGAAATGTCCGGCGCACGGGAAGGCCGCGCGTTTCAACCGCCGTTCCGCAAGCCGGGCGCGAAGCCGTTCGGCAACCCTGGCGGCGGTTTCGGCAAAAAATTTGACCGTGAACCGGACGCGCGGGCGGCAGGCGCGGCGCGCGGGCGTCCGTGGAAAACTCGCCGGCCGGCGGACGAAGACGCACCGCGTCGTCCGTTCGCTGAGGAGCGCGCGGACGGTGCGGTTCCGCAGTCCAGCAGCGGGCCGAATCCGCACGCGGGGAAGTTTTACGAGCGTTATGTCAAGCGGCCCAGGGCGAAGTCCACAACGCCATCCGAGGCGCGCGACGAACGCGAGCTTGCGCGGCCTATGCGCGAGTTCCCGTCCAGCGAACGTCCGCAACGCATCCCGTCGTCCGCCGGTGCGCGGCTCTTCCAGCGGCGGGATTACGACCGTCCGCGCCGCGACAGTTTTTCTCGGCGTGATGATCAGCCGACGCGCGGCAACTCGATGCGGCCGAACGAAGATCGCGAGCCAATGCGCGCCTCGTCCGGCTTTCGTCGCGATTTCGGTTCCAGCGGCAGACGCGATGACCATCGGCAGCGGGATGACCGGCGCGACGACCGCCGTCCGTGGCAAGACCGCCCGCGCGAGGACCATCGCCGTGCCCCTGGAGCGCCGGTTTCCAACCCGGCGCGTCAAGCGGACGCACCCGCTTCGCGACGCGACGATGACCGACGCTCCACCGAAGGCCACCGGCGCGCATCCGCGCGCCCGGCTCCCCATTTGGAACGCCGCATCATCCGCTCGGAGGGCGCGAAGGCTGATCAGCCTCCGCGTCCGCAGCTCGCGGAAGCCGCGCCGCTCTCCGCCGCCCGCGAGATCGCTGCGCGCGTGTTGCTTCGCCGTCTGCAAGCCAATGCCTTCGTCGAAGACTTGCTCGACGACGCGTTCACCACGACGAAGATGCGTCCTGACGACCGCAGGCTCACTCAGGAGATGGTCTATGGCTGCGTGCGCAGGCAGGGCACGCTGGACTGGCTCGTCGCGCGCAAGACCGACGGTCGTCCCCAGCAGCCACAGGTGCAGGTCTTTCTTCGGCTCGGGCTTTACCAGCTCTTCTTCCTCGACCGCATCCCGCCGCACGCCGCCTGTTACGAGACCGTGGAGATCGCGAAGCGCCTCGGGCTCGTGAACCAGGCAAATTTCATCAACGCCATCCTCCGCCGTTGCGATGCCGAGCGGGCGGAGATCATGCAATTGCTCGTCGAACTAAAAGCCCGGCAGCCGCACGTCGGCTTCTCGCATCCCGACTGGCTCGTGCAAAAGTGGACCGAGCGCTGGGGCGCGGACGACACGCGACGCCTGTTGGAGTGGAACAACACCGCGCCGCTCACCCACGTCCGCGTCAACACGCTCAAGACCGAGCCGGCCAAGCTGCTCGACCGCTGGCGGCTCAAGGAAAACGTGGAATATGATTTCGTCACCTGCCCGTGGGCGGACGAGGGCCATGTCTTCGCGCTGAAGTCACATCCGCCGCTGGCCGCGCTGGGCAGTTTCCGCGACGGCTGGTTTTACGTCCAAGACCCCAGCACGCTGCTCGCCGTGCAGTCGCTCGACCCGTGGGCGGGCGAGAGCATTCTTGATCTCTGCGCCGCGCCCGGCGGCAAGACGGCCTACATCGCGCAGAAGATGGAGAACGACGGCGAACTGCTCGCGTGCGACATCAGCGCCGACCGGCTGAAGCTCGTGACGGAGAATTGCACGCGGCTCGGCGTGACCTGCGTGAAGACGCTCGCGCTCGGCGAGCATCCCGAGGCCGCGCTGGAGTTCCGCAAGTTCGACAAAGTCCTCGTGGACGCGCCGTGCTCGAATACCGGTGTGCTTCGTCGTCGCGTTGATTTGCGCTGGCGGCTCCAGCCTGAGGAAATCGCCCATATGCGCGAGACGCAGTTGAAACTGCTGCACCTGGCCGGCGCGCGCCTCAAGCCCGGCGGGACGCTGGTCTATAGCACTTGCAGCCTGGAGCCGGAGGAGAATGGCGGCGTGGTGCAGGAATTTCTCGGCGCGCACCCGCAGTTGAGGCTGGAGTCCGAGCGTGACTTGCTCCCCTTCCGCGACGGCGCGGACGGGGCTTACGTGGCGAAACTGCGAGGCTGAAGGCTACTCGTCCTTCCACGACTCCAACTGCTCTTTCGGCACGAAAAGCGCGTAGAGCTTGGCCTTGCTGCGGTGGCCCTCGCTGCGGCTCTTGAGGCCGGTGTTGTTCGCCTCGAGTTCACGGGCGTAGCGGCCCGTGAGCACCTGCTCATACTTGGTCGTGCTGCTCAACCCGACAGCGACGCGCAGGCCCGTGAAGCCGACCTTGGTCTCCGTCAGCGCGAGTGACGCAATGCGCCATGCCTCATTTGCGAGCTGGGAGATTTCCTTTGCTTGAAACTTTTGCAGGCCCGCCACCCGCACCAGGAAAACCACCCGGTCCTCATGCAGTTCGCAGAAGGTGGAAATCATCACTTGATTTGTTGGCCCATCGGTTGCGCCCCCTGCCGGTCGAATCAGAGCGAGGTAGGATGCGGTGATGTTTTTGTTAAAGCTGTCAGCGACCTCCAGCGCCTTGGGCACATTGCCGTAGATGGAACTTCGCTTCGCCTCGACGAGCGCGCGATTGGCTTTGTCGAATTCCTTCGAGCCGGGGCCGGGGGCCGGCTCGCCGAGATCGCCGTGCGCGAACATCCATACCAGCCAGCCCATGCCCAGACACCCAGCAAGCGAGAGGGCACCCATCATCCCGCCAAGTGCGCGGAGCGCCGCACCGGGCTGCGCGCTGGCGCGGTGGCGGGCGCACGCGGCGGCGGCGCGGGCGTGGCCAACCTGCTGGGTGAGCGTCTCCAGCGTGACATCGTGTCCGCCGCGCGCGTTGTGGCGCAGCGTGGTGAACGCCCAGATCGGGCCGGGAATTCCCCACCAGCCGAAGATCGCCGAGATGAGCGAGTAGCGGAAGGCCGCGCCGAAACCGTCGTCCCCCGCGCGCACCAACACGGGCGCAGAGGTGTGCCTGAAGGAAACCCCCAGCGACCAGCAATACTCGTAGGCCAGAAAGCGCCCGCCCGCGACGACCTCGCGTTCGGCCGCGGTAAGAGTGGCCTCGTCCATCCCCTCCACGCTGCGCCGGAGGAACGAGATCCTGGAAGGGACGATGGACCCCCCCGTGACGGGTTCGCCTTCCCCCCCCTCTGGACGTTTCCTTTGTCACACCCC
>CAYZJP010000164.1:0-9359 GCA_964478755.1 uncultured Klebsiella sp.
GGACGTTGTTTGGCGTTCCGAAGAATGAGACGGAGGCCAAACTTCGAACCATTTTGCGTGAGCGCAACGTGCCGGAAGATTTAACCCTCAAGCCTTTCACCGAGCAGAATCTTCAGCCCACCACGCGGGGTGGGTTGGCGATTTTGGCCCCGGCTATGTTCGTTATTCTCTACTTTGGTCTGATTGGTGCTCACACGGTGTTGATCGCGCAACTCAACCGTGAGTCCAGATTTTTGCGGGACCAGGCAAGCCGGGATTGGATGAAACTAAAGGAGAGTTTGGTTCAAGATGGCGTTGCTCGTGAGAAGTTATCTGCCAATCCAATCGAACAGCACCGGTCTTCACCGAAGGCGATTGCTATTCAGCGTTATCTCATCTTTGCACCCATGGTGTGCCTCACGGTCATAGTTTTCTTGAGCATCGAACTTCTGAAGAAACGGATGATAGTGCGGAATCTCAAAATAATTTTGGAGGAAAAGGCAAAGCCGACCGGACAAGTCGCGCAGGTCAGTTCTTCCGGTCCGGCAGCGAATTGACCGCTGGACGACGTGTGTTCAGAAACGCCACCAGCTTCTCCGCATACGCCCGGTTCGCCTTCGCGCTCGGGTGGCCGTCGTGCGGGGCGTTGGTGTTGCCCGGCTCGGTGAGCGGCACGGAGATGTCCACGGCCTTGATGCCCACGGCGCGGCACCATTCCAGCATCGGCCCGGCGTCGGAGCTGATGCCGGCCACCACGAACGGGATGCCTTCCTTCAGGCAGACGCCCGCCCAGTTCTTGAGCAACGCGCGAGAGACGGCGTGACTGTTCACGCGCCGTTCCTCCGCGATGTCCGCCTGCTGCTCCAGCCAATGCACCAGCGCGGACTGCCGTTGCAACGGCCACTCGGCGTAGGTCGCGGGCGCGGCGTCGTAGGCGAGTTCGCCCGTAGCCGTCAGCCGCGCGAAGGGATACGTCAGGTCCGGCAAACGGTTGTAGGGTGCAAAGCCCTTCTGCCAGATGCGGACGTAGGTGTTGCGGTAGTCGTGAAACAAACCGTAGGCCACGACCACAATCGCCGGCTTGCCGCGCTGCTTAAGCAGCTCCTGAAACAGCAGCCGCTGGTGCAGCGTGCCGTAGCCGGACACTCCGCCGTTCACCACCTCGAACTCCGGCAGCGCCGACTGCACGCGCCACGGATAAGTTTCCTCGTCATTGAGCGACCAGCCGTGCGTGAGCGAGCAGCCGAGAATCCACAGCTCCGGTCGCGGCTTGGCGTCCGGCGCGAGCGGCAGATGCGTGACACGCAGGCCGTTGGTGCCGTGCGTGACGCGGAAAGAGTAGCCTGTGGGCAAGGTGACCTTGAACCCGCCGGGGAGATGCGCGAAGCCGCCGTCCGGCAACGCACGGAACAGCTTCCCGCCCGGCTCCACGCGGATGTCCGCCGGCTGGGCTGAAAACGGCTTGAACCCGCGCGCTCGCGCCAGTGCTTCGCCAAGCGCCACCGCAACGAGCAACGCCAGTAACGCCGCCGCCGCGACGAACGCAGGACGCTTGTGGCGCGGCGGCGTGGAAGGCAGGACAGTGGCGGACACGTGCTGCTTTTAGCCCCGCACAAACCAAATTGCCACGCCGAAGCGGAAGCCGAGAACACGAAAGGGCGTTGCTGCGTCCAACGAAGGCTTGTTATGCTCCGCGACGTGAACACCGCTTCCATTGCCTCACGCGCCCGTGCGCTCACCCGCCGCGACTTTCTCGCACGCTGCGGCATGGGCATGGGCACGTTGGGCCTCGCGGGTTTGTTTCCTTCGGCGGGCGCAGCGGAGACGGTCAGTCCGCTCGCACCGAAGGCGCCGCATTTCGCGCCGCGCGCCAAGCGCGTCATCCACTTCTTCCTCAACGGCGGCCCGTCGCATGTGGACACGTTCGACCCCAAGCCCGCGCTCGCGAAATACGCCGGCCAGCAGTTGCCGAACGAAAACCTCCGCACCGAGCGCAAGACCGGCGCGGCGTTTCCGTCGCCCTTCAAGTTCCAGCCCTACGGCCAGAGCGGCCTCGAAATCAGCGAGGTCTTCGCCAAGACCGCGCAGTTCGCCGACGACATCGCCGTGGTGCGCTCGATGTATGCGCAGGTGCCGAACCACGAGCCGTCGCTCATGCTGATGAACTGCGGCGACTCCGTGCAGGCGCGGCCCAGCTTCGGCTCGTGGCTGCTCTACGGCCTCGGCTCGGAAAACCAAAACCTCCCCGGCTTCATCGCCATGTCGCCCGGCGGCTACCCCATCAAGGACACGCAAAACTGGCAGAACGGTTTCCTGCCCGGCGTGTATCAGGGCACGTTCATTGACCCGCAGCACACGCAGTTGGAGAAGCTCATCGAGAACATCCGCAGCCCGCACGCGACCGCCGACATGCAGCGGCGGCAACTGGATTTGCTCCGTCAGTTCAACGCCGAACATCAGGCCGCGCGCGCGAACGACTCGCGGCTCGACGCACGCATCCAGTCCTTTGAACTCGCCTTCCGCATGCAGATGGAGGCGAGCGACGCGTTTGACCTCGGCAAGGAGCCCGAGCATCTCCGCGCGCTCTACGGCGAGCACGTCCACGGGCGGCAGACGCTCATCGCGCGACGGCTGCTGGAACGCGGCGTGCGATTCGTGCAGCTCTGGCACGGCGCGGGCCAGCCGTGGGACACGCACGACAACGTCGAGGGCAACGTCCGCAAGCTCGCACGCGAAATTGACCAGCCCATCGCCGCGCTCATCGCGGACCTCAAGCAGCGCGGGATGTTCGAGGACACGCTCATCCTGTGGGGCGGCGAGTTCGGCCGCACGCCCACGGTGGAGCTGACCGACGCCGGCAAGTCCAAGCTGGGCCGCGACCACAACCACTACGGCTTCAGCGTGTGGATGGCCGGCGGCGGCATCCGCGGCGGCACCGTCCACGGCGCGACGGACGAGTTCGGCTTCAAGGCCGTGCAGGACCGCACGTCCGTCCACGACCTGCACGCGACAATGCTCGACCGCCTCGGCTTCGATCACGAGCGCCTTACCTACCGTTACGCAGGCCGGGACTTCCGGCTGACAGACGTGCATGGGCATGTGATGCGGGACATTGTGGCATGACTCCGCATCCTAGGGCAGATTAACTAAAGCTGTGGCCACATTCGGCGTTTTGGTGCAGACCGGGGGGGCGTGAACTGGGCCGACGGCTTCCAAATACGAGATGATGACTCCGCTGTCCACCCCGCTCTCGACCAGCTTCACAATCCCGGCGACCAAGGATGAAACCAGCACACTGGAGGCACGGATTGGCGCGGCGACGGCTGGCTGGGCATTGACGAGGGAATCAGCCCCTTGGGTGGGCGGACTGCCCGCGAGCAACGCGGCCAACAGACCGGCAAGCGTCACACGGAATGGAAGGGATTTTTTCATGTCGCATCAATACACGGCCGCCCACAGCGAACCCCATCCGATCTCACTGTGTCCCGACGGTGCAACCTGCTCCGCTTTGGCGTTGAGCACACTGCGGAATCTTTTGTCCCATCGCGTCAGGGCACGGCCCTGCCCACCATCACCGAGGCGGTTTCGAGCGCGTTGCCTTCGAGCCGGTTGTTGACGAAGATCAACGTCATACGGGCAGCAGCCGTGGTCGTTCACAGCAACAGCTCGAAGTAGATCAACGGAGTGTCACGATAGGAGGCTCGTCCCGCTTCAGTGAAGCCGCATCTCCGGTAGAACTCACCTGCGCCCGCCTCGGCATCGTAGGCATCGAGACGAATGCCATCACTCGGCCACTGCCGGGCGATGCGCTTTGCCTCCTCCACGCAAAGTCGGCCAATGCCCGCTCGTTGCAGCTCTGGCGACACCGCCATGCCGACGAGATACAGCGGCTTGGCGCACGTCGTGAAATACTTTCGATCAATGGCCCAAGGCTTCCTGGTGCAAAGGGTCAACGTGGCAATGATGTTCCCGCGCTGCGTGGCAACATAGACCGCCGCATTCCTCATGTCGTAGCGGACGCCCCGCTCGGTGCAGGATGATGACCATGGGCCTTTGCCGTGTCGCTCAGTCAGGTGCTGGGCCACAGCCATCCGGAGCACCGCAATCGCCGCCGCCTGTTCCGGCGTGGCGGGCCGGAGTCGGATGCGGTGTCGTTTCGCTTCAGTCACTTTCATGGACGTGGCCTTCAGTGATCATCAGCTCGGCGAGTGAGCGACAGTCCGGGTCGGCAGAACTTGCAAGGGCACGATAAACGCCGAGCACGTCTGCTGCTGGACGGTTCTGGCCCAACTTGAACTTGCCCTCGATGCGGGTGACTGGGATCTCGAAGCCGACGATGGCCTGCACGAGCTTGTCACGGAACTCCTCTGGCAAGTCGCCGGGCCACGGCTCCGGTTGCCCCGACTCGTAAGTGGAAATGGTTTCACGGAGCAGGCCGATCAGCTGTTGATGATCCGTGATGAGCTTCGGAACTCCGTAGGCGTGGACGGCGGCGTAGTTCCACGTCGGCACGGCGGGGGATGACTGATACCACGACGGTGAAATGTAGGCGTGCGGGCCTTGAAAGATGATGAGCGCCTCCTGCTGACTGGAGAAATGCTGCCATTGCGGATTGGCCCGTGCCATGTGTGACAGCAATGTGCCGTGTGGCCCAGAGCTAGGATGGTAAAGCACTGGCAGATGGCTGGCAAAACTCGACTGGCCGTCGTGCGTGACGACGGTGGCGAAGCTGTGCCGCTGGATCAGGCCAGTGAGCTTGTCGGGGTTCTCGATTCGGTTGGAGCTAGGAATATACATGATGAAAGCTACGGACAGTTCACAGTTGAACCACGTCACAGGACACACGCAAGCAGTCAGTCAGCGCCCTTCCCCGCGGCGAAGACACTGCATGGTGTTGGGTTCATCATCTCATCGTTGGGTTGGATGGTGTGCGTCGGCAGATCCACCCGTTGCACTTGGATTTCAACTCATCTGCTTCAGTGACCACCTCTCGTCTTTCATTCACACCAGCGCTGCGACTGGCCAGAGGCGACGGTCACTGGTTGGCGCAGCAAGTCCAGCTTGGCCTTCGCCTGCTCGATGAGCGTCTTGAACTCGGTCAGCCGGTAAAGATATCGGTTGCGTGGCCCTTCGGGTCCACGACCTGTTTGTTGCGCCGCATGAAGTTGTGTCCGTGGCGCAGATGCGTCCAATAATCGTCCATCATGTCGCCGAGGAAGCCGTGGAAGAAATCGAAGCCGCGTCCGGTCGGCGTGTTCGGCACGCCGATGCCGAGATGCCATTTGCCGACTATGGCGCTCTGATAACCCGCGCCATGGAGCACTTGCGGCAGCAACGTCGCGGTCGGTTGCAGATAGCCCCACGAATTCATCGGCGTTTCCTCGCGAATCACACCCGGCACGCCGACGCGATCCGGATAGCAGCCCGTGAGCAGCGCCGCGCGCGACGGCGAGCACACGCAGGAGTTCGCGTAGAAATTGTCGAACGTCATCCCTTCGTGGCACAGGCGGTCAATGCTCGGTGTGCGGATGTCCTTCGTGCCAAACGCCGAGTATTCCGCCCGCCCAAAATCATCGCAAAGGACGACCAGCATGTTCGGCGCGGCATGAAGGAAGGACAGGGGCAGGCTCAACGCCAAGGCGATGATGGACAGGCGCATGGAGTTCATGACGAGTTTCTTGGCCTCGTAAACGGCCGAGGCAGGAGAATGACTCTAAATTTCATTTCGTTCACTGTCATCCTCTAAAGCCAGCTTCTATGTTCGGAGCACGAAAACTCTTAACCCGCCACCGAATCGAAACACAGGAAAGAACCCAAGCCAATCTACCATTCACTTCAAACGGTTTGCGCCATGTCCGGCATATTGTCTGGCCTCCGGTTGGGTGAGCACCGTGCCGCGCCGTCCGGATTTTTGGCCGGCACCGCTCCCTCGGAGGCTCTTCCTCTGTTGCTTTGCAACTTCGACTACTGTTTGCTCCTTCCTGTTAGCACTCCATCCATTATTGGAGTGCCAACCGCTATTACTCTTGAATCAGTCTCATGATCTGTCTAGTCGCCGCGCAGAACCTCCAACAAAGCGAAGGATCTCGCCGTCCAGTGGGACGCTCGGGCTGAATGCGGCCACGCCAAATCGGAGCCGGATGGGACCAAAAGAACAAGCGCCGTAAACCAAAAATCAAAGACTTGTGGATTTCACTTCGCAAGCCAGTTCAACGAATGGAAATAGCCCCGAGATTTTTAGACGCCAACTTGTGCGCCAAGCTGCTCTTTGTTTTCGCATCATCGTTGTCCGTGTTGGGTCAGGCGGAGTCAGAAGTTGATGGGGATTTTGCCGCGCATCAGGCCGCAGCTAAGAAAACTCTTAAAGATAAAGTTGTCCCTTATGTCACGACTTATTGCTTGGACTGCCACGGGGATAAGAAGAAGAAGGGAGGAATAGCTTTTCATCAGGCGCTGAAAAACCCAAGCAATTCAGCCTTCAGCAGGCAGTGGAAGCAGGCACTCACGAGCGTGAAGGCTCATGAGATGCCGCCTGAAGAAACGAAGAAGCAGCCGACCGAGGAGGAACGGCAGACATTCATCGAATGGGTTGGAGAGTTAAAATTTCTCAGCCCGAAGGATCCCGGTCCCTTTGTGATCCGTCGTTTGACAAAGCTGGAGTATGGCAACACCTTGCACGACCTCTATGGGGTTGATCCGGCAATCGTTCAGGAGTTGCCAGATGAAGTGCTTGGCGAGGGGTATCTGAATACGCTGTCACCGCTTCAAGTGGAGCAGTATCTCTCGATCGCCAACACTGTGCTGGCGCGGATTCTTGCGCCGGACAATGCGCCGCCCAGCCAGATGCAAAAGCGCCTGTTTGGCGAACTGCCGATGCCAGGGACTGACGTTCGAGTGGCGGTGCGGAAGGTCGCCCGTTCGCTGGCCCGCAGCGCTTATCGTCGGCCGCCATCGGATGCGGAATTGGATGTTTTGGTGGGCGTGTTCGATCTCGCGAGGGAAAACAAACTGGCTTACTCCGCTGCTTTGCGGTTGATGCTGAAGGCGGTCCTGGTCTCGCCGCAGTTTCTTTTCATTACGCCAGCCGGAGAGGTGGAACCCGGTCGTGAGATTGTTCCGCTTGATGACTATCAACTGGCATCCCGTTTGTCGTATCTCTTGTGGGCAACCATGCCCGATGCGGAGCTGGCGGGGTTGGCGGATCACGGGAAACTGCACGAGCCGGCAATTCTTAAAACCCAGGTTCGGCGTTTGCTGGAATCTCCTCGTTCACGGGCACTGTTCGATGGTTTCGGCGCGCAGTGGCTGGGGCTTGGGAATCTTGCGAGCAAGGCCTTCGACACTGCGAAATTCCCGCGGATGACCAGCGCGATGCGTTCAGCGATGTATGACGAGGCGCGTCTCTTTTTCGAAAGCGTCGTGCGCGAAAACCGGAGCGTCGTGAGTTTGGTTGATTGTGATTACACCTTCCTCAACGGGACGCTCGCAACGATTTATGGCCTCGAAAAAACCGTCGCCGGACCAGAGATGCGCAGGGTGAAACTTGCTGATTCCAATCGAGGAGGCATTCTGGGAATGCCGGGCATTCTGGCGACGACCTCGTTTCCGAACCGCACCAGCGCCGTGAAGCGCGGAGTGTGGGTGCTGGAACAAGTGCTGGGGGAGCAGGTGCCTCCGCCGCCGCCGAACGTTCCGGCCCTGGACAAACAGGACAAGCAGAAGGTCGCGAATTTGACCCTGCGTCAGCGCACGGAACTGCACCGCACCGACGCCGTCTGCGCCAATTGCCACAAGATTCTCGACCCCATCGGATTTGGCCTGGAGAACTTCGATGCCATCGGGCGCTGGCGGGATCAGGACGACACCGGAGGGGCGATTGACGCTGCCGGTGAGCTTCCGGGTGGAAAGCGCTTTTCCTCCCCGAAAGAACTGAAATCCATCATCGCCGCGCGCAAAGGTGATCTCGCTCGCAACCTGACCGAGAAATTGCTCGCTTATGCTCTGTGCCGTCAGCTTGAAGGTTACGACGAGATCGTCGTCGATCACCTGATGGAACGCATCGCTCACGATGGTTATCGTATGCAGACTTTGATCACTGAAGTCGTCACCAGCTATCCGTTCACCCATCGCCGAATCCAAGAGCCGCTCACCACCACGTCCCATGCTAAATAACTTCTTCCTCGATCGTCGCACGTGCCTGAAGGGGATAGGTGCTTCACTCGCACTCCCGCTTTTGGAAACCATGGGCTGGGCGGATACCGCGAAGGGAAGGAATATCAAGCCTCCGGTCCGCCTCGGGTTCATGTATATGCCGCACGGCGTGATCATGGATCGGTTTTGGCCCGCAAATCCGGCGAGCTTCCTGTCGGCACCACCCCCGGCTTTGGAATCGTTGCGTCCCGTGCTCGACCAGTGCCTGATGATGAAGGGCATCTCGGGCGTGCCGATCGCTCCGCTCAACGGCGCGCCCCACGCGCTCGAACTTTCGACCTGGCTCACGGCGACGCTGCCGGATTCGCACCGGCGGAATCAGATTAACATCGCGATCTCCGCGGATCAGATTGCCGCCAACTACGTTGGCCATCTCACGTCCCTGCCGTCATTGGAACTCGCCACGATGCCGCAGACGCACAAGGAAAATCAGGAGGGGCTCAATGAGGGGTATTACTCCCACTGCAGCTTCCGCTCGGCCACTCAGGCTGTCCCCGCCGAGATCAATCCGCGCAGTGTTCTAAACCGGCTCTTCAACAAGTCCGAACCGGCCGGCAATGGCCTTAAACCCGGAGAATCTGTCCAGACCCAAGCCCTGGATCGGAGCATGCTGGATCTGGTCCTTGGCGGCGCAAAAGAGCTTCGCCGCAAGCTACCGCAAGACGATCAACACAAGCTGGACGAATACCTGGACAGCGTGCGCTCCGTGGAACGCCGCATCGCCGCCATCGAATACCGCCAGAAAGAGGCTGCCCTCGAAGCGGCCGGAGTGAGCACCAGCAAACGCAACGCTTCTGACTCCCCGCCCATCGAGGTCAAGATCCCCGAGGGAGACAAACGCAGCGAATATATGCAGGTGATGTGCGACCTCAACGTGCTGGCGTTCCAGACCGACACGACCCGCGTGAGCACCTACATCGGCTCGACCCCGAACGGAGTCTCCTATCCGGAACTCGGGTTCAAGGACGAGCACCACTCGCAAACCCATCACAACAACGAACCCGAAAAGTCCGGGAAAGTCGCCGCGATCACCGCGTTCAACATCGCCCAGTTCGCTTACATGGTGAAGCGTATGCACAGCCTGCGGGAGGGCGACGGCACTCTGCTCGACAACTGCATCATGATGTGGGGCTCAGGCCTGGAAGACGGCAACACGCACAATCGCCAGA
>CAYZJP010000165.1:0-9215 GCA_964478755.1 uncultured Klebsiella sp.
TGGTGAGCTTGAACGCGCCGATGTTGCCGGTGCGCATGACATGCGGCCCGGCGCAGAGGTCAATGAAGTCGCCGTTCTTGAAGTAGGAAATCGGCTCGCCTGCGGGAATCTGCTGGAGCAGGTCAAGCTTGAACTTGCTGGCGTTGCCGCGCCGCTCGGCAAGGCCGCCGAGGCGTCCGCTCTGCGCGTCGGCGATGGCCTGCTCGCGCGTGACGGTGAGCTTCTCGAAGGGATTGTTGGCCTTAATCTCCTTCTTCATTTCGGCCTCGATGGCCGCGAAGTCCTCGGGCGAGATGCGGTGCGAGCATTCGAGATCGTAGTAAAAGCCGTTCTCGACCGGCGGCCCGTAGGCGAACTGGGCGTCCGGCCACAGGCGCAGGATGGCGGTGGCCAAAACGTGGGCGCACGAGTGCCGGATGCGCTCCAGCTCGGTCATCTTGGCGCGGTCGTCGAGGGTCTTGCGCTCGGGGTTCGGGGCGGGAAGTGGCTGCTGCTTGTTGTCGGATTCCATAAAACTCTTTTTACCACAGAGGCACAGAGAGCACAGAGAAAGACATTCTTCCTCGGCTCGGTGTCCTCTGTGGCTCTGTGGTTTTCATTTCAGCAAACAAAAACGCCTCGACCAAATAGTGCGAGGCGTCGGCGTCCACGGTTGGGTGGACGCTAAATCGTAGTCGTGGTGTTCCGGCGGAACATGGGTGGGACGGTAGGAAAGGCAGCGGGGTTTGGCAACTCTGTTCCCCAGTTTGATTCACCACGGAGGCACAGAGAACACAGAGGGAGGCATTTCCTCCCAGCTCTGTGTCCTCTGTGCCTCTGTGGTTAAATCCCCGGTCTGCGGCGCGCTTGCCGCGCTCCCCTGCCCTGTTACGCTGCGCGCGTGAAGCTGTCGGTCAAAAGCGATTACGCGATGCGCGCCGTGCTGGACTTGGCGCGGGCACATCCGTCCGGCGAAGTGCAGCGCGTCGAGGACATCGCGGGCCGGCATGGCATCCCGCCGAACTATCTGGTGCAAATCCTCATCGAGCTGAAGACGCGCGGGCTGGTGCGGAGCGTGCGCGGGAAGGAAGGCGGCTACCGCCTCGCCAAGCCGCCGGCGGAAATCACCTTTGGCGACGTGCTGCGCGCGGTTCACGGCTCGGTCTTCGACACACCGGCGCTCACCAACGGCCAGTGTCCTCCAGAGTTGCATCGCGCGTGGGGCCGGCTTAAAACAGCCGCCGAGAGCGCCGCCGACGCGGTTAATTTCCAGCAACTGGTCGAGGAAGGCGCGGAGAAGGAGCGGATGTTTTACATCTGACACGCCGGATTCCGTGCCCTGCGGACGCTCCGATTTGCGTCCAAAAACGAATTGTCCGCCATGTCCGCCACCACTCCCAATTCCGACCGCGTCCGGGTGGACGGAAAGTTCTTCCGACTCGGCGAGCAGAAGTTCTACGCGAAGGGCGTGACCTACGGACCGTTCGCGCCGGGCGAGGACAAGTCGCATTATCCGGCACGCGCGCAGGTCGAGCGGGACTTCGCCCAAATCCGCGAGCTGAATGCGAACACCGTCCGCGTTTACACCGTGCCGCCGCGCTGGGTGCTGGACCTCGCGCAAACGCACGGGCTGAAACTGCTCGTGGATGTGCCGTGGTGGAAGAACGGCTGCTTCCTCGACAGCGCCCAGACGCGGGCCACCGCGCGCAAGGCCGTCGCCGATGCCGTAGCCGCGTGCGCGCATCATCCGGCGGTCTTCGCCTTCAGCGTGGTGAACGAAATCCCGCCGGACCTCGTGCGCTGGAGCGGCGCGGAGAAAGTGGCGGAGTTCGTGGACGAGCTGGTGACCGTGGCGAAGGGCGTGGATGCCGAGTGCCTCTGCACGTTCGCGAACTTCCCGCCGACGGAGTTCCTCCAGCCGCGCACGGTGGACTTCCTCACGTTCAACGTCTATCTGCATCACGCGAAGCCCTTCGACAACTACCTCGCGCGGCTCCAGATGATTGCGGACACGAAGCCGCTCTTGCTCGGCGAGTTCGGCGTGGACTCGGTGCGCGAGGGCGAGGCCGCGAAGTGCGAGATGCTCCGCTGGCAGATCGAGACGGCGTTCAACTGCGGCGTCGCGGGCGCGGTGGTCTTCGCCTTCACGGACGACTGGTGGAAGGACGGCCATCCGGTGCTGGACTGGCACTTCGGGGTCGTCACGAGCGAGCGAGCGGCGAAAGAATCTTTTGCAGTGGTCCGCGAGGCGTTCAAGACCGCGCCGCACTTCGAGCTGCCGCGTTATCCGAAGGTCAGCGTCGTCGTCGCGAGCTACAATGGCGGCAAAACCCTGCCCGCGTGCCTCACCTCGCTGGAGCGGCTCAACTACCCGAACTACGAAGTCATCCTCGTGGACGACGGCTCGAAGGACGATACCGAGCAAATTGTCGCGCGGTATCGGATGGAGTTGGAGGACCGGACAGTGGCGAAGGCGAGCGCGCCGAGCGAAGCGGCCGTTCTCCCTCACCCTAGCCCTCTCCCGCTGGGAGAGGGAACAGCCACGAACGCTGCGAGTAACACTACGGCCTCCGGCTCTGAGTCAGCAGCGGCAATTAGCAGCCAAGCGCGGACGTCGTCTCTCCCTCTCCCAGCGGGAGAGGGCCGGGGTGAGGGAGAAAGCTCTCGTCCACCGACCGCATCCGTCCTCCAACTCCAAACTCGAAACCCCAAACTCGAAACTCCCTCGCGTCCGCGTCCCCGCTTCCGCTGCATCCGGCAGATCAACTTCGGTCTCTCCGTCGCGCGCAACACGGGCATCAACGCCAGCGAGGGCGAAATCGTCGCCTTCACCGACAGCGACTGCCGCGCGGACGAGGACTGGCTTCATTATCTCGTCGGCGATTTGCTGCGCAGTGATTTCACCGGCATCGGTGGGCACAACTTTCTGCCGCCAGAAGACGGCTGGATTCCCACGGCGGTGATGGCGTCGCCCGGCGGCCCCGCGCATGTGATGCTCACCGACCGCCTCGCCGAGCACATCCCCGGCTGCAACATGGCGTTCTACAAGTGGGCGCTCGATGAGATCAGCGGCTTCGACCCCATCTACCGCAAGGCCGGCGACGACGTGGACGTGTGCTGGCGCTTGCAACAGCGCGGCTACAAGATTGGTTTCAGCTCCGCCGGCTTCGTCTGGCACTACCGGCGCTCGACGGTGAACGCCTACCTGAAACAGCAGCGCGGCTACGGCGAGGCCGAGGCGCTGCTCGTCCGCAAGCACCCCGAGTATTTCAACGACATCGGCAGCAGCATCTGGCGTGGCCGCATCTACACGGCGGCGAAGCTCGGTGTCGTCACCCGTGCGCCGATCATCTACCACGGCGTCTTCGGCAGCGCGTTCTTCCAGTCCATCTACGCGCCGTCGCCCTCGATGTTCCTCATGCTGATGACAAGCCTTGAATGGCATGTGCTCGTCACGCTGCCGTTGATGACGCTCGGCGTCGCGGGCGCGGGCGTTAAGTTCCCGCTGCTGCTGCCGCTGGGCATCGCGAGCCTGCTGGCGTCGCTCGGGCTGTGCGTCGTCGCGGGCAAACAGGCGGAGATTCCCAAGGCCAAGCGCACCTTCTGGTCGCGCCCGCTCGTGGCGTGGCTCTTCCTCGTCCAGCCCATCATGCGCGGCTGGGCGCGCTATTCCGAGCGGCTCATGCTGCGCCAGACGCCGCTCTCCGCGCACGAGACGCTCGACACGCTCTACCTGAAGCGCCGCCGCGACGACCGCTTCGAGCTGGCCGGCTATTGGGCCGACTATCCCGTGGACCGGATGGAATTTCTCGGCGCGATTCTCCGCGAACTCGACAAGCAAGGCTGGCAGAACAAGACCGACAACGGCTGGAGCGAGTTCGACGTGGAAATCTACGGCAGCCGCTGGTGCCACCTGCGGCTCATCACTGCCACCGAGCATCACCAAGGCGGCAAGCAGCTCATCCGCTGCCGCATGAACACCGGCTGGAGTCTGCTGGGGCGGATGACCTTCTGGGCCGCGTTCGGGCTGACGCTGATGATTTCGACGACTGTGGGACAGCTCCTTCCTTGGCTGCATTTCGTCTGGGTGCTGCCGCTTTGGCTCGGTTGGATGCTGCAAGCACAGCAACGCGACTTCCGCCGCATCCTGACCGTGCTGCTGGATGAAGTCGCAGGAAAGTTCCACCTGACCAAGGTGGAAAAATCCAATTGAGCAGCGCCGGAGGCGCGGAAGATAGTAGCCCCGGGCGCAAGCCCGGGGTGAGCGGAGGAAAAATCCAAGGCTCCGGCAGGAGCGGCAGAAGGCTCTTCCGCCCCGCTGGGGCTTGGTGTTTTCGTCCCTTACCCCGGGCTTGCGCCCGGGGCTACTTTCTGACGGACCTCCGGCCTATCAAGGTGACTCCCTTCACTCGGTGCGTGAACGTCAGCAACTTGTCGGCACTTCCTGCAAGACCTCGACGCAGTGCGGGATCGCGCCCACCACGAAGCCGAGGCATTCCACCGCGCCGCTCGGTTTGCCGGGCAGACAGATGATGAGCGCCTTGTCCACCACCGCCGCGAGGTTGCGAGAGAGGATGGCGTTCTTTGTGATCTTCAAGGACTCCATCCGCATCGCCTCGCCAAAACCCGGCAACTCGCGCACCGCGATTTCGCGCACCGCCTCCGGCGTCACGTCGCGCAGTGCCACGCCCGTGCCACCGGTCGTGAGCACCAGCGAGCAGCCGCGCGCGATGTGTTCGCGAATGGCCCGTTGGATGTCGCGCTTCTCGTCCGGCACGAGCGCGTCGGCCAAAACCTTCCAGTCGTAACCTTCCGCTGCCTTCTTCAGCGCCGGCCCGCCGAGGTCGTCGTAAAGCCCCTTCGAGGCACGGTCTGAAATCGTGATGATGCCGACTTGAATTTGCATGGGCCGGTTTTAGCGCAAAGGCGCAAGGACGCAAAGACGCGAGTGCCGTGCCGGCGGTTTGTAACCGCCGTGTGTTGGGTGGGCGGTTCAAAGCGGTCTCGAACTGCTGGTTCCCCTGGACGGCGGTTTCAAACCGCCGGCACGAGGTTATTCGTCCGGGTCCGGCTTCAGCACGTTCGGCAGCACGCGCACCGACCATAGGAGCAGCCCGCCCAGCCAGCACAGCGCTCCGTAGAAATAGTGAGAAACCGTTGTGCTGGGCACGAGGTCGCCGGAGAGTCGGTTGAGCAGGCCAAGCAGCATCAACGCAGCCGCCACAGTGAGCACAGGGTGAAACCGGTCCAGTTGCGCACGCTCGCCGCTGTGCCCGAACACCACGCGCGTCGCCACGCCGAGCGTGATGAGCGCAAAGCCACCGATCAATTCGATGTGTGCCATCGCCAACCGCAGGCCCGGCCACCAGCCCGATGCCAGCACGCCAACGGGCACGCACAGCAAACCCGTCACCAACAGCCACTGCACGCCCGGACGCGAGAAGCGCAGTCGTTCAATCGGCATCTCGTAGGCAAGGCAACTCACGATTCCCAACGCTCGGAATGTGACCGCGACACCCGGCCAACCGGCGGCTTCAAGGGTGTAAGTCGCGATGAGCAGCGCGCCTATGACGCCAGCCACGCACGCCGCCTTCTGCCACTCCGGCGTCGGCTCCGAAGCGGTGGCAAATGTTCGGCGGAGACCCAGGTCAAGAAAGCGTGGCAGCAGGAATCCGCCCGCGCCCAAAATGCAGAGCAGGACAAACGCGTGATAGCTCAACAGCCGCGCGAGCAACTCCAGTTCCGGTGGAAACTCCCAGCGCCGCGCGGCGAGGTGCAACACCGTTCCCGCCAGCCCGCAGCCGAAGGACAACCCCACCAGCACGAAGCTCGGTGGCGGCAGGTCGCGCTTCACATGGCAACGGGACTTCATAAAGGAAAACCAGAGCGCCAGCTCCAGCGCGAACACGACGTCACCGAAGGCCGTGTGACCGAGCGCGTTCGCCCCGATGTTCACCAGCAACAGCGCCAGCAACCCGGACGCCTCCCACGCGCGCAACGGAGGCACTTCCAGCAGGCGCGGCATCGAAGTGCCGAGGAAGCCGAACATGAATCCGGCGAAGAAACCTTGCACCATGAGGCGGGCGTGCTGCGCGCCGGGATAGTCCGCGCTCCAACCCATGAGCAATGGTATCCACAGCAAAACTCCGATGAAGCCCGCCAAGGTCGCCAAGGGGAAGAACAACCGGAACGGCTCGCGATGGAGGTCAGCAAGGCACAGGCGCTGGCGGCTTGACGAAGTCACGTTGCTACCTTGGCGCGAGCGGCGAGGGCAACGCAACGGTGCGGCGATCGTTTCAGTGGTCGCTGAGTCGGACACAACGCCAGCAGACTCACCACACCCACTCGCATTCGCTCACCGCAACTTGGCCGAAGTTCGCTCGCGATTGCGCTCAGTGCCGGAAGTGCCGCGCGCCGGTGAAGACCATCGCCACGCCGCGCGCGTCGGCGGCGGCGATGACTTCCGGGTCTTTCACCGAGCCGCCGGGCTGGATTGCGGCGGTCGCGCCGGCTTCGGCGGCGGCGATGAGGCCGTCGGGAAACGGGAAGAAGGCATCGCTGCACACCACGCTGCCGACGAGCGGCAGCTTCGCCTCGCCCGCCTTCCACACGGCGATGCGGCTGCTGTCCACGCGGCTCATCTGGCCCGCGCCCACGCCGAGCGTGCGGTCGGCGGCGCTGTAGAGGATGGCATTGCTCTTGAGGTGCTTCACCACGCGCCAGCCGAAAAGCATCGCCTTCAACTCGGCCTCGCTCGGCGCGCGCTTGGTCACGACTTTGAGGTCGGCGGCAGCGGTGAGCTTGAGGTCGCGTTGCTGAAGCAGGAACGACTCGGCTCCGACGCTGCGCACATCCCACGGCGCGGTGGTCGCGGGGTTCTTTAAGGTTTGCAGCAGACGCAAATTCTTCTTCTTCGTCAACACGGCGAGCGCTTCGTCGGCGAACGACGGCGCGACGATGACCTCGCTGAAAATCTCCGCGATGGCCTCGGCGCACGAGCCGTCGAGCGGCCGGTTCACCGCGATGATTCCGCCGAACGGTGCCTGGCGGTCCGTTGCGAATGCCTTGTCCCACGCTTCGCGCAGCGTAGCTCCCTGACCGACGCCGCACGGGTTCGTGTGTTTGAGGATGGCCAGGGTTGGCGCGTCGCCGGAGAACTCCGCGATGAGCGCAGTGGCGGCGGTGAGGTCGAGGATGTTGTTGTAGGAAAGTTCCTTGCCGTGGAGTTGCTTGAAGTAGTCGGCGAACTTCCCGTAGAGCGCGGCCTGCTGGTGCGGGTTCTCGCCGTAGCGCAACGGCTGCGCGAGCGGCGCGGAGAGGATGAGCGTCTTTGGCAAGCTGGCGGCTAACGGCTGTTCGCTGAAGGCCTTCTCCAAGTGCGCTGCGATGGCCGCGTCGTAGGCGGCCGTGCGCGCGTAGACCTTGGCCGCGAGCTTGCGGCGCAGCTCCAGCGTCGTCTCGCCCGTCGTCTTCACGAGTGCGGCAACCTCGTCATAGTCTTTCGGGTCCACGATGACGGTGACGTGGTCGTGGTTCTTCGCGGCGCTGCGGAGCATCGAAGGACCGCCAATGTCAATGTTCTCGATGGCGTCGTGCAGCGCGACGTTCGGCTTCGCGACGGTGGCCTCGAACGGGTAGAGGTTCACCACGACGAGGTCAATCGGCGCGATGCCGTGCTGCTTCACGGCCCACTCGTGCTCGGCGTTGCCCCGGATGTAGAGCAGGCCGCCGTGGACTTTCGGGTGCAGCGTCTTCACGCGCCCGTCGAGCATCTCGGGAAAGCCGGTGTGCTCGGAGATGTCCTTCACCGCGAGGCCCGCGTCGCGCAAGGCCTTCGCCGTGCCGCCGGTGGAAATGAGTTCCACGCCGGCGGCGGCGAGGGTTTGGGCGAAGGTGACGAGACCAGCTTTGTCGGAAACGGAGAGCAG
This sequence comes from uncultured Klebsiella sp., assembly GCA_964478755.1. GTDB lineage: Bacteria > Verrucomicrobiota > Verrucomicrobiia > Limisphaerales > SXTU01 > SXTU01. Next base: position 7,908 of record CAYZJP010000165.1, read on the forward strand.
CGCGCGTTGAATCTTTGCCATAAACAGGCGGCGAAAATCCGCGACGGCACGCGGCGCGTCAATCGCGCAGTTACTGGCGCGTCAAAGCTTCCGCCAGCGTCCGCAACTGCGCCCGCGTGTGCTCGCTGCTCACCACGAAGCGGAAGTAGCCGCCCTCCGGCCCGCCGGGGTATTGGATGAACGGCGGATGTATCCCCGCTGTGAGCAAACGCCGCTTCAACCGCATCGCCTCTTTCGCCGATGCGGGAATTAACGGCACGATCGGCCCCGGTGCGTCAGGCAACGCCATTCCACCCGCGCGTAATTGCTTCTTCAGCCACGCCGCGTTCGCGTGCAGGCGTGTTTGCAAGCCGGGGTTTGCGCGGAACAACTTCAGCGCCTCCAGCGCCCCCGCCGCCAGCGGCAGCGGCACGGGCGTCGCGCCGGTGAAGCAACGCGCCTTCGTCAAAATCGCCTCCGCCACCGCGCGCGTGCCCACGATGGCTCCGCCGAACGCGCCGAACGCCTTGCTCAGTGTCATCGTCTGAATCACGCGCGCGTCCCGCACGCCGCAGTGCGACGGCGTCCCCTGCCCCGCGCGACCCAGCACGCCCGCGCCGTGCGCGTCGTCCACGAGCAATGCGCCCTTGGCCGGCAACGCCGCTAGACACTCCGCGAGTGGCGTAACCGAACCGTCGTGCGAAAACATTCCGTCCGTGAAGACGATGGGCCGCGCACCCTTGCCGAGCTTGCGCAACTGCCGTTTAAAGTCCGGCGTGTCGCGATGCGTAAACGGCACCATCTTCGCCTCCAGCAACACCGCCGCATCCGCCAGGCTCATGTGCGACCGCTCGTCCAGCAACACATGGGTGAACTCGCCTCGGAACGTCTGTGCCACGGCGAGGTTGGTCAGATAGCCGTTGCTGACCAAGACTGCCTGCTCAACTCGGAAGAATCGCGCCAGCTCGCGTTCCAACTCCTCGTAGAGTGCGTGGTTACCAGTCGTCATGCGCGAAGCGGCGACGTTCAGGCCAAATCTTTTCAACCCTCGACGCACCGCCGCGAGCACCTGCGGATGGCTGGCGAGCCGGTAGTAATCGCAACCACCGAAGTAAACCAGCCGCTTGCCGCGCCATCGGACATAAACGCGGTCAACTTGCTGCAACGGTTCAGCGGTGTGGATCACAGCCAGCCTGTGTGGAGCTCGCTCTTGAGCGTAAGTCTTCAAGCTGTCGGCAGCGCGGTGCTCTAGGGGGGGGCTTAACTAACTCTTCAGCCGCTCCGGCGTGGTCTGGAAGGCGCGGGCGCGGAAGAGGAAGTCCACGATGT
>CAYZJP010000166.1:0-9207 GCA_964478755.1 uncultured Klebsiella sp.
TTCATTTTGGCTGCACGCTCATCTTGTTAAAGGAGGTTTTGGGATAGCCTCTACTGTTGTTGCAACACGCAAAAATAACATAATGGTCATGCTTGATCCAAATGGGTCTGCGATCGGAAAGTCAAAGAGGCTTGTGATTGTTAATGTCGTCCCATACGAGGTTCGATGGAATCAGAGCGCATCGGATCCGCTCGCATACTCTGAAAGCGCATATGTGCCTGTTGACTATTCAAAGGTTTCGGTCCACAATAAACCCCTAAATCCAAATTATTCTGTCGCATTGCTAGTGCCATCCGTATTGAGTGGCCCGAACAGTTTTATCAACATTACCCCAGCTGTAACCGGCGTTGCAAACTACCGGTATGATTATATGTGGATAGCATCACCTCCAGCCGTGCCACTCACCAGATCCTATCATGTTGGTCTCGGCTCCAAGTATCCCCGTTTAGCACAAGTGCAAAACAAATTCGACCTAGCCTCCATGCTTCTCGCTGAGGATGAAGACGGCATGATTCCAGATAACGATCCATCCGTAAGCCCTCCCACACGATGGGGCACGGACAGCCAAGGCCGATCAATACCCATTGGGGCTGGCGCGAAATACTTCTCTGATGATGTTCCGGTATACGTCGAGTTCCTAATCAGTGATGGCACCCCGAACGGCGTGTTTCCAGTCGATTTCGGAGGAGAAGATTTCACCCAACCAAAGTATTTGAGACTGCGAACGAAGCAGGACGCCCACAAATTAACGGAAGCAAGTTTTTCAGATTTCAAGCAAGTCAAGGAAATCAAATATCCGCGTGTTGGTGCAGACGGTGTTACTAGACTGGAGGCAAGCGCTGGGATTACAGATCCGGTCACCCGGAGAATAACATATCGAGCCGATGCAAGTCCGGTCGTCTCTGTGCATGAGTGGTTACACCGGTGTGGTCTCCAGCACCGAGGCGAATGGGACCCTGGTGGTGGATCCAATCCGTCAGAAATTGACGGTGCCCGCTGGTTGACATTGCCAAATGACATCAAACCATTCATGCACCCCTATGAGTCCGAAGCTGGCGGAAGGCTAAACCGATACGAGCGCGGGTTCCTCAACTTTCTTAATTTCTTGTGAACGAGGGACCGTCCGCGCCCCACGGTAAGTTTCCGGCTGGAGCGGTTCTCGCTGCAGGGCTTCTCGGAATTTCTGGTTTAATCCTTATCTTAGGAACGCGTGGACCGGCAACCGACGACCGCACGCCAAACACAGCAAAAGCAGACGGCAAGACCGTGACTGCACAAGATCAAACTAGGAAAGTTACCAAATCGAAGTGGGGCGCTGCAGCTAAGAGTTGGCCTCATCCAGCACCGTTGGAATCAAACTACACGCCTCCTAAAGGTGACGCCTGGAGTCGTTCGGAGCTGGAACATTCACCCGAGCTTTGGGCGAAGAAATTTTCTGGCAAGCTACCCCTCAATGCACGAGCGGAAGTGCTGACTTACTTTCGTCACACGACCAACTTGCCAGTTCGTATTACTGTCGTAACTGAACTTCTCCGCCAATTGCCTGACGAAGAAGTTTCGCAAGCAATCGCCTTCGCTGTGACTAACGATTATCGCCAGTTGACCGTTAGCTCCGATGATGCATCGCTCATTAATGATTTATTCACGACGCTCACCCTCACAACGAGTAATTCCGAGTTTGCTTTTGCGTTCGCTTTGCAGGGAGTTGAGTTCGAGTTTTGGGAAACGAACCGCCCATTCTTTCGTGCGTTGGATGATGATGGCATGACCGATCAGTGGGCACTGACCTCATTCTCTTCGGCCGCCATAACGGCGATAGGCTTGGCTAGCCGTCCGGAGGTTCCAGCGATTCTGACTGAGCTAAGCAAACGTGACATCGACTATACCTATTACGTCGCTAGCGCCTTAGTTGATGCGGCTTATCACCAAGAGTTTCTGATCAGAAGGCAAGAGCCTAATTTTCGTTTAATTGGTGGCAACGAACTTCAAGATTTTTCCAATTGGCGAAGAAACACAGCCTCTGGCAAACAGTGGAGCGACTGGGCTGACGCTGTCGGGAAGCAGCGCCCCAAAATTAAGAGAAATTGAGTCAAGGCGGAGCGATGCTGACCTATGCCGAGGGACACAACTCCATCCACATCGCCGCGCTGGTCAACACCAACGGCGTGGTGCAGTTCACGGACACAGGAATGACGAACCAACCACGCCGGTTTTACCGCGCGGTGGTGCAGAAAGGGGAAGTAAGCAAGCGAGAGGCTCGTGCCATGCGCGCATCGCTGCCTCATGGCACGACCTCCACAATGCAGTCGAAGATTTCGCCCAGCCGCTTGCCGCCGCGCGTGATGTCGAACGCGACGATGTGAACACCGGGTTGCGCTGCCGAGTCGGCAGCAAGCTTCATCGTAAACTGCGCGCGGGTCTGTGCGGCGACTGAGTTCGACCAGAGCAGCGGGCTGGCTTGCAGACCGACGGCGGAGTGCGGGGCGACTTCGAACGCGACCGGTCGCGGCTCGAAATTGCGCACGTTCAACAAGACGTCAACCGAGCCGCCACGCTTGACCTGCACGCGATACGGCTCCGCGCGCACCCAGAACGGATCGAACCACCAACGATATTCAGACTCGGAGCTGACTGTGCGAAACGCGTCGCGCATGTCGTAGGACCACTTGCGGTAGCGCTCGATGAACTGCGCTGGCTTGTCCATCACGTAGCTGTGACCACCGAGCAGAATGTCCGGCTTGAGCTTCGCAAGATATTCCGCGCCGACGATGTAGCCCTCTTCCAACACGCTGCTCGTGCGCGAGGACATCGCCTCGTGGCCGTTCTGCGCCGGGTCGGCGGGATTGCCAAAAATGTTGTCGCCGGTGAACGCGACCTTTTTCCCATCAATCATGCCAGTCAGGCACAACGCGAACTCAGTCTGCCCCGGCATCCAATCCACGGTGAAGCGGTGGCCCTCCCACGTGAACTGCTCGCCGGACTTGAACAGCCGGTCGAACTTGATGCGCTCCACGCCGTTGCCGTAAGCCTGAATCGGCGCGGCGTAGTCGAAAGCCTCGGGCCGCTCGCACATCGGTGCCATCATCTCCAACGCCCAGAGCTGCACACCCCATTTCTGCTTGAGATACGGCGCTTGCAGGAAGTGGTCGCCGTGCATGTGCGTGAGCACCATCGCGTCAATCGCCTTCAGCCCGTAGTGCTGGCGCAGGCCGTCGAGCGCGGCGTCGAGCACGTTGGTCTGAAGCAAACCGCAATCCACCACCAGTCCGCGCCCGCTGTCCGCGAGAATCATGTAGAAGTTCGGGAAGAAGCCCGGCCCGCGAAACTTGAAGATGTGCGGCGAAACCTGCCAGACGTTCGGCACCTTCGTCGGCGTGGAAGTTTTGTCCTGCATCGCGCCCGCGAAGGTCGTCACCGGATAGCCACGCACGAGGAGGCGTTCGAGCTTGATGAGCTTCTGCTGAAACTCTTCGAGCTGCGCCTTCGCCTTCGGAATGGCCGGCCCGTGCGACGGCAGCAGCCACGCGGGGTCATACGCCGCGACCTGCGCGGCAGAGTTCGCGATGGCCCAGATGCCCGCGGCGAAGCCGTAATCCCAGTCCGTGTCGAACCACGTGTGCATCTTCGCGCCATCCACCATCACGTCGCCGGAGAAAGCCAGCCAGCGGCCACCGTCGTTGAGGAAGTAAGACATCCCGCTAGGGCTGTTGCCGCGCGTGTCCACGCAGCGGAACTCGCGTCCGTGCCACGTGAACGTGTCCATCTTCGTGAAAGTCTGGTCCAGCTTGATGGGCTCCACCGGCGGACGCACGAAACTCGAACCATGCACGGTGAACGCGTCGCCGAGGCGCACGTTCATCTTGCGGAAACTCATCGGGTTCTCGAACAACGCGCGCTCCGCCTCGGGTGCCGCAAACTTCACTCCCCCGCCCTGCAACTTCGGCGCACCCTGGCACTGCTCGCGGTGATGGTGCGTGAACAGCACCCATTCGACCTTCTTCACGCCGATCTCGCCGAGGTGGTTGAGCACACTGCCGTCGCCGAGATTGATCAGCAGCGCGGCGTCGCCGTCGCGGACGATGTGGACGTTGCACGTGTCAGTCCAGGTGAAGAGGTTCGGATGGTGCGCGGCATCGGGCTGGGTGAACCTCGCTGACGCAGCCGCGCCGTGCGTGACAAGCGATGCCAACAACGCGATTGCCGCGAGAAAGGGACTCGTGCGTGAAGAGAGCGGTCTCATTTTGTCTGGAATGTTGGACTGGCGACGATCTCATGGACGAGCGTGCGAAATCCAAAATTCTTCGCCTTCACCTTCCGCACGATCTCACTGATCACCGACTCGTCGGTGAATTCCAGACCGTGGCCGGTGGCGTAGATGAGAAGTTTTTCGGCGAGTCCGCGTGTGATCCCGTCCGGCTCGGCGAGCAGCAGTTTCTTCAACGCCTCCAAGTCGGCGAACTTCCGTCCGTCTGCCAGCGCGTCGCTCGCGTCCACCTTCGGGCCGAGGGCGACGCGCATATCGCGCTGGTTCACCACGAGCGTCACCCACTCGACACCGCGCTGGTTGCGCTCGGGCGAGATGCGGTAGCGGTCGCGCCAACTGCCGATGACATCGTAGCTCTCCAGCGCGAACCCGAGCGGATCCATCTTCGCGTGACAGCCGGCGCACGTCTCGATTTCGCGGTGCCTCGCGAGCTGGTCGCGGATGCTTTTCGCGCCGCGAATGTCCGGCTCGACGGCGGGCACGTTCGGTGGAGGTGGCGGAACGGGCTTGCCGAGAATGCGGTCGGCAAGCCAAGCGCCACGAATCACCGGCGAAGTGCTCGTCCCATTCGCCGTGACCTTGAGGACGCTTGCGTGGGTCAGCACGCCGCCGCGATGCCACTCGGGCTTCAGCGCGACGCGCCGCACGTCGAGACCGCTCACGCCGGTAATGCCGTAATGCTTCGCGAGCCGTTCGTTGAGCATCGCGAAGTCGCTCTCCACGAAGTTCAGCACGCTCAGGTCGCGCTTGAGCAACTCATCGAAGAACGCGTGCGTCTCGCGCAGCATCGAAACTTGAAGTAACTCGTCGAACTCTGGGTAGAGCCGCGCGTCGGGCGTGGTGAACTCGATGTTCCGCAGCGCAAGCCACTGGCCGGTGAAGTCCTCGGTGAAGGCGTGCGCCTTGGGATGGTTCAGCAGCCGCTCGACTTGTGCGCGCAGCACGGCGGGCTTGGACAAATCGCCTTTCACCGCGATGGCGAGCAGTTCCGGGTCCGGCATCGTGCTCCAGAGGAAGTAGCTCAAGCGCGCCGCGAGCGCATGGCCGTCAAGTTTGCCGGGCGATTCTTCGAGCATGAGGAAACGCGGCGAAACGAGAATCGCCTTCAGTCCAACGCGCAGCGCGTCGGCGAATTTCACGCCTTTGTCCATCCGCTCGCGCACGAGTTGCACGTAAGGCGCAAGGTCCGCATCGCTCACGGGCCGGCGAAACGCGCGCGGCGCAAACTGCTTCAACACCCGTTCGGCATCGCTGAACGCGCCGCGCTCCAAGTCCACATCGCCGAGCAATTGCCTGCGCGTCGCGGGCGGCCACTCCTTCGCGTCGAGCGGGCCTTCGACCTCGATCCAGTGCACCGCGAAGCCGGGGCCCGTGTAGGCTTCAGCCGTGTTCTGCCACGAGATGGTGCCGTAGGAGATGATCTTGAGCGTGTCACCGCGCGTGTCCAGACGCTCGACCATTTCCACGACTGTTGGTTTGTCCGCCGGCACCTCGAAGTGCCCGAGCAGCTTCGTCTTGCCGCCGACGTTGAAGTTGCCGCCATAGACACGGAAGGTCGCGGGCTTGCCGTCGGTCTGGAAGCCGCTGGCCGAGATCTGCACGCGGTAACGACCCGGCGCGGGCGCGCGAAACTTCCGCAGTTCCGTGGGCGAATAGCCGGAGTTGAACAGCGCGATGCCGCCGTCGGGCAACGGGCGATGACTCTTGCCGTCCCAGTTGGCAAGCAAGTTCGTCGCGGCATATCGCTCGCTCAAAAACTTCGGTTGGGGCCCGACCCCAATGGCCGTGTCCAGCGCGAGGTCTGCGGCTTCGAGATACTTCTCCACCTGCACCGGCGAGAGCGTGAGCGCGGACGAGACCTTGTCGAAGCCGTGCGCCGAGCCGTCCTCTGGCAGCAATTCCATCAAGTTCACCTCGACGCCGAGCAAGTCGTGCATCGTGTTCTGATACTCGAAGCGATTGAGTCGTCGCAGCGCGACCCGCCCCTCGGCGTTGTGGCGGGCGGCGAAGGCGGTGCGGAGTTTGGGACCGAGCCAGTCGAGCACGGCTTGGCGCTCCGAGTCGGACGGCTGCGCCTTTTTCTTCGGCGGCATCTCGCGCTTTTCGAGCTGGGAAAAAATCTTGCCCCACTCCTCGACAGTGACGGGCGAGTTGAAGTCCGGTGCGAGCGTGTCGAGACGAAGCTTGCCCTTCTGCGTGTCCGCGTCGTGACACTCGAAGCAGTGCATTTTGAGAAAGGCCTTGGTGGGCGCGGGCAGCGCCGGGCTGGCGGCGCTGGCCGTCGCGACGAGCGAACAACAGAGCGTGGCAAGGCGGAAAACAACGTGCATTCGCAAGTTCACATTCACAGTCATCAGGCTAGGTCTGGCTCGGGAGCCAAGGCCCGCTCGATGAGTTTGAGCAGTTCACCTCGCCCCTTGTGCTCGACTGCGGAGGTCGTGAACACCTCGGGCAGTTTTTCGCACCAAACGGTCAGGCGCTCTTGAAACAGCGCAATGTTCCCCTGCACTTTCGCGGCCGGGGCGGCGTCGGTCTTCGTGAAGACGAGCACGAACGGGACGGCGTTGTCCACGAGCCATTCCGTCAACTGAAGGTCCAGCTTCTGCGGCTCGTGCCGGGAATCAATGAGGACGAACACGCACTGAAGGCTCTCGCGGTTGGCGAGATAGTCCATGACGGCGGCGTTGAACTTCGCGCTGTGCTCGCGCGCCACTTGGGCGAAGCCATAGCCGGGCAGGTCCACGAGATACCACTCGTCGTTCATCAGGAAGAAGTTGATGAGCTTGGTAAATCCCGGCGTGGGCGAGACGCGCGCGAGTCCCTGTTTCCCGGCGAGCAAATTGAGCAGTGAGGATTTTCCCACGTTGGAGCGGCCGATGAAGGCGAACTCCGGCAGCGAATCCGGCGGGCACGACTCCAGATCGGGCGCGCTGACTTCAAACGATGCCGAGTTGATTTGCATGGCTGGAAGATAGCCGGGGCAAACGCCAGACACGATTCTTTCCTGCGCTCCACCACTTCACAACTTCAGGAAACCATCCAGCTTCTTGCGCTCCTCATCCGTGAGCGGCTTCCACTCGATGACGACTTTCGGCAAGTCCGCGCGCAGCTTCGCGATGTCCGCCTCGGAAATGTCCGTGTGCTGGAGCGTGAGTTTCTTCAGGTTCGGCAGCGCCTTGAGCTGCGCCAGCGCCACGTAAGACAGCCGCACCTCGTCGAGCGAGAGCGACTCCAGCCACGTCATCTTCGCCAGTGTCGCGAGCGTCGCGTCGTCAATGCTCAGGCCGTTGGGCTTGCCATTATATTGGCGCAGCCGCTGACCGAGCATGAGCGAGCGCAGGCCGGTGAGCTTGAGCAGGTGCTCGTTGCCCGCGTGCGTCTGATACGTGTGCCAGGTGCGGAACTCCTTGAGCTGTGTCAGCTCGGCGATGGCGGCCATGCCCTTGTCATTGAACGGCGTGCCCGCGACTGTGAGCCGCTCCAGCTTGGGCAAAGTCTTGAACGCCACGAATCCCGCGCCGGTAAATCCTTTGTCCGGAAACGCGATGTGAAAGAACGACGCCGAGCGCAGGTTCGGCAGCGCGGCCAGATGCTTCAACCCCGCGTCCGTCACCTGAATCCCATCGGTGCCCAACTCCTCCAGCGCGGTCAGCCCGGCCAGATGCGCGAGCGTCTCGTCCGTCAGGCCGTGGCACTGGCCGTAGAGCGTGAGTGACTTGAGCGACTTGAGCTGCCCGATGGCCTGGAAGTCAGCCGCGCCCAGCTTCGAGCAGTCCTTGAAAGAAACCTTCGTCACCGCCTCGGCAGCTAGGATCACTTCGCCGCCGAGCGCGCGCAAGGCGGCGGCAGTCGTGGCGTCATCGGCGAGAAGGACGAACGGAGTGAAGGCGAGGGCGAGGGCGAGGGCGTGTTTCATGAGGAGTGAATGCGGCGGCCATTGCAAATTTTCAATTTACAATTTGCAATTGAAAATTCCCCCGCCCTTCCCGCCGCCGGCCACTCAGGGCCACCCTGAGCCGGTCTTCCGGCCTTCACCGGATTGCGCGGCCTGCTCGCTGCCCCGATGCTTCGCCCCGTGAATCGGACGCTGGTCTTCACCGCCCTCTGGCTCGGCCTCGCCGCCGCGCCCCGGCTGCGCGCGCAGACGACCAACTCGGTCGCCCTCACCGGCAGCGACCTCAATCCCGGCACGCTCGCCGCGCCCTGGCGGACCATTCAGCACGCCGCCGACTTCGCCGCGCCCGGCGCCACCGTCCTCGTCCAGCCCGGCACTTACAACGAGAAGGTCACCGTGAACGTCTCCGGCTCCGCCGCCGCCGGCTTCATCACCTTCCTCGCCAACGGGGCCGTCACCGTCAGCGGCGCGGGCGTCACCGGCTCGAATCTTTTCTACCTCAAGGACCGCCAATACGTCCGCCTCCAGGGCTTCGAGCTGCGGGACAACCTCGGGGTCGCCAACGGTTCGGGCGTCCGCCTCGAGGGCACCGGCGACCATCTCGAAATCCTCAACTGCCACCTCCATGAGATTCGCGGCACCGACGCCATGGGCCTCACCGTCTATGGCACGGCGCTGACGCCCATCAGCAACCTCCTTCTCAGCGGCAACGAAATCCACGACTGCGACCCCTCGCCCAGCGAGGCCCTCACCCTCAACGGCAACGTCGCCGGCTTCCTCGTCACCAGCAACTATGTCCACGACGTGAACAACATCGGCCTGGACTTCATCGGCGGCGAGGGGATGTGTCCCGACCCCGCGCAGGACGCCGCCCGCAACGGGATTGTCCGCGGCAACCGCGTGGCCCGCGCCCGCTCCAACTACGGCGGCGGTTACGGCGCGGGCCTTTACGTGGACGGCGGCCACGACCCCGTCATCAAAACCAACTCCGGCCCCGAGGGCGACCTGGGCCTCGAAGGTCGCCCCGGGCGCGCCGGCATCCCCGCCC
>CAYZJP010000167.1:0-9107 GCA_964478755.1 uncultured Klebsiella sp.
CCGTTCATTCTCCCTCTTCCAACGCCTTTTGTCCATTAGTGTTAACAGGCCCTAGTTGAACCCGTGCTCATGGCTCCGCTGCGTCGCGAATGGGCCGCGCTCAAAAGCGAACTCGCCGCCGCGTTCAAAAAGGGCAAGGGCGCGAAGGCTGACCGCGACCGGCTCGCCGCGTTTCAGAAGAAGCTCTCGACCATGACGGTGCTCGACCCCGCGTGCGGCAGCGGCAACTTCCTTTACGTCTCGCTCCGCCGGTTGCTCGACCTCGAAAAGGAGGTCGTCACGTTTGCCACCCAGCTTGGCTTCAGTCTCAAGCCACAGGTGAGCGTGCAACAGTTGAAGGCCATCGAAATCAATCCCTACGCCTTTGAATTGGCCCAAGTATCCGTGCAAGTCGGCTACCTCCAATGGCGGCGCGACAACGGTTTCGACAACGACCGCTCGCCCGTCTTGCAGAATCTCGACGGCTTCCAAAACGAGGATGCCTTGCTCGTGCCGCACTTTCGCAACAAGGCGAAGACGCTCAAAGAGGCTCAGGCGGGCGAACACGTCACCGACGATGCGCTCAAGTTTTACACCGAGCGCGAGTGGCCGAAGTGCGAGGTCATCGTCGGCAATCCACCGTTTCTTGGTAATCGCATGATGGCAGGCGAACTCGGCAAGGGATACGTCGCTGAGTTGTTCAGCATTTTCGGCGAGCGCCTCGGAGGGAAACCCGACCTCTGCTGTTACTGGTTTGAAAAGGCGCGCGAATTGATTGAACACGGCAAATGCAAACGCGCCGGTTTGCTGGCGACACAGGGAATTCGCGGTGGCACCAATCGTAACGTGCTCAAGAACATCCTGAAGTGCGGAGGCATCTTTTTTGCCGAGAGTGACCGGCCTTGGACTCTCGATGGAGCCAACGTCCATGTTTCGCTAGTCGGCTTCGATAACGGCACCCAAACGGAACAGAGACTCGACGGAAATACGGTTCAGCGAATCAATGCCAACTTGACCGCCGCTTCAGACACGACGCAGGCGCAGGCGCTTTTTGCCAACAGCAGCATCGGATTTCAAGGGGCGATTAAACGAGGCCCCTTTGACCTTGAGAACGAAATGGCGATTACACTGATGAAAGCCGTTGGCAATCCGAACGGACGGCCCAACTCTGACGTGCTTTACCCTTACATCAATGCTTCCGATCTCACGTCGGGAACTCGAAACACATGGATTATTGACTTCAAGCGGCTACCGGAGAACAGCGCCGCGCAGTTTGCAAAGGCGTTTGAACACGTCGAAAAACACGTAAAGCAAGAGCGCGAAAGAACTGGCGAAAAGGATGCTGTCAAAACTTGGTGGATTCACTGGCGAACTCGCCCTGAAATGAGTGAATTGCTGGAACCGCTTCCGCGATTTCTTGCAACACCGTGCGTGTCGAAACACCGATTTTTCGTGTGGCTAACGCCGCCGACGTATCCCGATCATGCAGTAATCGCCTTCGCCCGTGCTGACGACTACTTCTTCGGCGTCCTCCAGTCACGGTTCCACGAAGTCTGGGCTTTGAAGCAAGGAACGCGACTTGAAACCCGCCCCCGTTACACGCCTTCAACCTGCTTTGAAACCTTCCCCTTTCCGCACCCGACGCCCGCACAAGAATCCACGATTGCCGCCGCCGCGAAGGAATTGAACTCCCTCCGCGAGGGTTGGCTCAACCCGCCCGAATGGACGGAGACGCGCACGCTCACCTTCCCCGGCAGCATGGGCGGCCCGTGGGCACGCTACATTGACCCCGCCACCGTGAACGCCAAGACGGGCGTGGGCACCGTGCGCTACCCGCGTCTGGAACCCAAAGATGCCGACTGCGCCGCGAAGCTGAAGAAGCACACGCTCACCAACCTCTACAACGAGCGCCCGGCGTGGCTCGACCTCGCGCATCGGAAACTCGACGCCGCCGTTGCCGCCGCCTACGGCTGGCCTGCCGATTTGTCCGACGAACAAATCTTGGAACGGTTGCTCGCCTTGAACTTGGAGCGTGCCGCCGAAGAGGCGAAAGCCGCGAAGGTGAAGCAGCCCAAGACCCAGCGGGAGAAACAGACGGACGAACTGATTTGAACCGTGGCCTTGCACCTTCCAGCCCCAACCATGCTACAATGAAAGGACACCCGAATTATGGAACGCGACCCGATTGATGAAGGCTTGGCCGCCGCGCTGCGGCTGGCTCAGAGCGAGAACTATCTCGGCAACCCGGAAGTGGTGAACTCGCTCCTGCGGCAGCTCGTGCTCTTCGCGCAGTCGGCGGCAGAGGGAGCGACAGACGGCGGCGAATGGGCCGGGCGGGTGAACACAAAGGCGGCGGAACTGGCGGCCATCTTCACGGGTCGCAATCCGCAGTTCACTGCCGTCCCGGCTTGGAACACGGACGCGCAGATGCTCGCGCAAATGCGGAGCGTCGGGGCCATTGACGCGGATGCGCAAACCGCCGTGCGTTCCATTCTACTTCGCATGGTTGGAGAGTTCTTCGACACGGTTTCGTGGTATGCGGAGCGGGCAAATGAAGCGGAGGGCAAGGTAATGTGCGACGTAATTTTCACACACCACACCAACTTGTTTCTTGGCATAGCGACGGAACCGGACGAATCAGACACAATCCAACCGACCTAATTCCCATGTGGTTTTTTTACCCAAAGGCAGGCTTCTACAGCGTAGTTCAGAAGCCCGGCGACGCCGACCTCACCGTGCGCGCCCGCGTCGCGGCTGACCTCGACCGGCTGCGCGAGCTTTACCTGCCCACGCTGTCACCAACGATTGCCCACGCCGGAACGGACTATCCCTTTCGGGCGAAGGCTTCCCGTGCCGCCTTCAGCACGGCAATGGCGAAGCTGGCGGAGGGCATTGATTACTCCAACTTCAAGAGCGAGGTCGCGAAGGTCGGCGGGAAGAAGCGTGCCGCCATCTACGGCGGCGTGTGGCAGCACTTGCTCGCCTTGGAAGAGTCCGCCCCGACTCCGGTGAAGAAGGCCACCACAACGTCGCCCGTGTCCAAGGGCTGCGGTTTCGGTGGCGTGCTGATTGACGAGCAAGGCCGCGTGCTCTTGCGCGAACCGAGCGGTCACTACGGCGGCTACGTCTGGACGTTCCCCAAGGGCAGTGGTGAGCCGGGCGAGACACCGGAAGCGACCGCGTTGCGAGAAGTCTTGGAAGAAACCGGCTACGCAGCCGAAATCGTCAGCCGTCTCCCCGGCGAGCATCGCGGCGACACCGGCCTGACGGGCTTCTTCCTCATGCGGCCAACGAAGGCCGCGCAGTCGCCCGGTTCCGAAACGGCAAACATCCGCTGGGTGACAAAGGCGGAAGCGGCCAAGCTGATTCGCCAGACGACCAGCGAGCGGGGACGGCAACGGGACGCGGAGGTCTTGAGGCTGGCCTTCGCGGCTTGGGCGGAGCGCACGCGGTAGGCGACTGCGGCTTGGGCGTTGCTGCTCTGCGCCGCGTGCGCTGCGTCACTCAGCCGGGCCGTCGTTAGGAGGCAGGTCAAGGATTGCGACCGGCCCGCCGTCAGCCCCTTCGACGCGGACTTCCTGAACGACCGCTTCGTCGAGTCCGAACAGTTTCGCCTCGCGCTCCAAGAGCTTCACGACAGCATTCCAATCGCGGTCGGCCATCGCCCCGGCCATCGCCTTGTCGAGTGTGGCGCGGGCGAGCGATTTCAGCCACCGCTTGTCGCTATCCGTCCGGCAGTAGACAATCAGCTTCTCCGCCCCCGCGATGTATTGGCGGGCAGCGCGCCCCGAAATCCGCCAATTTTCGGGAGCAATTTGAACCAATTCCGGCCCCGTCACGCGGCAGGCAACTTTGAGAGAAAGCCATTGAATGCGAACCTGTTTCGCCTCGCGAGTCGCCTTGCCTCCGGCGTCCAGTGCCATTGATTCCAAAGGCGGCTTGTCGGAGGGCGGCAGTTTCGCGCCGTCGGCCTCGCCGAATTGCACGAGATAGCCCTCAAGCCGCGCCTGCTCTTTGGGCGTCAGAGCCGTGCCACCCGTCAGCTTCTTCACCAGCGCGTAGAAGTCGGCCCGGCGAATCCCTTCGATGTCGGCGCGTGTGACGAGGGGGGGAGTTGTGGCGGACGTGCTCATTTGCGAATGGTGGCTTGGCGACGTTTGCGCGGCTCAACACAAGCGGCTTTGGGCGGGCCATCCGCCGGGCGAGCAGGTGAAACTTTTTTGCCAATATCCTGCCTTGGTAGGGCAAACGCTTGTCGGGGGGATTTGCCGCAATCCCAAGACCGTCCTTCATTCATCTGTTTCCGAATCTTCCGCACCGTTGGGCGGGAACGGCCTTGTGTCAAAAGGTCGTATGCTTTCCGTCCCGCTTGCTCTCCGAAGTCGGTGCTGAGACAGGCAATTACCTGCCCAATCCCAAGCCGCCCCGCCGGAAGTCCGGTAGCTGAGTCAGGCAGGCGTGCGGCAAAGCTGGCGAAGACTTCTGCAAATCTGGTCCATGACGTTTCCTGCTGTAGCTCCCGCCGCTTGATTTCCTTCCAGCGCAGTCTGATTTCAAGGCGACTCGACGGGCTTGGTGTCCGGTGTCTCTTTGCAGCATCGTAAAGATGCACCTGAAGCTTAGTGCGGCAGTTTCCCCAGCGGATGCTTGTATCGTCATCCGAGACCTCTGCGGCCTTACGAATGCCGGGGAAGCGGAATTGTCGGCAAGCGCGCCGAGGGGAGCGGTAGGTTCAGCCACGTCAACGGCTAGGTCGAGCCGGTCAAACCACCAGTTTTCCATTTCAGCGAACGCGGCAATATCGGCGAAGACGTTCGCTAACGCAGTGCTTAACTCGACTCCGGTTCGGGGCAGCCTCCCTGCGTTGTAGTGAGCGAGACTTCCTTCCACTCGCACGAGCAAGCCATCACGAATCCGTCCTTTCCACCTTTTGCCAAAGGGGATCATGCGCGTTCCGTGACGAAAGAGCGAAGCATCGCGTAGGCGTGCCCCGCACTGTATGCCAACCGTGTCGAGCATTCGGCCTGACGGATATGGGGCCGGTGTCATCGGAGGCTCAGACCTGCGGCGGTTCGGCAGCTTTCACGGGGCCAAGGCGGCGAGTGCCGAAGCGTTCGCGCATCCAAGCATCGGCTTCGGCGACGATGATGCGAACTCTGCGTTTGCCAATTTTTAGGTGGGGCAGCCCTTGGGCGAGTAATCCGTCCACCGAACGAACTGACCCTTGCCACCGAGCAGCAAAGGCGCGTTTGTCATTGATGATTGCCGCCAGCTTTAAGTCACTCGTGGCGGTGTCGGGCGCGTTCATTTCTTTCACAGCGCGACTCTGCGGCACGGTGCGCGGCTTACACTTGAAAAGATGTGACGTGAAAACGGCAGCACCTCAGGGGCAGAAGCAAAGCCCGTCTTTGTGCTGTCTCACTTCTCCGATTCTTGGCGCAGATGAACGGCTCGGTCGAACCAGTCGAAGTCGGCTCAACGATTTGCGCACAGACAGCGCGCTTGATTTCTGGTTAAGCAGGATGGAGACAAGGTCAGAAAGCGCCTTGTTGGTGAAAAAGCACAAGGGGGGTATGAACAAATCTTGGCGGGGCCACTCGTGGTGACACAGCCTCGCGCCCGGCTCGTTGCTTGAGACAGTCTTCCCGTCTTTTACAAAGCACGAGAACTTGTGCGTGAGTTCCACCCTCCTTTGACGCTTACGCTTATGAACGGTTCCAGCTTCGCCCTTCTCACCGCACCAGTATTTCACAAGAAATTGGGGGACGATGCCAATGCGCTCGCCGTCGAATTCTGGGTGCCTCTTCCGTTTCTTGGCGCGAACAACATCTTCGTCGGTGATGATGCCATTCTTTATCGCGTAGAATACAAGCCGATCTGCGGTGTTGCCTGTCGCGCCGATATGCGCGAGGGCCTTCTTCTTCACATCTACGTGAAGTGCCCCTAGCCTCATTGGACTCGCCTCGTTCTTGTGGCTGTCCAACTCATCAATTGAGACTTCGCGGCGGGCGAGACGTATGAGAATGGTTTCGGCTAGGTCGAGGCTTTGGCGGACGCGGGAGAAATCCTGTAGCAGCTTCGGGTCTGCGTTCGTGGCGCAGTCTGGCGCTTGGACGCGGTCGAGTATCTTTGCGGCTTCCAACCAAAAGAATGTTTCGCGCTCGCTGTGCTTCACGTCAGTCCTTGGCTTCGGCTGACGCTGCCCCGCTTTTCGGTTTCAACCTGTTGGCCGTCGTGGTCTTCACGGGAAAGACGTTTGTTACTGGCATCGTAAGCGGCTCGTTCTTGCGCGTCAAAATCGTTTCCCTGTGCGCTGCGTTGACTTCGAGCCGGGTTTCAGGGAGGTTGGTCGAACGCAAAAGCCAATGCCATCGCCAGTCAAAAGGAAAAAACTGTCCTACCCGGAGGCATCCGAAGGGAGCCGCACGGCGGCGGAGACACGGCGGCGAGCCGAAGGGCAGACGGGCGAGCAACGCCGGGAACACTTCCGGCAGGCGATGGCGATGGCGATGGCGATGGGGTGAGGCTCAGGCGCTTGCGGCAAGGGGCGGCACGACGTTCGCATCCGCGTCGGCAGGCTTCACGGCTTCACTGTCATGCCCTCGCCTTTCGCCGCCTGCCGCTGGCGTTCGTCGAAGCTGAAAAAAGTGTCAGCTTTCAAGAGCGTTGCCGCCGCGACGTGGAGCAAGTCGAGACTGCGCGTGCCCACTGTCGGGGAATAGCGGTCGCTCAGTTCCCGCGCCTTGGTGTGCAAGTCGGCGGCGGAAACGGTCGTGGGCACGAGAAAGCCGCTGGCAAGGTCGGCTTCCACGTCCTGCCAGAGTGCGTCGCGCTCTGCCGGGGTGATGCGCTGCGACTTCACGGCGAGGTTGAAGGCGTTCCGCATTTCCAACATTCCCAGCGGTATCACCGGGAGGGGCTGACGGTTCGGCCCCAAGGCTGCGTCCGCCGCCTGCGACGTGGTTTCGGCCAAGTAGAGGGAAACCAGCAAGCCGGTGTCGGCGTAGGCTACCATCGGTAGCTCTCCCGTTCCTCCGCCACGATGTTCCCCGGCAACACTCGGCTGCCGAAGATGCGTTTCCGGCGAGCGGCGAAGTCGGGGAGCTTGAACGGCTTCGGCTTGGCGGGCGGAGGCGGGGGCGAGAGGAGGGCAATCACCTTGCCCTTCTTCACGATTTCGACCTGTTGGCCGTCGGCAATCCAGTCGAGGACGCTGCCGAAGTCGTGGCGAAGCTGGCGGACGTTGGCGGTTTTCATGTGCAACACGATTGTTACACACGCACCGTAAGCGGCCCGTCTCTGCGCGTCAACGGGGTTTCCGTGCGCGTCAGGCGGCAACGGCAACGGGCATGGTCACAATGTTCGTCGCCGCGCCGGGCTTGACCGCAAACCACCGCTTCGCGTCGGCGGGCTTCACCAACTTGCGGTAGTGCTTGTGGACGACGGCGGCAGAGTTGCCGAGTTCGCCCGCTACGCGCCCGGCGTCATTGCACAAGGCAAACGAATAGCTGGCGAAACTGTGGCGCATGGCATTGCGCTTCCAAGGGACGCCAGCGGCCTTGGCGGTGGCTTGCTGACGCTTGTGGAAACAAATCCTACCCTGCGGCCAGACGCTTCCCTGCCGCCCCGCGTAAGGCGCGAGCCACAAGGCGAGATTTTTCGCAACCGGCACAATTCTGCGGGAGGCCGTCTTGGCCGCGCTCTTGCCGACAACGATATGCCGCGCTTTCAAATCAATGTTCTGCCAGTTGAGCCGTTCAAGCTCCGCGCTGCGAATTCCGGCAAATAATCCCAGCGCAAGGCACGGCAAAAAATCCTCCGGGGCGGACGCAAGCAGCTTGGCGGCTTCATCGGGCGTGAACACTTCGCAGTCGCCGTTGCTGATTTTCACCTTGTCAACCCCGGCAACGGGGTTGTCGTGAGCGTAGCTGCGGGAAACCGCAAACGCGCAGAGCAGATGCGCCACGCTGCGGTTGTTGCTGTAGCTTTGCGTCGAAAGCTTTTGGCCGTCCAACCACGCTTGCACGGCGGCGGTGGTCACACTGCCAATGTTGCATTGGAACGCTGCGGCGAATTTTTCCAGCCGGAATTTCAAATCCTCAAGATACCGCTCCGACGCGCCGCGAGACTTTTTCAGCGCGAGCAATTCGGCGACAACCTCCGCGACACTCTTAGGCGTAATGTCCTTGTGCTTGGCCTTGTAGAACTGCACGGCTGCCGCCACACCGGACAGATTGCCAGTGAGCTTGACCGCTTCGACCAGCGCGGCGACGGCAGCCGAGAGGGTGATGCCGAGCGGTTGCAAGGATTGGACGGCGTTGGCGTATTCGATGGACTGCTCACGAGTCATGCTTGCACTCACCACGTCTCTCTGGCTCAATTGTCGGGCGAGCTTGTTCGCGGCATCGAAGGCGTCGGTTTCAGTGCTGTAGGAGTCGAACCGACGCTTTTCGCCCGAATAGTTGGCGACCATGAAAGCCGGATTGCCCAACGGGGTGAGCCGACGATACACGGTGACGGTTTCGCGTCCAAAGGCAACTTTGCGAGGCCATTCTTCGCCTTGTTTTGGCTTTCGTGAGGTTGTAGTAGTCATGTGAGCAGTGTTGCAATCTTGCGAGATAAATTTGAATTTTGAAGCACAATGCCGCATTTAAGTGCTTCTAAGTGAGATAATTGGAGAGATGGCCGAGTGGCTGAAGGCGCTGGTTTGCTAAACCGGTATACGGTCAAAAGCCGTATCGGGGGTTCGAATCCCCCTCTCTCCGCCACTTCTCACTTTAACCAATAGAATAGAGGTTTTCGTCGCTATATCACCCGAGCGGCGAAGGGCTAAACGTATGCAAAGCGTATCTCTTTTGCCAGTTTCCTGCCCATCTGCTCACTACGGTTCAAGGTGGCTTCCTGCCCTTCACTTCCCGCGCGTGTGCTGCGGGATGGCCGACTGACACCGGCCCGAAAAGCGCACTCCCTCAGAAAAAACTTCCCCGGCGTCGGCGCGGGCATGGGCGCTTTGTGCCGCCCGTGTCAGATGCCTGCCCGGCGTCCGGGGATTCTCAGCACACCATGAAAAGCACAAGGGTCTTTCCTAGTTGAGCGGGTGTGAACGGGTTTCATTCAAGAGCAACGAG
>CAYZJP010000168.1:0-9038 GCA_964478755.1 uncultured Klebsiella sp.
AGATTCCGGCAATCACAGCTTTGCAGAAAGCTTACGTTCGCAAAGTCGTGGATACGCTCAACGACCTGGACAACGTCCTCTACGAGATCACCAACGAGACTGCGATCTACTCCAGGGACTGGCAGTACCAGATGGTGCGACCTGTTAAGGAATACGAAGCCACCAAGCCCAAACCGCACCTGGTTGGTATGACCGGGTTTGACAGGGGAACCCAGGGGGCGGAGGGGCCGGGCGAGCTTTCGTTGCCGGGGCTGGCGGTCAAGCAAGCTGGTGCGCTCGTGGTGCGCGACGCGCTCGCAGATGAGCGGTTCCGCGAGCATCCGATGGTGAAGGACACTCCGCCGGTGCGCTTCTACGCCGGTCAGCCGCTCATCACGCCGGAGGGCCACGCGGTCGGGACGTTGTGCGTGATGGACCGGGTGACGCGCGGCCTGACGGGGCAGCAGGCGCTGGCATTGCAGCGCTTGAGCCGGCAGGTGCTGACGCAACTCGAAGTGCGCCGGCACGTCGCGGACCTCGAACGCGAAATCCAGAAGCACCAGGAGACGGAGGACGCGCTGCGGTTCACCGAGGCGATGTTCCGCGGCATCTACGAGAACGCGACCGACGGCATTTTTCAGACCACGCCCGAGGGCAAGTTCCTTTCCGCGAACCCGATGCTGGCGAAGATTTACGGTTTCGCCACACCCGAGGAACTGGTCACGGCCTTGAGTGACGTGTCGCGGCAACTCTACGTGGACCCGGCGCGCCGCGAGGAGTTCGTGCGCCTGATGCGCGAGAAGGAAATCATCCAGAATTTTGAGTCGCAGGTCTTCAACGCACGCGGCGAAATCATCTGGATTGCCGAGAACGCCCGCGCAGTGCGTGATGCGGAGGGCAAGCTTCGCTATTATGAGGGCACCATCGAGGACATCACCGAGCGCAAGCGTGCGGAAATCGCCGTGCGCGAGGCCGAGCGGCGCTTCCGTTCCGTCTGGGAAAAATCCGCCGACGGGATGCGGCTCACGGACAAGGACGGCATCCTTCGCGCAGTGAACCCGGCCTACTGCCGCATCGTGGGCATGAGCGAGGCGGAGTTGATCGGCCAGTGCTACACGGCCAGTTACCAGGACTGCGAGGAAGTGCATCGCCTGCACTCGCTCTACCGCGAGGGCTACCAGAGCCGAAACATCCCGGAGCATCTGGACCGCAACATCGTCTTTCGCAACGGGCGCCGGGCGATTCTGGAACTTTCCAACTCCTTCGTCGAAATCGAAGGCCAGGATCCGCTCATCCTGAGCATCCTGCACGACGTGACGGAAAGCCGGCGCGCGGAGGAAATGCTGCGCAACTCCGAGGGCCGCTTCCGCTCCATCTGGGAACGGTCCGTGGACGGGATGCGGCTCATTGACAAGGACGGCATCACGCGCGCGGTGAACCCGGCCTTCTGCCGGCTCGTCGCCCTGCCGGAGACGGAGCTGCTGGGCCGGCCCTACACCGAGCATTACGACCAGGGAGAGGACGCGCAGGCGCGGTTGGAGCGGTTTCGGGCCGGCTACCGCGACCGGAGCATCGCCGAGCACATGGAGCGGCGCCTGATGCTGCGGGATGGCCGGGCGGTGCAGGTCGAGCTGTCCATCTCCTTCGTCGAGGTGGCTGGCGAAGACCCATTGGTGCTGACGGTTTTCCATGACCTCACCGCGCGCAAGCAGGTCGAGGCCGCGCTGCGCGAGTCGGAGTTCCTCTACCACTCGCTGGTGGACAACCTGCCGCAAAATATGTTCCGCAAGGACATCGCGGGCCGGTTCACGTTCGTGAACAACCGCTTCTGCCAGGAGGTCGGAAAACCGCGCGAGGAAATTCTTGGCAAGACGGACTTCGACCTGTTTCCAACGAACATGGCCGAAAAGTATCAGCGCGACGACCAGCGCATCATCGAGACGCGCAAGACGGCGGAGACCATCGAGGCGCACTTCTCGCCGGAGCGCGGGAAGATTTACGTGCAAGTAGTCAAGACGCCGCTGTTCGACCGGGAAGGCAACGCGCTGGGCATCCAGGGAATCTTCTGGGACGTGACCGAGCGCAAGCGCATCGAGGAGCAGCTCGCCTTCGAGCGTGACCTCCTCCGCGCGCTGCTCGACAACGTCCCCGACCGCATCTATTTCAAGGACACCGAGTCGAAGTTCCTCCAGTGCAGCATGGCGCTGGCGAAACGACTCGGACTCAAAGACCCGGCGGAAGTCGTGGGCAAGACGGACTTCGACTTCCACCCGCCGGAGCTGGCACGCGAGTTTTTCGCCGACGAGCAGAAAATCCTTCTCACCGGAACGCCTATCATCAACAAGGTCGAACGGCAAACGGGCACCGATGGTGCGGAGATTTGGGCGTCCGTCACGAAAGTCCCCCTCCGCAACCGCGCGGGCTTCATCACCGGCATCATCGGCATCTCGCGCGACATCACCGACATCAAGCGCGTCGAGCGCGAGCTTCAGCAGGCCCGCGACACCGCGCTTGAATCCACGCGGCTCAAGTCACAGTTCCTCGCGGCCATGAGCCATGAGATACGCACGCCGATGAACGGCGTCGTCGGCATGATTGAGTTGCTGCTGGACACCGACCTCGCGCCGCAGCAGCGCGAGTTCGCCGAAACGGTCCACTCCAGCGCCTACGCCTTGCTGCACATCATCAACGACATCCTCGACTTCTCCAAGATCGAGGCGGGCAAGCTCACGCTGGAAACGACGGATTTCGATCTTCGCGAAATTGTCGAGCGCAGCGCCGAGTTGCTCGCTCATCGCGCCCAGGCCAAGAACCTCGAGCTCGTTTCCTGGATGGCCCCGGACGTGTCGCCGCACCTGCGCGGCGACCCCGTGCGCGTCCAGCAAATCCTCGTCAATCTCATCGGCAACGCAGTGAAGTTCACCGAGCGCGGCGAGGTCATAATGCGCGTCATCAAGGAGGGTGAGACCGACATCAGCGTCTCCGTGAAGTTCTCCGTTGAAGACACCGGCATCGGCATCGCATCCGAAGCACAGGCGAAAATCTTCCAGGCTTTCACGCAGGCCGACGGTTCCACGACGCGCAAATACGGCGGCACGGGCCTTGGCCTTTCCATCTCGCGCCAGCTCGTCGAGTTGATGGGTGGCAGGCTGGAGCTGCGCAGCAATCTCGGCGAAGGCTCGCTGTTCTGGTTCACTGTCACGTTGGAGAAGCAGCCGGGCAGAACCACGCGCGAGCCGGCCAGCTCGCGGCTCATGGGCGCACGGCTGCTCGTCGTCACCGAGAACGCGCACCTGCGCCACGCTTTCGCCAGCATGACAAATTACCTCGGCATGAGCTGCGCCGGCGTGCGCAGCGGCGACGAGGCGCTCCACGCGCTCCGCGACGCCGCCGCGGGCAGCACGCCCTTCGATGCGGCCATTCTCGACATCAAACTCGCCGGCGCGGACGGCCTCACGCTTGCGCAGAACATCAAGGCCGAATCCGACATCGCCGGCACGAAGTTGATTCTGCTCACGCCGCTCGGCCAGCGGCTCGACATCGAAATCATGCGGCTGGCAGGGCTTTCCGGCAGTTTGCTCAAACCCGTCCGGCTCTCACGCTTGGAGGAATGTCTGTTGCGGGTGCTCACCAACGACGAGCGGACGCTCTCGCTGCCCGGCCCGTCAGAGACAGCCTTCCTCCACCGCGGCACAGTTCCGCCGGGCGAAACCCGGCCACTGAGCATCCTGCTGGTCGAGGACAACAACGTGAACCAGCGCGTGGCGTTGCTGCAGCTCAAGAAACTTGGCTACCAGCCGGACACCGCGCTTAACGGCGAGCAGGCTGTCGCCGCCGTGCAGTCCAAGCCCTACGATGTGGTGCTCATGGACTGCCATATGCCCGTGATGGATGGCTACGTCGCCACGCAGCGCATCCGCGAGTGGGAGCAGCAGAACAATCGCCCGCGCCTCCGCGTCCTGGCCATGACCGCCGATGCGGGTCGTGGCGACGCGGAGCATTGCTACGCCGCCGGCATGGACGATTTCATAACAAAGCCGGTGCATCTGCCGGAGTTGAATGCCGCGCTTGAACGGGTGAACACCGCGGCCAACGCCGCCGCGTCGGGTTCTCCAGAGCAGGTCGTGTCCGCCGTTTCGCCTCCGGTGGACGAGGCCACGCTGGACTTTTCTGTGCTCGCGACCCTGCGCGACCTGAGCGAGCCGGGCCAGCCCGACCCGGTGGTCGAGCTGATTGATCTCTTCATGGAGGACGCGCCCGACCGCTTGCAGGCCATGCAAACCTCCCTTGACCGCCGCGATGCCGTGGCGTTGAAGATCGCGGCGCACTCGCTCAAGGGCAGCGCGAAGAATCTTGGAGCCAGACCGCTGGCACGCATCTGCGCCGAGCTGGAGACGCAGACGCTCGCCGCTGACTGGGACAACGCACTGCTCACGCTCAAAGCCATTGGGCAGGAGTTCGAGAAGCTCCGCGCCGTGCTCGCAGCGGAGAAGCAGCGGTGAGAAAATCTGGCGGTCGCGGCAGTCCGGCGTTGAATTGCCGCTCCGCCTGTGCCAGCTTCCGCCCGTGACGAACGCGCCGAAAGCGCAAAACCTGCCCGTCTCCACACCATGCAAATCACCAAACAGCTCGCCATCTTCCTCGACAACGAACCCGGAATGCTCGCCCGTGTCTGTCACGCGCTGGCCGATGCGAAGGTCAACATCTACGCCATCTCCGCCAGCGACACGGTGGATCACACCGTGATCCGCATGGTTGTGGACAACCCGCAGAAGGCGATTTTCGTCTTCGAGGAGCGCGGCACACTGGTCGTCGAGGACGACGTGCTGATGATTGACGGCGACAACCGCCCCGGCTCACTGGCCGTCATCTGCGAAAAGCTCGGCGCGGCGAAGGTCAACATTGAATACTGCTACTGCGCCACCAGCCCCGGCTCGCGGCGCGGCCTGCTCATTCTGCGCGTGAAGAACCCGCAGAAGGCGCTGAAGGTGCTGAACAGCCAGGAAAGCAATTAGTGATTGGCAACCGGCGCGGCGGGCAGCCAACGACCCGGCACGACTCACCACACTTTCCCTTGCACCCCCTGCTCTACGAGTTGAACACCCGCTGCTGGCTGCGCGAACTCTCCGCGCAACACCGGCAGAGCATCCAGCTCGGCAACGTGCCGGAGGCGGAGTTCGCGAATTGGAAGCGCCAGGGCTTCACCCATGTCTGGCTCATGGGCACCTGGACGACCTGCGCCCGCGCCCGTGAAGTCGCGTTGAGCGACGCCACGCTGCTCGACCTCTTCCACAAGGCGCTGCCCGACTGGACGCCGGACGACGTGACCGGCTCGCCCTATGCCATTGCCGAATACCGGGTGCCGGACGCGCTCGGGGGCGAGGAGGGGCTGCGCCGATTTCGTGAGCGGCTGCATCGGCACGGGTTGAAACTCATTCTGGACTTCGTGCCCAACCACACCGGACTGGGCCACCCGTGGGTGAAGATGCGGCCGGAGCTGTTCGTGCGGGGCGCTCCCGGCGCGCGCGGAACCTTTGCCACCGAGACCAACTCCGGTGTCGCGTGGATTGCGCACGGCAAAGACCCGTTCTTCCCGTGCTGGAACGACACCGCGCAACTCGATTACCGCCGTGCGGAGACGCAGGCCATCATGCAGGAGATGCTGCGCGGCGTCGCCGCCCGTTGCGACGGCGTGCGCTGCGACATGGCCATGCTCATCCTCCGCGACGTGTTCGCGAAGACCTGGGCCGCTTTCCTCAAACCCGCCACGCCGGCCGCCGGCGAGTTTTGGACCGAGGCCATCGCATCGGTGAAGCGCGAGTTCCCCGCCTTCCTGTTCCTGGCGGAGGTTTACTGGGACTTGGAGCGAAACCTCCAGCAGCTCGGCTTCGATTACACTTACGACAAGTGGCTCTACGACCACCTCGCCTACGACAACTACGCCGAGACGCAAAATCATCTGCTCGACGTGGAGCCGGCCTTTCTCGCCCGCAGCGTCCACTTCCTGGAGAATCACGACGAGCAGCGGGCCGCCACGCGCTTCACGCTGGACGAGCACCGGGGCGCGGCCGTGCTCACCTACGGCCTCCCGGGGATGCGCTTCCTGCACGAAGGCCAGCTCGAAGGCACCCGGGTGCGTCTGCCGGTGCATCTGTCACGCCGTCCGGTCGAAGCCGCAGATGCCCGGATCTCCTCCTTCTACGAGGAGCTGCTCGCCGCGCTCGACAACTCCGCCGTCGGACACGGCAAGTTTGAAATCCTCCGTCCCTGCTCGGCCTGGTCGCAGAACTCCACCGACCATTGCTTTGTCGTCGTGCAATGGCAGGCCTCGCCGGACGCCTTCGACCTCGTCGTGGTGAATCTCGCGTCCCGGCCGAGCCAGTGCTACGTCACCCCGAACATCGCCGGACTTGCACAGCGCGAGTGGAAGATGGAAGACCTGCTCGGCGAGGAGAAATACTGGCGCAACGGCAGCGAGATGCTCGCCCGCGGCCTCTACCTTGCGCTCCCGGCACGGGGCGCGCAGCTCTTCCACTTCAGCCCGGCGAAGTAGCCCGCGCGCCGCCGCTCACGGCTTCGCGCCCAGCATCGCCTTCACCTTCGCCGGATCGCTCGTGGGCGGCTGGCAGGCCGTCCCCGTGCACAGATAAACCACCGCGACCTCCTTGACCGGCAATGCCTTCGCGGACGCTTCGACCGCGCCGGTGTTCCCCAGCACCACCTTGTTCGGCTGATAGACGCCGTGGGCGGCGCGCAGCAAGGCCGCACCCGCCTTCGCATCCGCCTTGGCGGGCGAGGCGATCACCACACGGAACGGCTCGTGCAGGAAAAAGTCCAGCGCGAGCAGCAGGTTCGGCACGGCCTGCGGCAGCCGTTGGAGCCGCTCGGCGAAGAGGCGCAGCGTCTTCTCCGCGCGGCCGCGCATCGCCTGGTCATCCGTGATGGCCGCCAGCCTGAGCTGTGCGAGCGTCGCCACGTTGTTCCCGCTGGGTTCCGCGCCGTCGTAATCCTCCTTGGCCCGGAACAGCAGGTCCGCCGAGCCGGCCGGACTCTGATAAAAACCTCCCTGCGCCGCATCGTAGAACTTCGCCGTCATCGTCTGTTCCAGCGCGAGCGCGAAGTCGAGGTGCTTCGGGTTCAAGGTCGCCTCATACAGGTGCAGCACGCCCTCCAGCAGATAGGCGTGCGAGTCCAGGAGCTGCACGCTGTCCCGCTCGCCGTCACGCCACCGATGGTAGAGCGTCCTGGTCTTCGCGTCCCACAGCTTGCTCTGGAGGAAGGCCAGGTTCCGCTCCGCCGCAGCCAGATAGGCCGGCTCACCGAGCACAATCCCCGCCCGCGCGATGGCCCCGAGCATCAGCCCGTTCCACGACGCAAGCACCTTGTCGTCCAGGTGCGGGCGGATGCGCTTCCGCTGGGCCGCGAACAGCTTCGCCTTCGCCGCCGCCAGCAATTTCACCTCCGCCGGACTGAGCTTTGCATCCACAATGCTCAACACGTTCAACTGCTTGAGCGGTGCCGGGTGGGAATGATCCTCGAAGTTCCCCTCCTCCGTGATCCCGAAGTAACGCTCCGCGACCTTGAACTCCTCCGCACTCAGCCGCGCGCCCAGCTCCGCCTTCGTCCAGCAATAAAACTTCCCCTCCTGCCCCTCGGAATCGGCGTCCTCCGCCGAGTAAAACCCTCCCTCGGGATGCGTCATGTCCCGCAGCACGTAGCGCACAATATCCTTCGCCACCGCCGCATGGCGGGCCTCGCCGCTGACGAGATACGCGTCGAGATACAGGTGCAGGAGCTGCGCGTTGTCATACAGCATCTTCTCGAAGTGGGGCACCAGCCACTTTTCATCCACCGAGTAGCGCGCAAACCCGCCGCCGAGCTGGTCATACATCCCTCCCGCCGCCATCCGCTCGCACGTGTGCAAGACCGCCTTCACCGCCTCCTGATTTCCTTGGCGAACGGCCTCGCGCAGGATGAACGCCGGCTGGGAAGGCCGGGGAAACTTGGGTGCGCGGCCAAACCCCCCGTGGCGTGGATCGTATTCGGCCACCAGGCGCTGGAGGGCGTTCGTCAGCACGAGGGGCATGAGGGCCGCGTCCGGGTTCGCCTCGTGCTCGGCGAGGGTTTTGAGCTGTCCGGCGATCTGTCCTGCGCTCGCCGTGAGGTCCGCGCGCTTCTCCACCCACAGCTCCGCGATGCGACCCACCAACTGGAGGAAGCTGGGACGCCCAAACTTCGGCGACGCCGGAAAGTAGGTGCCTCCGTAAAAGGGCTTCAAATCCGGCGTGAGGAAAACATTGAGCGGCCAGCCCCCGCCCTGACCCATCGCCTGCACCGCCGTCATATAAATCTTGTCCACGTCCGGTCGCTCCTCGCGGTCCAGCTTGATGGCGACGAAATGCTGCTTCAGGAACTCCCCCACCTTCTCGTCCTCGAATGACTCCCGCTCCATGACGTGGCACCAGTGACACGTCGAGTAGCCGATGGAGAGCAGGATGGGCTTGCCCTCATCCCGCGCCTTCTTGAAGGCCGCCTCGCCCCACGGATACCAGTCCACCGGATTGTGCATGTGCTGCCGCAGGTAGGGCGACTTCTCCTGCGCAAGGTGGTTGGTATGAGAATGGGAGGTGGGTGAATTCGTGGACACGATGGAAATGGGTTTGGCCTTCTCAGCAGCGGCGAGAGGGCGGCACGGTGTCGCAGCAGCGAGCAACAAGCCAGAGCAAATCAAGGCACCGAGGCGCTGAAAAAAACTCGAATGGAAAATCACTGGCGCAGCCTAACCCACAGCCAGCACGGAGCAAGCGGCCATTCACTTCTTTGGCAACGCCGCCTCGATCTTCGCCGCGACCTGTCTGGCCAGAAACTCGGAGCCTTCCTTGTTGAAGTGAACGTCCTTCGGGTTTTGCAGCTTCGCCAGATGCGACGTGATGGCGGCGTTGAGGTCGTTGATCGTCACGCCGGTTTCTCCCATGACTTTCTGCGCAATCGCGTTGTAGGTCGGCACCTTGTCGAATGTCCGCGACGGGTTCAGCTCGCCGTCGGGGATGGGCGTGATG
>CAYZJP010000169.1:0-8894 GCA_964478755.1 uncultured Klebsiella sp.
CGGTGGAGATCCCCGCCGGGTCGCGCTTGTCCGTGACGCTCGAACAGCAGTCCGCGACCGCGAAGGCGACGCTCGGCCACTTCCGCCTCGGCGTGACGACGGACACGAAGGCCGCCGAGTTCGCCCGCACGCCGGCTGCGGTTGTTTCCATGCTGGCGGCGAGCCGATCCGTGAATGCGGAGCACTGGACACTGAACACACTCCCTCCCGGGGATCGCGCAAAGGTCGTGGATTACTTCGCGCGCACGCTCGCGCCGGAGTTGAAAGCCGACCGGGAGAAGCTCGCGTCGCTGACCAAGTCGCTCGCGGACTTGAAGCCGAGCACAGTGCCGATTCAGCGCGAGCTGACGGGCGACAAACGACGCAAGACTGCGGTGCAGATTCGCGGCAATTGGCAGAACTTCGGCGAGGAGGTCACGGAGGCCGTGCCTGCCGCGTGGCACCCCCTGCCCAAGGACGCGCCGCGCAATCGGCTCACGCTCGCGAAGTGGCTGGTGGACGAGAACAACCCGCTCACCGCGCGCGTCGTGGCGAACCGGTATTGGGAAGCGATCTTCGGCACGGGCATCGTGCGGACGAGCGAGGAGTTCGGCGCGCAAGGCGAGCTGCCGTCACACCCGGAATTGCTCGACTGGCTTGCGACTGAACTGGTCGCGATGAAGTGGGACACGAAGAAGTTTCTTCGCCTGCTCGTCACGTCACAGGCTTACCGGCAGTCCTCGAAAGTCACGCCCGACGCGTTGGAGAAAGACCCGGACAACCGCCTCCTCTCGCGCGGTCCGCGCCTGCGGCTCACCGCCGAGATGGTGCGCGACCAGGCGCTCGCCGCGAGCGGTTTGCTGAGTGCGAAGATGTTCGGTCCCAGCGTGCGCCCGACGCGCCCGAGCAGCGGCCTGAGCGCCGCATTCGGCAGCGCGCTGGACTGGACCACGAGCACCGGCGAGGACCGCTATCGGCGCGGCCTCTACACCGAGTGGCGGCGCACCAGCCCGTATCCTTCGATGGCCACGTTCGACGCACCGAACCGCGAAGTCTGTTCTGTCCGGCGCGGTCGCACCAACACGCCCCTGCAAGCCCTCGTCACGATGAACGACCCGGTCTATGTCGAGACCGCGCAAGCCCTCGCCCGTCGCATGGCGAAGGATGGTGGCGCGACCGACGCCGACAAGGCCCGGCACGGTTTCCGTCTCGTGCTCTCGCGCCCGCCGTCCGAAAACGAACTCGCCAAGCTCGTGAAGCTCCACGCCGACAGCGCCACCGAGTTCGCGAAGGACAAGGCGAAAGCCACCTCCCTCGCCACCGACCCGCTCGGCCCGCTGCCCGAGGGCGCGGACGCCGCGAACCTCGCCGCGTGGACGACGGTGGCGAATGTGCTGCTGAACTTGGATGAAGCATTGATGAAACGCTGACCGACTTTCGCCATGAATCCGCACTTCCTGAAACTCGAACACCAAACCCGACGCACCTTCCTCCAGCACGCTGGCCAGTTCAGCCTCGGAGCAATTGCCATGGAGGCGTTGCTCGCCGGCCAGGCCGCCGCCGCGCCCACGGATTCGGCTCGTCCGCTTGCGCCGCGCGCGCCGCATTACGAGCCGAAGGCCAAACGCGTTATTTACCTGCACATGAGCGGCGCGCCGCCGCACCTGGATATTTTCGACTACAAGCCGGAGCTGGTGAAGCGCAGCGGACAGGATTGTCCGGACCAGTTCTTGAAGGGTCGTCGCTTCGCCTTCACCAGCGGTGTGCCGAAGCTCATGGGCACGCCGCGCACCTACGCGCAGCACGGGCCGGGCGGCATCTGGATGTCCGACGCGCTCACGCATCTTCCGCGGATCGCGAACGAAGTGACGGTCATCAAATCCGTCACCACGGACGAGTTCAACCACGCGCCCGCCGAGCTGCTGCTCTACACCGGCTCCGGCCGGCAGGGCCGGCCCGCGATGGGCACCTGGGTGACTTACGGCCTCGGCACGGAGAACGAGAACCTGCCCGGCTTCGTCGTGCTCATCAGCAGCGGCGTGCAGCCCAGCGGCGGCCAGAGCTGCTGGGGCAGCGGCTTTCTCCCGTCCGTTTATCAGGGCGTGCAATGCCGCTCGAAGGGCGATCCCGTCCTCTACGTTTCCAACCCGCCCGGCATGGACCGCGAGATGCGCCGGCGCACGCTGGACACGTTGCGCGACTTGAACGAGGAGCAGGCGCGCGAGCTGGGCAGCCCCGAGACCGCCACGCGCATTGCGCAGTATGAACTGGCCTTCCGAATGCAGACGAGCGTGCCGGAGGTCATGGACATTTCGAAGGAGCCAAAGGCGCTCCTCGACGCTTACGGCGCGGTCCCCGGCGACGCGAGCTTTGCGAACAACTGTCTCCTCGCGCGCCGCCTTGTCGAACAAGGCGTGCGCTTCGTGCAGCTCTTCGACTGGGGCTGGGACTTCCACGGCACCGGGGCCGACACCGGCATCACTGACGGCCTCACGAAGAAGATGGCCCGCACCGACAAGCCCGTTACCGCCCTCATCGAGGACTTGCGCCAACGTGGTCTGCTCGATGACACGCTCATCGTCTGGGGCGGCGAATTTGGCCGCACTCCGTTCCGCGAGGGCCGCACCGCCGCGAGCCAGGTGCTGGGCCGCGATCATTACCCCGATTGCTTCTCGCTCATGCTCGCTGGCGCGGGCATCAAAAAGGGTTTCAGCTACGGCGAGACGGACGAGCTGGGTTTCGGCATCGTGGAGAACAAGGTTCACGTCCACGACTTGCAGGCGACCATCATGCATCTGCTTGGCTTCGATCACGAAAAGCTGACGTTCCGCTTCCAAGGCCGCGACTACCGGCTGACGGATGTGCATGGTCACGTGGTGAAGGACATTCTCGCGTAAGCGACTGACCGAGAGATTCCCTTGTGCGGCACGACGCGGTTCCTTAATTTCGCGCCCGCGAAACGAACAGCATTACGACTATGGCACTCCGACTTGGCGACACTGCTCCGAATTTTCAGGCCGACACCACTGAAGGCCGCATTGACTTCCACCAATGGCTCGGCAACGGCTGGGGCATCCTCTTCTCCCATCCCGCCGACTACACGCCCGTCTGCACCACCGAGCTGGGCGCGGTCGCGAAGCTCAAGGACGAGTTCGCCAAGCGGAACGTCAAGTGCATCGCCATCTCCGTGGATCCGGTGGACTCGCATCAGGGCTGGGTGCGCGACATCAACGAGACGCAGGGCACCACGATGAACTTCCCCATCATCGCCGACCCGACGAAGGCCGTCGCCGCGCTCTACGACATGATTCACCCGAACGTGGACGACAAGGCCACCGTGCGCTCCGTCTTCGTAATCGGGCCGGACAAGAAGGTGAAGCTCACGCTCACCTACCCGATGTCCTGCGGGCGCAACTTCCTCGAAATCCTCCGCGTGGTGGACTCGCTCCAGCTCACGGCCAAGTTCAAGGTCGCCACGCCCGCCGACTGGCAGGACGGCCAGGACTGCATCGTGACCCTCGCGGTGAAGGACGAGGAAATCCCGGCGATGTTCCCCAAGGGCGCGCGCAAGGTGAAGCCCTACCTCCGCTACACGCCGCAGCCGAATAAGTAGGCTAGGCTTTCAGCCACTCCGCCTGCTGGACCTCGGAAATCGTCTCCACACCGGAGGCACGCAGAACCTTGAGCGTCGCGAACGCCTGCGTGTCCGGCCGCACGCCGCCCGTGGCTGAATCAAACTCGGACGCCGTCATCAGCAGCCGCAGCGCAAACTGCACAGCTTGTGGCAAAGTCATCACGGATGGCTTCGGTTGGCCATGACGTTCCTGAAAGCTGAGGACACTCCGAATCGTCTGTGAGCCGGAACCACTCGCCGCG
Organism: uncultured Klebsiella sp.; assembly: GCA_964478755.1. Classification (GTDB taxonomy): domain Bacteria; phylum Verrucomicrobiota; class Verrucomicrobiia; order Limisphaerales; family SXTU01; genus SXTU01. The sequence continues at coordinate 3,856 of CAYZJP010000169.1, forward strand.
TAGCCCACCGCTTGGAACTGCGCGCCCAGCGGGTCGTAAAAGAAAATCTGCGGCGACGGTGGCTGCGTCGTGTTGTCCACGCCCGCGAAGAGCGGCACCACCACGCCGACGCCCTGCATGGTCATCGGCAGGTTGTCGCGGAGCAGGCGGGCGAGTGCGCGGACTTTCGCCGGCAGACTCAACGACTGGAGCTGGCTGCGGCGGTAATACTCGAAGGACGTTTGCAGCACGCGCGCCATCTCGAATGCCGTGGCCGGCACGCCTGCGATGGCCAGCAGCGAGTGCGCGTCCAGCTCGATGACCTTGTCCACGCGGTCGGTGACAATGACATTACCCGCCGTCGCCCGCCGGTCGCCCGCCATGAGCACGCCATCAGCGAAGTGGAAGGCAAAGACGGTCGTCGCCTGCGTCTCGACGGGAGCAGCGTGGGTGGCATCCACACGCAACGGCGACACGTTGTGAGTGGCGAGCAGCGAGAGGAAGTCTCCGGAGATTTGCGTAACAGCGCTCATTGTCCCGTGCGCTGGCGGTAACGCTTGGCCTGATCGGGGTCCACTTTCTTCATCCGTTTGAGGAGTTCCTCGACGTTCGGTTTGTCCACCTTGGGCGCGCTGGGGCCGTCGCCGCCACCGCTGCCGGGGCTGGGTGTCACAGGGCGGGTTTTTTGGGCTTGGTCGGGCATAATGCTACTGGCGGACTGTGACACGGAAAAGTCGCGCGCGCAATTCCTCCGGCGAGTTCGATGCCTCAATGGCCGCAGCGGTCGCGGCGATGCGCTCCGGATCGAACATCTCCAATAGCGACACTTTCAATTCGCTGTCACCGCACGCGAGTGTGACGTGGTCCCACTGCGCGGAGAGCACGGCGGCGCTGAACTTCTGGATGAGCTTGCCACGGATGAGCGCGCGCGTCGTCTCGGGTGGCTCGAACATCGCGCGTTGAACGGCCGGCTCCGCTGGCACGCCACGCATCGCGCTGGATTGCTCCAAGCCGTAATAAAGCCCCGCGTCGAAATCCAAGCGGTGATATTCCAAGTCGAGGCTTTGCAGCCACGGGTCGTCATCCGCGAGGTTCTGGGCGGCTTGAAACTCGCGGATGAGCACGAGCTTGGCGACCCAGTCCAGCCGGTCGCGGCAGGTCAGCGGATCGGTTTCGAGATCGTTCAGCACCGTTTCCCAATTGGCCACGAGCATTGCGCGCTCCGGTGCCGAGAGGTCGCAGAGTTCCTTCACCGCCGCAAGATAGTCGCGCTGCACGGAGAGCGCAGTGGAAGGCCGACGGTTCGCCAGCTTCACTTCCCAGCGGTAGCGCAGGTCGCGCGAGATGGCCGGCAGTGCTGCGAGCGGGTCGGCGAGCTGCGGGAAGGCGCGCTTCGGGTCGCGGAGAATCGCTTCGAGCACGAGCGCGGTCGTGCCCACCTTCAACCGCGTGGCGAAGGGCGAGAGGTTCGCGTCGCCGATGATGACATGGAAACGCCGCCATTGACATGGGTCGGCGTGCGGCTCGTCGCGGGTGTTGATGAGCGGTCGCTTCTGCATCGTGTCCACGCTCTGCAGCTCGCTGAAGAAGTCGCTGCGCTGGGCGATTTGGAAGTGCGGCGAGACAAATTTGTCCTCGGCTTCGATGGCGAACTTACCCGCACCGGCGAAAATCTGCCGCGTGACGAGGAACGCCTGCACACCAGCCGCCAGCCGATCCCACGGCAGCGCGCGCGGCAGCAGGTAATTCTCGTGGCAGCCGTAACTATGGCCGCGGAAATCGGTGTTGTTCTTGTAGAGCCGCACCGTCGCGCCGCGCGCCTTCGAGAGCCGCTGCGCGCAGGCCATCACCACGCGCTCGCCCGCGCGGTCGTGCGCGACCAGCTCGTCGAGCGTGGAGCACTCGGGCGTGCAGTATTCGGGATGCGCGTGGTCGTTGTAGAAGCGCGCGCCGTTGCCGAGCGCAAGGTCGCTCTTGATCTCGGCGAAGGTCAGCTCGCGGTGCGTGTCCTGCTCGAAGTAGTCCGCCTCGTCGAAGTCCTGCCGCAGCTCGCCGACATCGAAGCCACGGTCGTCGTGGTGCGGGTTCTCGGCCTCGTAATCCCAGCGCATCCGCACGCCGGGCTCCATCGCACTGCGCACCAGCGCGATGGACTCCGCCACCACGTCCAAGTCCTGCACGCCATCCCGCGCGATGCCGTATTCGGTCTCAATGCCGAAGAGGATGGTGGGGTCTTTAGCCACAGATGAAACACGGATGGAACTGAGGGGCGGAATTTTGCCTCAGCCTCAACGCCCCCCCTCTTTCGAGGCTGGCGATGCCTCGTTCTTCAACTCCTCCAACATGCGGGACTCAGCCTCTTTGCGAAGTCTAGCCCTCATTTCGTCGTGGTTCTTTCGAGAGTCAAATGTCGCGTAGCCAAGAAGGATTGAAACGGCCAGCACGAGACATCCCAGCCATCGTCTGAGATTGCTATCTGTGAGAGCGACAAACAGCCCAAAAGTGCCGACGAAGCAAAGAAACGGATAGCTGCCGTATTTCCAATAGGGCCCAGGCATGAGCCAGTAGGCGAAAAGCATCAGTAGGCAGGCCGACATCAGAAGGGTGCCCAAGAGTCGCATCGTCTTGCTGGGAAGGTTCATCTCACACCACCCCGCTCCGTTCTGTCTTCCTTGCCCGCACCGGGCCGAGCTTCACCACGTTCTCCGGGTCGAAGTCGGTGAGCTTGAGCCAGTCCTCGGTCAGGTCGGTGGCGGGGAAGAGGTCGTTCTCCTCGTGTTCGAGGCGCAGGGCGGTGAGCAGGTCGGCGCGGGTGAGCTGCGTGTCGGCGCGGGTCTCGATGGCGCGGCGGATGGCGAGGCTCTTCGCGCGTTCGACCACGGCGGCAATGATGGCGCCGCTGGCGAGATCACCGCGACAGAGCAACTCGCGCCGGCCGCTGCGGAAATTCACTTCGAGGAATTCGTTATCCGGCGAGCGGGCGAAATGCGCCTCAGTCACGGCGCGCGCGAGGTCGGCCTTCGGCTCGGCGAGCGGAAGGGAATCGGGCAAATAAATTTCGTAAATGGCCTGCGCACCCGTTTGATCCGGACGGCGCACGCGGATTTTCCGGTCAATGCGTCCGGGCCGCAAAATCGCCGGGTCAATCAGGTCCGCGCGGTTCGAGGCGAGGATGACAACGACGTTGGTGAGCGGCTCAATGCCATCCATCTCGGTGCAGAACATCGGCACCAGCGTGCTGAGGATGCCCGTGTAGCGGCCCGCGCGCCGCGTGCCGAGGATGCTCTCGGCCTCGTCAATGAAGAGGAACGCCAGCGCGCCGTCTTTCGCGCGTTCGCGGCACTGGGCGAAGAGGTCGCGCACCTGCCGCTCGCTCTCGCCGACCCACATGTTGAGAATCTCCGGCCCCTTCACATGCAGGAAAAACTCCGGGTGATCCACGCCGGTCTGCGCCTTGATTTGCTGGCGCAGGTTGTAGGCCGTGGCCTTGCCGAGCAGCGTTTTGCCACAGCCGGGCGGGCCGTGCAGGAGAAAGCCCTTCGGCACGGAATGCTCGAATTTCTTGAACAAGTCGCGATGCAGGAACGGCAGCTCAATTGCGTCGCGAATCGCGCGCGCGGCCTCGTCCTGCCCGCCGATGGCCGACCACGGGAGTTCGCTGACCGTTTCCAGCGAGCGCTCGACACGCTTGCCGACGCCGACAACTTCGAGCGCGACGCGCTGGTTCACGTCGAGGCGCACCTCCATGCCGGGCTTCATCTTCTCCTTCGCGAGCAGCGCGGAGCGTTGAATGACGAAGTTCGTGAGGCCGGCTTCCTGGCCGATGCGGAGGCGACCGTCGGAAAGCAGTTCATCCACGCGGACAATGGGGCCGTTGCGGTCGAAGCCCAGTCCCTGCACGACGGCGAAGGCTTCATTGCACAGCACGCGCTGGCCGAGTTGCAGACTCGCGAGCGGGATCGCCGGGTCCACGCGGCAGACGTAATCCGTTCCGCCAAGGCAGACGTGCGCCTTGTCCTTGTCCACCGGGGCGAGGAACGTGCCGACGCGGAACGCGGGCGAGCGGAGCTTCTCGATGATGGCATCCATCTTCTCCAGCGCGGCGCGGGCTTGGTCATTCATTTCTTCCATCGCCGCTATGCGCTCGCGGAGATAGACCATGTCGAAGATGGAGGCGTGGCGTGGCGGTAGCTTGCTCGTGATGAGATCAACCAACTGAAGCGTGGAAAGCTGTTCGAGTTCCTCGCGCGGCAAGAGGTCGGCGAGCGGGGTGGAAAGCGGTGAAGGCTCGGCGGGCTTGGGCTCCTCGCGGGGCACCGGCTTTTTCTTCGGCTCGGCCATGCCGGGACATTACGCGCCACGAACGGGTTTGCAAACCCGGAGGGTGGATTCGCCGCGAAAGGGCGCAAAGAACACAAAGGGGAAGCGCATGGAAGCGACGCGTCCGTCTGGCTCTGGGTGGAACGGGCCACTGGCCCGTTGCGGCGGGCGACGCGCCCGCCGCTCATACTGCGCCGGGAACGCTCCGTAAAAATCGAGGGTCGGCTGTGCCGAAACTCGGCGGCAGGTTGCCGCCGAGAACGGCCAAGTTGGCCGTTCCACCCAGCAACCGTCCAAACGCCACTGGGTCAGCTCTCTTTGCGCTCTCTGCGCCCTTTCGCGGCAGAAAAATCGCCTCCTCACATCGGCGGCTACGCGGCTTTCGGCGTTTCGGTCATGCCCATGACCTGATAGCCGCAGTCCACGTAGAGCACTTGTCCCGTGATGGCTGCCGCGCCGTCGCTGGCGAGGAAGGTGCCGGTCGCCCCGAGTTCGTCGGGGAGAACGTTGCGCTTGAGCGGCGCGTGCTGCTCGTAGTGCTTGAGCATCGCGCTAAAGCCGGCGATGCCGCGCGCGGCCAGCGTGTTGACCGGGCCGGCGGAGATGCAGTTCACCCGAATCTTTTGCGCGCCGAGGTCGTAGGCGAGGTAGCGCGTGCTGGCTTCGAGGGCGGCTTTGGCGACGCCCATGACGTTGTAGTGCGGGATGACTTTTTCTGCGCCGTAGTAGCTCATCGCCAC
>CAYZJP010000170.1:0-8797 GCA_964478755.1 uncultured Klebsiella sp.
GGGGCCGACGTTGGCCAGCCAGTGAATCTCATTCCACCTAAAACAGCGAAGAACCCTAAAGTTTGCGACTACGGCGCGAAGTTCTCCGTTTCCCATTCCTCCGCCTGCGCTATCCTGCGGCTGACGATGTGTCGCGTTCACCTGCCAGCCCTGTTCACCGCGTGCCTCTGGCTGGCAGCGGGCTGCGCGCCGGAAAAAGATCGCGACTTCACCAACGCTCGCAAGCGTATGTTGCACGACCAACTCACCGGCCCCGGACGCGGCATCAAGGACGAGCGCGTGCTCGCCGCCATGCGCACCGTGCCGCGCCATGAGTTCGTTCCGGAGGACTATCGCTTCAGCGCCTACGAGGACCGCCCGCTGCCCATCGGGCACGGCCAGACGATTTCCCAGCCGTTTATCGTCGCGTTTATGACGGAACAACTTAAACCGCAGCCGACAGACAAGGTGCTCGAAGTTGGCACCGGCTCCGGCTATCAGGCCGCGATTCTCTCCAGCTTGGTGAAGGAAGTCTTCACCATCGAAATCGTCGAGCCGCTGGCGAAGCGCGCTGAGACGGATCTGCGGCGGTTGAATTACACGAACGTCTTCGTCAAGGCCGGCGATGGTTACCAAGGCTGGCCGGAGCATGCACCCTTCGACGCGATCATCGTGACGTGCGCGCCCGATCAAGTGCCGCAGCCGCTCGTTGAGCAGCTCAAGGAAGGTGGTCGCATGGTCATCCCCGTCGGCCCGGACAGCGGCGTGCAGGAATTGTATCTGCTGGAGAAGCACGGGGGCGAAGTGAGAACAAAGTCCGTGCTCCCCGTGCGTTTCGTGCCGATGACGCGCGAGGGCGGCGCGAAGAAGTAACGAGGGCAGCGAAACGCCAGCCGCAACTCCGTTGCTCGCCGAAGCGAGTATGCGCCCTACCTTGACTCTCCGACTTCGGTATCAAACACCCCCGTGAGCACCCGGCCTTCGGTTTTCACCTGCACCCAGAGACGGTAGCGGCCAGCGCTCGGGAACTCGTAAGGGAAGGAGACGGTTGTCGTTAGTTTGGTCTCGTGCGCGGCCGCGACGGCTCCAGCCGGATTCGCAGCGCGAACTTCGCGGCGAACAAACGCTTCCTGCGCCGCCATCGAAATCGTTCCGACCGGATGCAGGTGCGCGAACACGCCGCCGTCCGCGCGCCGCACCGCCGCGTGGCCGGCCATGCCGATGTAGGATTCCAGCGGGGCAGGGGAGCCGTCGGGCTTGAGCACCTTGAAGCGCATCGGAGCCTCGCGCTTCGTCTGCAACGCGCCGGACTTCTCCCACTCCATCACATAGCCACCTGAAAGTTTGCACGAGTCAGGAGCGTTCGCCGGCAACGGGTCGCCGAAGTGCCACGAGTCGTCCGGGTCGAAGGCGGTGGCGGCGTCGCCCGGATTGCGGCGTGCGGGCACGCCGCACATTGGCTCGGTTCCGCCGCGTCGGGTGAAGTTCGCGACGTTGACCGGCGGCTCGGGCAGATCGGCCTGCGCGGTGAGCGTCTGCGTCAGCCCGCTTTCATGCGTCACGTCGGCGATGACCGAGTAATGGCCCGGCGGCAGCGGCGGCAGGGCGGTTTCAAACGTCGTCGCGTCGCGCTGCACGGGATGCAGGTGCGCGAACGTGTCCGGCTCCTCGGCGCGGATGAGGAAGAGGTGCATGAGCTTGCCGTGGTCGGGCACGAGCGGCGACCAGAAGCGCTGCCCGCCGTCGCGCGTGTCCACGCGCAGGCGCAGGACGGGCTGGCTGTTCGTGGTGAAGACCTCCGTCAACACCGGCAACGGACGATAGAGGCGGTTGTTGCGGTAATCGCGATCCACCGAGTTCCACCAAGTTTTGCCGGCCACGATCATGCCGATGAAGAGCAGCACGCTCGCCGCCATCGCGAGCGCGGAACGGCGGCGAACCGGTCGGCCGATGTCCTCGCCGGGCTTCAACACCGCCTCGCCCCACGCCGCGCCGACCAGCCGGACTGCCGCGATGAAGAGCAAGCCACCGAGCACGATGAGCGTCGTCGCGAAGCCGGGAGCCATCTGTTTCCGCACCGTGGCGACGTTGTTGACCGGGACCATCACCTCGCCCGCGCCGCCCGCGCCCTCGACCTGCACATGGATGCTGTAGGCGCCGTGCGTCATCAACCAGAGCGTGGCGCTGTGGAGATTCGTTTCGCCACGCACGGGCTGGGCCACGTCGGGCGGCGGCGTGCCGCCCTTGCCGGCGCGCCAATACACCGGCAGCACCGCCACGCGCGTCACGCCCGGCCCGAGCGCGCGCACGGAGATTTCCGCCAAGCCCGGCACGACCCCCGGCGGCCGCACCACCACGCGCACCGGATGCGGCCCCGCCTGGCCCTCGAAGATGACGTTGGGGCTGCCGATGTGCGCCGCGACAGGAAGCGCGAGCCAGAGGAGGAGAAGGCAGGAAAAGAATCTTTTGCCGCGAGAGCGCGCAAAGAGCACAGAGGGAAAACGCTCAACGTCCAACTTCCAACGCTCAACATTGAACGAACGCGCCGTTGATAGTTGAACGTTGGAAGTTGGAAGTTGAACGTTTCCCCCTTCCTTCTCTGCGCTCGCTGCGCCCTTTCGCGGCAAAGCCTTCATCGCCGCACCTTGAGCATCCAGTTGCCGAACCACAAACCGATGCGGCACTTGAGGCACGCGATCCCCAGCGCCAAGGCCAGTCCGTGCCCCGTCACCGGGTCTTGATCCAGCCGCCAGAACTCGTTCGACCACGGGCCGACGTTCGAGGTGTAAGGCCAGTGCCGGTGCCCGGCGAAGAACCAGTTGTCCGACGCGGGACTCAGCATGAACGAGGCGAAGTTCCACTGCGCCGGGAGCAGCAGGCCCAGGTAGGCCACACCGAGCAGCAGCGCCAGCAACCAGTCCCGCTGCCACGGCCTGTCGGTCGCGGGCGCGTTCCGCCGGTCCCAGCGCACCAGCAGGTCAACCGCCACCGCCGGCACCACGAGCCACACCGGGAACGGCGGCGGCACCATGCTCGTCACCGGGTTGTAGATCGGCGCGAGCATCGGCTGCGCGGCGAACAGCGGCAGAATCCAAATCAGCAGCGAGTAGAACGCCATGTAAACCCCCGCCGCGCACGTCGCCCCCCAGCGCAGGTTTCCTACGCGCGCGGCGAGCACCAGCAACATCGGATAGTGCAGGCACACCACCCGGTAAAACGTCATCGCGTGCTGCGAGTTCGGGAAGCTGTATTCCATCACGATGATCGAGTTTGTCGCCGTCATGATGCCCACCATGAAGACGAACAGCCGCGCGATGGGCACCCGCTGCGCCTCGCCCGCGCGGTTCTGCCACGACAGCACCAGCAGCAACACGCCCAGCACCACGCTGAACATCCCGATGGCCAGCAGCACGTGCGGCGGGCTTAAAATTTGCACGTCCAAGCCGTAGGTGTTGTGCCACCAGTCGTCGAACGGCGCGGAAGTCAGCATCGCGAAGCAGCCCCAGATGGAAATCCACGCCCCCAGCGGCGCGCGCGCCCCCCAGAACCCCACCGCCGCCGCGCGCTCGGCCTCCGAGCCGGAGAACGTCGCCCGCAGCGCCAGCCACCCGCACGTCAGCCCCGGCACCACGCCGCCGAGATAGATCACGATGTGCGCCGGCGTCCAGAACGTGTCGCGCCCGATGCTCTCATGCCACGAGATGTCCCACAGCGCGCCCAGCGGAATGCAGATCGCCCCACACACCGCGATGGCGAGATGCCACGGGATCGGGGCGGCGCGCATGGAAGTCTCCGTCGGAGCAGCAGTGAGGCTGGCGGTGGCCGTTGGCATGAAGCGTGACTGGACGCGAAGAATGTCACGAGGCCGCGCGTTTGCCGAGTGGTTTATGAATCGAGGATCGCCACGGCTTTGAGGGGACTGCTTCTGCTAGGAACAAATGCGGCAAGCCCACGCGCCCGGCGGGAATCACGCGCACTGTGGAACGGAATCTAGCCGGAAAGGCTGTGAAAGCCGTGCGGCACGACGCGTGCTGAGTCAGGCAGGGCACTGGGGGGCGCTTCGGACAGGTCAATCCGTGGGCCGGGGAGTGGACCATGCGGACTGATGATTAGTCTTGCTCCGTGCTTCCGTTGGCCTTCCGCGCCTCCTCCAGCAGCGGCGTGCCGCCGTCGCATTGACCCTCCGCGCGTCGGTCGCTAGCCTCGTGCGCATGATTATCGCACCGTCGCTGTTGGCGGCCAATTTCGGGCGCTTTGAGGCGGACACCAAGCGCTTTGACCAGTCCAGCGCCGAGTGGCTCCACCTCGACATCATGGACGGCCACTTCGTGCCGAACCTCTCCTTCGGCCCGCAGGTGGTGAAGACCCTCCGCCCGCTGACCAAGAAATTCTTCGACGTGCATCTCATGTGCTCCAAGCCGGAGATTCTGTTGGAGCCGTTCGTGAAGGCCGGCGCGGACCAGATCATCGTCCACGTCGAGCTCGGCGACCGCGTCGAGGGCTTGCTCTGGAAAATCAAGTCGCTCGGCAAGAAGGTCGGCCTCGCCGTCAACCCGCCCACCGCCATCGAGAACGCGCGGCCTTACCTCGACCACATTGACCTGCTGCTCGTGATGACGGTGAACCCCGGCTTCGGTGGCCAGCCTTTCATCCACGAATGTGTGCCGAAGATTCAGCAAGCCGCCGCGTGGAAGCACGAGTTGGGTCTCGGCTATCACATCGAGGTGGACGGCGGCATCACCTTCGACACCGTTGGTGAGTGTGCCCGCGCTGGCGCGGATGTATTCGTCAGCGGCACCGGCATCTTCGGCCAGCACAGCCTCAAGGCCGCCGTGAAGAAAATGCGCGCCATCGCCGAGAAGAACGACCCGGCCCTCGCGGACTTGCAGTGCGAAAAACCAGTGCCAACTCTACCTGTAATCTGAAGTTGACCTGTAGGTCTGCATCACGCTTTGAAGCATCTTGCGAAATTGATCTTCGCGTTCGGACTGCTGACAGTCTTATTGGAGCTGGATATTGCTTTTACGCATATGTTCCGAATGGGGTTTGAAATGAACCTGTATTTGGCGGGGTTGACTTTCTGGGGTGGTTTTCTGTTTAGCACTGGCGCTTTGGTGTCCGCAGCTCTTGAGATATGGAGAGCCGGTGCCAGCTCGACGATGAAGAGACTTATTGGTCTGAGCGCTATGCTACTCCTTGCGCATTCGCTCTTTTGCCTTATTGCGTATTCCTAAAGCAGATGCTCAGAAGCACCCCAAATCCATTCATCACTATGGCCAAAATAAAATTCGGAACCGATGGCTGGCGTGCCGTCATTGCGGAGGACTTCACCTTCGAGAACCTCAGCCGCGTGGCTCAAGCCACCGCGACGTATTGGAACAACAACTCCGTCGCTTGCGTCACAAACCGCGCCGTCGTCGGCTACGACCGGCGCTTTCTCTCCGACCAGTTTGCGCAGCGCACCGCTGAGATTCTCGCGGCCAACGGCTTCATCGTCACGCTCACCGACCGGCCCACGCCCACGCCCGCTGTTTCGTGGGCGGTGAAGAAGCAAAACGGCATTGGCGGCGTGATGATCACCGCGAGTCACAATCCGCCGTCGTTCAACGGCTTCAAACTCAAGGCCCACTTCGGCGGCTCCGCGCCGCCGGAAACTTGCAGCGCAGTCGAGGCGATGCTCGACAAGGAACCGGTCAAGGCCATGCCCTTCGCCGACGCTGTCAAGTCTGGCCAGATCATCGTCCGCGACATCTGCCCGCCCTACTACGCTGCGCTCAAGAAGCTCGTGGACTTCCCGCTCATCGCGAAGTCGAAGCTCAAGTTCGCGCACGAGGCGCTCTTCGGCGTCGGTGCGGGCTGTTTCGACCGCTTGCTTGCCGGCACCACCTGCCAGGGCACCACGCTCAACGCCGCGCACGATCCCTTCTTCGGCGGCATCAACCCCGAACCCATCGCGAAGAACTACAGTCGCAGCATGGCCTATCTCGCGAAGCATCCACACGATCTCTGCCTCGTCACCGACGGCGACGCCGACCGCGTCGGCGGCATGGACGGCTGCGGCAACCCGCTCTCCACGCACCAGCTCATCTGCCTGCTGCTGCATCACTACGCTGACAACAAAGGCCAACGCGGCCGCGTGGTGAAGGCACTGACGACCACTTCGATGGTGGACAAGTTCTGCGTCGCGCGCGGACTGGAGCTGGTCGAGACCGGCGTTGGCTTCAAATACATCGCGAGCGAAATCATCAAGGGCGGCGTGCTGCTCGGTTTCGAGGAGAGCGGCGGCATCGGCTTCCCCGGCCACGTCCCGGAGCGCGACGGCATTCTGGCCGGACTGATGCTGCTGGAAATGCTCGCCACTGAACGCAAGCCGCTGACCAGGCTGCTCGCGAACTTGGAGAAAGAATTTGGCCCGCACCGCTACGGGCGCATCGACACGCATTTCCCGCTGGAGAAACGCGCCGCGCTGATGGAGTTCTGCAAAACCAACCCGCCCGCCAAGCTCCTCAAGTCCCCGCTGGCGGACGTGAGGTCCTACGACGGCGTGAAGTTCTGCGCTGCGGACGGCTCGTGGCTGATGCTCCGCGGCTCCGGCACCGAACCCATCCTCCGCATCTACGCCGAGGCGAAGTCCGACGCCGACGCGCAGAAGCTCCTGAAACTCGGCGTGAGCTTGACGAAGAAGATTTGACGCAGCAGGGCCAGACTTTTGCTTGGCGCTCATCGGGCAACGGGCTACTTTCAGCCCATGCCTTCAGAGCAGCTCCTTCAACGCATCACGGTGGACTCGGCCATCTGCCACGGGAAAGCGTGCGTGCGTGGATTGCGCTATCCCGTGGAGTTTCTCCTGGACTTGATGAGCAGCGGCATGACGCACGGGCAGATTCTCGCGGATTATCCAGACCTTGAGCCTGACGACTTGCTCGCCGTCTATGCATACGCCGCCAAATTGAGCCGGGTGAAGCGCACGGAACCGGTGGCGGCATGAAATTCCTCGTGGACGCGCAGCTTCCGCGACGGCTCGCGCGTCAGTTGGCCGGCCTGGGCCACGACGCCGTTCACACGCTGGACTTGCCGATGGGCAACCGCACTCCGGACGCCGACATCCTGCAACATGCCGAGCACACCAGCCGGGTCGTCGTCACCAAGGACAGCGACTTCGTCACGACGTTCCTGCTGCGCGGAGAGCCGAAGAAGTTGCTGCTGGTCTCCACCGGCAACATCTCGAACGACGAGCTGGAGGCAATGTTGGTCGCGAATCATACCGCTTTGGTCAGCGCACTCACGACGGATGCCTTCGTGGAACTTACACGGACTGGTTTGGTCGTTCACTCCTGAATTTGCGTCTAGCGCTGCACCCGCGCGCCGCCGCCGCCGACCAGCGCCTCGACTTCCTTCAACGTCGCCATGCTCGTATCCCCCGGCGTGGTCATCGCAAGCGCGCCGTGCGCCGCGCCGTAGTCCACCGCCTTCTGTGCGTCGTTGAACTGGAGGAAGCCGTAGATCAACCCACTGGCGAAACTGTCCCCGCCACCCACGCGGTCGAGTATCCATAAGTCCTTCCGCAACTCTGCCTCGAAAAACTCACCGCCCGCCCAGCAGATCGCGCCCCAGTCGTTCACGCTCGCAGACTTCACCGTGCGCAACGTGGTGGCCACGACCTTGAAGTTCGGAAACTCCTTCACCGCTTGGGCGATCATCTGCTTGAACGCCTCCGTCTCCAAGTTCGCGAGCTTGTGATCCACGCCCTTCACCTCGAAGCCCAAGCACGCGGTGAAATCCTCCTCATTGCCGATCATCACGTCCACGAACGGCGCGAGCGCGCGGTTCACCTCCTGCGCTTTCTGCTGCCCGCCGATGGATTTCCAGAGCGACGGCCGGTAGTTGAGATCGTAGCTGACGATCGTGCCGTGGCGCTTCGCCGCCTGCACGGCTTCGAGGACCACTGCCGCCGTCGTCTCGGACAGCGCGGCGTAGATGCCGCCGGTGTGGAGCCAGCGCACGCCCAGCTTGCCGAAAATGTTTTCCCAATCCACCTGCCCCGGACGCATCTGGCTCGCAGCGGAGTTCGCGCGATCCGAGATGCCCACCGCCCCGCGCACGCCGTAACCGCGCTCGGTGAAGTTCAGACCCACGCGCACATTGCGTCCGATGCCATCGAACGGCACCCACTGGATGAACCGCGTGTCCACGCCGCCTTGCAGGATGAAATCTTCGACCAGCCGGCCCACGTCATTCTCTGGGAAGGCCGTGACCACCGCCGTGCGCTGGCCGAAACACCGCCGCAACCCGCGCGCCACGTTGTATTCCCCGCCGCCCTCCCACACCGCAAACTGCCGCGCCGAGCGCACGCGCCCCTCGCCGGGATCGAGCCGGAGCATGATTTCGCCGAGCGACACTTGATCGAACGCGCACTGGTCAGCGGGGCGGAGTTGCAGGATGGGCATGGTCAAATCGGTTTTCTGCTCGGCTCCGAGAGTCGCGGAGAAGCCCGCGCGGAGACAACTGGAAATTGCGACGAGCCATCCCGTGCTTGGCCGGTTCCATGGGAGTTTAAGGTCCGCCAACCCGCCTCCTGCCCGACCAAACGCCGGCCTGGGCCAGCCAAGCCCGGCTTGGGGAACCGCAAACAGGGGTGTTTGACGCCTTAATTTCGGACTTTGGCGCGCGGACCTCCGACTTTGGAACGCTAAGTTCGGACTTTGATGTGCTAACTTTCAGGTTTGATGCGCTAATTTAGGACTTTGAAGCCTTAATTTGGGCAAGGGTCTTTCCTAGTTGAGCGGGTGTGAACCTGCTGAAACACTGGGACTGACAA
>CAYZJP010000171.1:0-8583 GCA_964478755.1 uncultured Klebsiella sp.
GAAAGTTGAAGGCTGAACGAACTTGAACCCCGCCCCCGTGAACCTGAACCCGCCACCGAAAGGACACTGATGACAAAACTCCCGAGCTGTCCGCTGACGGCTGAAAGCTGACCGCCCACCCATCTTCTCCGGCGCGAGAGCTGCCCTCCCGCACCGGTCGCATTTGAATCAGCCCTCGGCCTTTTTTCTTTGCGCCTGCGCGCTCGACCGCTAGAACTTCACCCTCTTAAACGACATTCATTCCTATGCCATCACGTCTTGCCAACAAGTGGGTTCTCATCACCGGAGCTTCCAGCGGGTTTGGAGCCGCCGCCGCGCGGGCCTTCGCTGCTGAGGGTTGCAACCTGATCCTCGGCGCGCGTCGCACGGACAAGCTCGAGGCCGTCGCCGCTGAGGCCAAAAAACTCGGCGCTCCCAACGCGGTCTTTCACAAGCTCGACGTGGGCAGCACCAGCAGCGTGAACAAGTTTGCCGAGGGCATCCCCGCGCTGGCCTCGCAGATTGACGTGCTCGTCAACAACGCCGGCGGCGCGCACGGCCTCGACACCGTGGCCAACGGCAAGGACGAAGACTGGGAGGCGATGGTGCAGTCGAACCTGCTCGGCGTGATGCGCGTCACGCGCGCGGTGCTGCCCTACATGGTCAAGAACCCCGGCAGCTACATCCTCAACATCGGGTCGGTTGCGGGCCGGCAGGCTTACGAGGGCGGCTCGGTGTATTGCGGCGTGAAGGCGGCGGAGATCATGATCACCCGCTCGCTGCGGCTCGAACTCAACGGCACCGGCGTGCGTGTCGGCACGATTGACCCCGGCATGGCGGAGACAGAGTTCTCGATGGTGCGTTTCAAAGGCGACGAGCAGCGCTCGAACAAAGTCTATGAAGGCGTCGTGCCGCTCACGGCCAACGACATCGCTGAAATCCTCGTCTGGTGCGCGAGCCGTCCAGCGCACGTTTGCATTGATGAACTGCTCGTGAAATGCACCGATCAGGCGGCGGTGCACAAACTACACCGTCGGCCCGTGGGGAAGTAGCGGCTGCGTTGCCCTCGCGGGGCGAACTCGTGTTCTACTTGGCCGGGCCGGGCCGCAAGAGTTTTGCGGCCTCCTCGTGCTTGCGCCGCTCGGCCAGAGCGAGGGCGGTGGCTCCGCTCACGTCGGTGAAGACCTGGTTCGCGTTGCGGGACAGCAGGAATTTCACCGCCTCGACGCGTCCCGCCTCGGCGGCCTGGTGCAACGGCGTCTGCAGCTGGCGGTCCCGGAGGTTGAGGTCCATGCCTCGGTCGAGCAGGAAATTCATCACCTCGACATGGCCGCCTGTGGCGGCGCGGTGCAGGGCGGACTCGCCCACGTTGTCCACCGCCTGCAAATTCGCACCGGCCTTCAGCAGCATTTCGATGACGGGCAGCGAGCCGGCTCCGGCGGCGTTCAGCAGCGGCGTGCTGCGCTGGCGGTTGACCGCGTTCGGGTCGGCCTGCTTCGCGAGCAGGGTCGTAACGAGATCCGGTTTCCCAGCCAAAGCAGCGACATGGAGCGGAGTGTTGTCGGCGAAGTCGCGCGCGTTTGCGTCGGCCCCGTGTGTGAGGAGCAATTCCACCAGCGGCAGCCCGCCATTGGCGCAGGCGAGTTGCAGCGGAGTCCGGAGCAAATCGTCGGGTGCCCGGACCATCTCGGGATGCTGCTTCACAAGTTCCTCAGCCTCAACCAGCAGGTTTTTGCGGGCGGCCATGCGCAGCGGCGCGGAACGCGTGATCGGCGTCTCCTTCGCACCGTGATTGCGCAAGAGCGTGACCAAGTAGGTGTGTTCCTGCTCCACGGCGACGGAGTAAGGCGTGCCGCCGAAGTGGTTGGTCGCGTTTGGGTCCGCGCCGAGATTCAGGAGGGTCTGCACGGTGTTCATGTCGGGCCGCTCGTTGGCCACGGCAAAAGTCAGTGGCGTCTGACCGTAGGCGTTGCGCGCGTTGACGAGCTGCGGGAACTGCGCGAGGCGCGCGGCCAGCGCGATGGGGTCGCGCTTGAGCGTCAGGTAACGGATCTCCGCGCCGCGCGCGAGATCGTCCTCCTTCGCACCGGCTTTGATGAGCATCTCCGCCGTCTGACGAAGGTTCTGCTCGCGCGCGATGGAGAGCGGCGTCTCCATGCGCTGGTTGGGCGGCGGGGCTGGATTCGCGCCGAACTGGAGCAGCAGCGGAATCATCTGCTTGGCGTAGCCGCGGAAGGCCGCGATGTAGAGCGGCGTGTCGCCTTTTTCGGTGGGCTCGTTGACGAGGTCCGGCTTCTCCAGCAGCAACTGCTTCACGCGGTTGATGTCGTGGACCAGAACGGCGTCGTGGATTTCGCCGGCCACTGCGGCCAGGGCGAGCCAAGGCGCGAGGCACAGCAGCCAGCTCGCGCGGCACACCAGGAGGCTCGGTTTGTGAATGTTGTTGAAGTCCTTCATTTCGGACTACGGCTGCAAGTTGGAAAGCGTTTCGTTCATGGCGGCAATACAAGCCAAGGTCGCCGATGCGTCAACCGGAAAGGCGGCGCGAAATCCCTGCCAGCCCGACCAGCCGCGCGTTTCCCCTCGCCGCCCGCGCGCTGACGCCTTAGAAATCTGCGCAACATGAAACTTTGTCTGTCTTTTCTCGTCGCGCTGCTCGCCGCGCTGCCGCTGCGAGCCGAGAAAATCGTCCTCGTCGCGGGCGGAACCAAGGACGCGGTTGGCATCCCCGCCATCGAGGCGAAACTCAAGGAGCCGTTCGGTGTGGGCTTCGACCATGCTGGCAATCTGTTCATCGTCGAGATGGCTTCTGGCAACCGTCTGCTGCGAATGGACGCGCAGGGCGTGCTCACGCACCTCGCTGGCACCGGCAAAGCGGGCGCAATCGGCGACGGTGGCCCGGCACTCAATGCGGAGTTCAACGGCCCGCACAGCCTCGTCTTGCTGCCCGATGGCAACGTGCTCATCGGCGACACTTGGAACGGCCACGTGCGCAAGTTGGACGTGAAGTCCGGCACAGTCATCAGCCTCGCGGGCTACGGCGTTCCCGTTGAAAAAGCCAAGAGCAGCGGGCCTTACTGCATCGCGCTCGATTTCAGCGGCAAGAAGCTTTTCATCGCCGACCTCACGCGCATTCACGAGCTGGACCTCGCGAGCGGCAAGTCGCGCGTCATCGCCGGCAACGGCAAGAAGGGCCGGCCCGAGGACGGCGCGGTGGCGACCGAAGCGCCGCTCTCCGACCCGCGCGCCGTCGCCGTGGATCGCAAGGGCAACATTTACATCCTTGAACGCGGCGGCAATGCGCTGCGCGTCGTCTCGACGGACGGCAAAATCAAAACCGTCGTCAACGCCTCCGGCGCGAAGGGCGGCACCGGCGACGGCGGCCCCGCGCTGGCCGCGACGATGAACGGCCCGAAGCATCTCTGCATTGATCTCGACGACAACGTCATCATCGCCGACGCCGAGAGCAACCTCATCCGCAAGTTCACGCCCAAGGATGGCAAGCTCGTCCGCATCGCCGGCACTGGAAAGATGGGCAAAGGAATCTTGGGCGGCTCGCCCTTGGAGTGCGAACTGGCGCGCCCGCACGGTGTCACCGTCCATCGCGATGGCACGCTCTACATCACGGACAGCTACAACAACCGCATCCTGCGGATTGAGAAATAGGCTGACCTTGCTCAGGGAAAACCCTGAGCATTCCAAGGGACTTTCGGCTCGCGGAATGGGGCCATTTCAGCTTCGCTAAGTCGTGGTGTCCGTCCTTCGACATTTGGCCTGCCTGGGCCTGCTGTTTGCCCTCGCCGATGCGGCGCGAGGAGCGGCGGAGTTCGTTGAGTTCCGTTTCCGGGAGCCGCAGCCGGTCACATATCGCCTGGAACTTCCCCTCGGCACACGTGTCGCGGCGATGTTGAAACCGGAGCTGAGCGCGCAAGCGACGGACAGTTCCGCACGCACCGTTGGCTTGACCAGCCGCGTGGCACTGCGCCTCGCCGAAGGCGCGGATGTGACGCAGCTCATCGCGCGCCGGCCTCTCATCGTGGATCGCGTCGTTGCGCCGCAGTGGTTCATCCTCCAAGCGCCAGATGCGTGGACCGCCGCGCTCGAAACGGAGCGCCTCGCGTCCTTGCCTGAAGTGCTCGCTGCGCATCCCGTGCGCCGCCTGCCGATGCAAACCTCGGGGCCTTACGCCGCGCGCTTCAACGACCGGCTCTTTCCGAACCAGTGGAACTTGGAGAACCGCGACGCCAACGGCGTGCCGCAGGGCGTGGACCTGAACGTGCGCGCCGCCTGGCCGTTTTCGCAGGGCGCGGGCGTGCTCATCGCGATTGCGGACATGGGTGTGCAGATTTCGCATCCTGAGTTCCAAGTGCCTTCCGCCAACCAGCCGCATTACAACTTCGACAGTGGCAACACCAACGGCGCGCAACTCGGCTCGACCGACAATCACGGCACCGCCGTCGCCGGCTACGCGGTGGCGCAGGGCAACAACGGCATCGGCATCAGCGGTGTCGCGCCGTCCGCGAATCTCGCGAGCTGGAAGATGCTCGCTTCCACCGAGGAGCAGATTGGCAACATGTTCCAATACATGAGCAACGTCGTTGGCGTGCAGAACCACAGTTGGCTCGACAGCGGAACCGGCTTGATACCGACCAGCGCGCTGGCCGAGAACGGCCTGTCCAACGCGCTGACCTTCGGTCGCGGCGGGCGCGGCGTCCTCATGACGCGGGCCGCCGGCAACGACCGCGAGACCGGTGCCAACGCCAACGACCAGGCCTACACCGCCGACCCGCGCGTCATCACCGTCGCTGGCGTGCGCATCACCGGGCGCGTGGCCAGCTACAGCACGCCGGGCGCGTCCGTGCTCGTCGCCGCGCCGGTGGGCGATACGGGACTGGACGCGCCCCCGACGACTGACCGCACCGGCTCGTCCTTTGGCTACAACGCCGGCGTCTTTTATCTCGATGACTCGGCGGACTACGCCTTCAACTCGCTGAGTCCGCAGGGCACATCCTTCGCCGCGCCGCAGATTGCCGGCCTGTGCGCGCTGCTGCTCGGGGCGAACCCGAAGCTCACCATCCGCGACGTGCAGCAGATTTTCGTGCTCTCGTCGCGTCACTTCGACTTCGCCGACCGCGACCTCACGACCAATGGCGCAGGCTTGATCGTAAGCCACAACGCCGGCTTCGGTGTGCCGGACGCGGGTCTGGCCGTGCGGCTTGCGCAAGTCTGGTCCAACCGTCCGCCCGCGAGCACCATCACGCTGGTCTCGAACGTGGTGAAGACCATTCCCGATCAAGGTTTCCTCGTGCGCGCCAGCGGCGCGGGCGTGCCCGCGAGCGTCAACCTCATCGCCGGGCTGATGCCGGAGGAAGGCTTGCACCCCGATGATCCGCCCGGAGAAAATCTGCGTCCCGACGCGCCCACTGCCAGCCTGCCACTGGTCTTCGTCGGCCAGGCGACCAATGCACTGACAACGAACCTCACCGGCAAGGCCGCGCTCATCCAGCGCGGCGTCTCCACTTTCTACGAAAAAATCAAGCGCGCCCAGGACGCTGGCGCGACCTTTGCCATCATCTACGACAACGCCGCCAGCACGAACCTGATCAGCATGCAGTTGACCAACGGTTTGTTGAGCATCCAGTCCACTTTCATCGGCCAGACCGCCGGTGACACGCTCGCCGCCGTCGCGCAGACCAACGCAAACTTGCGCGTCCAGCTCGCGCTCGACACGGCGCAATACCTGTTCGCCGTGACCAATGAGTTGTCGTGCGAGCACGTTGGAGTGCGAGTGCAAACAACCCACAATTATCGCGGCGACCTGCGCATCACCGTCACTTCGCCGTCCGGCACGCGCAGCATTCTCCAACGCTTCAACCCGTTTTCCAGCGGCGGCGCGCTCGCGGACTGGACCTTCTACAGCACGCACCACTTCTTCGAGGGCACGGTCGGCACATGGACAGTGCAGGTGGGCGACGAAGAGGCGGTGGGCACCGGCGACGTGACGTCCGTCAGCCTCATCTTGAAAGGCGTGCCCATCCGCGACACGGACCATGATGGACTCGACGATGACTGGGAGATGGCAAACTTCGGCACGCTTGCCTATGGCCCGCTCGACGATCCGGACGGTGACGGCCTCAGCAACGCGCGCGAGCAGGCCATCGGCTCGCACCCGAATCAGATGGACTCGCCGTTTCCCCTCGCGCTCGACGCCTCCGTGTGGAACGCGCAGCTCCTGCGCCTGAGCTGGCCCGCTGCCGCCGGCCGCGCCTACGAATTGCGGGTGAACACCAATTCAGCCAGCGCGCTCTCCACGCTGACGAACGCAACGGGCCGTTTCCCCGACGGCGAAGTCTTCGTGCCTTACGGTGGAGCGGCGCAGTTCTTCCGCCTGCGCGCGCCGTAGCCACGCCCCTCGCACTCTTTCTGGAACGCCGTCGCTGGCATTCAACGCGCCAGGTGTCGCAAGCCCTGCACCAGCACCACGAGGCCGATCAGCAGCATCACCGTCGAGCTGACATACGGCGCTTTCCGCGCGAATTCTCCGAATCCCTTGAAGCGTTTGCTCGCCTCCCGCACCGACAACGCGGCGAGCGCTCCCACCGACACCAGTGTCAGCGCCAGCCCCAGGCTGAACGCCAGGACCAGCGCAAATCCCAGCGTGAACTCCTTCAGTTGCAGGCAGACCAGCAGAATGGCAAATGCCGACGGGCACGGCAGCAGCCCGCCAGTCAGGCCAAACAGCACGATCTGCCCGGTCGTGACCTGGCGGTTCGAGAATCGCGCCGCCAGCTCCTCCGCATGGGCCTGCTCGTGCGCGTCCTGATATTCCGCCGTCTCCGCCTCCGGCCCGCCGAGATGCGAATGGCTGTGATGATGGTGGTCTTCGACGAATTTCGTCTCGTAAATGTGCGCGTGCCCGCCGTGTGAGAGCGTGAGCTTCACGGCGAACTCATGCGGCTCCGGCAATTCCTCCGTCGCCTCCAGATAATCTCCCTGTTCCTTGAACGCGAAAACCTGCCTCACTCCATCGGGCCGGATGGTTTCCAAGCTCATCGTCACATTGCGCGGAACGGCGAACGGCGCGCGCGAAGCCTTATACGCATAAATCCGGAAACGTGGCGGCACCCCTGTCTCGAAGACGCTGATCTCCAGCTCGCCGTGCCCGGTGTCAATCATCGTGCCCCCGTGCGGCCCGTGGTCGTGGTGATGCTGCTCATGCGCGGCGGCTTCGCGCTGCTCCTTGCGCGTGCGCATCAACATCCAGACCGCCAGCCCCATGACGATGACCCCGGTGGCCGCCTGAAAAAACGGCTCCAGCTCCTCCACGTTCAGCTGCCCCGAATAGTGCAGCCCGACGAACGCCAGTATCCAGATGATGGCCGTGTGCGAGACCGTGGCCGCCAGCCCGAGCAGCACCGCCTGCCCGACCGTGCCACGGATCGCGATGATGAACGCCGCCATGACCGTCTTGCTATGGCCCGGCTCCATGCCGTGGAGCGCGCCGAGCACGACGGCGGCGGGGAGGAACAGCCAGGCGTGGCCCTGGTTCAGATATTCTTGGAAGGAATGCACGAAGGCATATACCCCCACCCCCCTTGAGTGGTCAAACACTTATTTCTTTGGCGCGACAGGCCGCGCTGTGGTAGGAAGCCAGGCATGAAGCACGTCCATCCCGAAGACGAGAAGCGCGCGCTCGTCGCCCGGCTCCACAAGATCAGCGGCCAGCTCCAAGGCATCGAGCGCATGGTGCTCGCGGACACCGATTGCCCGGAAGTCCTCATGCAAGTCATCTCCGCCCGGCGCGCGCTGAAGTCCTTCGGGGACGAAATCATCCACGCCCACATCCACGAGTGCCTCGACCATGCGGCCTCGCCCGCCGAAGGACGCAAGAAGCTCCGCTCCTTTCTGACCGTGCTGGAGCGCTACGTGGCGTGATGCCTCGGCAAGCAACCCCAACGCTCGAAGACCCTTGTTATGGAAATCGTCGGGACGACAGGATTTGAAGGTGTCGTGCCAGCCGAGGTAGCCGGGCTTGTCTTTGGGCATGAAGTCGTCTTTTGCCATAGCTGTATTTAGTTGAGGTTTAATGAGTTACCGGACGGACAGGGGGAGATTGAGGAGGAAATCCGGGGTGCGCCGGGAGGGTTCCGGGGCACATCTGGAAGGTTCCGGCGTGCGCCGGAAGGCTTCAGATGTGCGCCGGATTCGTTCCGGCGTGGCCCGGAAGGCGTCCGGCGCGCGGAGGAAACAACCAGCGGTGCCGCTGGGATTTCCCGGCGTGTGCCGGGAGCGAGCCGGGATGCGGCGGAAGCCGGACGGGGTGCGGCGGAACGGAAGCGGGTAGGGCGCGTGCCGGTGATTTGAAAT
Organism: uncultured Klebsiella sp.; assembly: GCA_964478755.1. GTDB lineage: Bacteria > Verrucomicrobiota > Verrucomicrobiia > Limisphaerales > SXTU01 > SXTU01. Next base: position 8,347 of record CAYZJP010000171.1, read on the forward strand.
CGCCGTCGGTGATGTCCAGCAGACCGGGCGATTCCCTGCTGGGTCCGCACTGGACGGCGGTTGCAAACCGCCGGCACGTTGGCGGCGCGCTGAGGACAGACGCGCCCTACCAGCGGCGCTGACGAGAAGGGAAAAACCTTGAAACTGACCGAAGAAATTAAACCCGCACTGGCACCCTGGTTGCCAGGGCTGACGCATCAAAATCCTGCTGTGCTGGTGGACGAACCTGGCGTTGAA
>CAYZJP010000172.1:0-8509 GCA_964478755.1 uncultured Klebsiella sp.
CCCCCCCTGGCCGCGCCGCCACGCCCCCGCCCCTCCCCCCGTGGCTCCCGCCGCGGTCCCGCCCCCTCCGGAGCCAGCCACGATGCCAGCTTCCTGAGCCGTGGTGGCCGGGCGCATCGGTCCCCGGCGCACCGACACCGGAACGTCACCGGCCTTTCACCGCGCCGCCTTTGCTTGGAACGCCATCAGGCCGGATAGTCCCCGGCCTATGACACACCGGGTTTTGGTCGTGGATGACGAGTCGGACATCACGGAGTTGCTCACCTACAACTTCCGCGACGCGGGCTATGAGGTGCGCACCGCCACCGACGGCATGGCCGCCGTGAGCGCCGCGCAGCGGTGGCTGCCCGAGGCCATCGTGCTGGACCTGAACCTGCCGGGCCTCGACGGCCTCGCCGTGTGCGAGATGCTGCGCCTGCTGCCCTCCACGCGGGACATCCCCATCCTCATGCTCACCGCCTGGGCCAGCGAACAGGCGCGCGTGACCGGCCTGCGGCTCGGCGCGAACGACTATCTGACCAAGCCCTTCAGCCCGCGCGACGTGGTGGCGCGGGTGAGCAAGCTGTTGCAGGAAAATCACGCATCACAGCCTGTCGAGACGCGGATGATGTGACTCCCTCTCCCAGCGGGAGAGGGCCGGGGAGAGGGGGAGTCGGCAATGGCAAATTTTCAACTGCCAATTTTCAATCTCAAATTCCCGGACTGCCGGACTCACACGTCTTCACCCTCACCCTTGCCCTCTCCCTCGGAGGGAGAGGGAATACAGTTCGCGGCCTGCTGGTGCAACCGACGCATCGTGGCCGCCCAGGCCGGCTTCTTTTCGCTTTGTATTTCACCCAATCGTTTCCCCTTCGTCCTGAAGCCGTCACTTGCCCCCGGCACGTTCAAAAGAAACGTGCCATGAAGAAAGTTCTCATCCTCACCGCGGGCTTTGGCGAAGGCCACAACGCCGCCGCCCGCAATCTGCGGGACGCGCTCGAACTCATTTCCCCCGAAGCGCAGGTCGAGGTGCTCGACCTGTTCGAGAGCACTTACGGACGCCTCAACACGCTGGTCAAACGCGCGCACCTGGGCGTCGTGCGCTACGCCCCGACGCTCTGGCGCGGCATCTACTCGCTCCTCGACCACGTCCCCGTGGCGGACAGCGGCGTCGGCGGACTCACGCGGCTGCGCGGCGCGCTCGGGGACGTGCTGCGGGTGGCGCAGCCGGATTGCGTGGTGTCCACGTATCCCGCCTACGCGCCCATCATCAAGGAATTGTTCCGCGATCACTCGGAGAAGCCGTTCAAGCTCGTCACCATCGTGACGGACTCCATCTCGGTGAACGCCGCGTGGCACCGCGCGCCGAGCGATGCCTTCGTGGTGGCGAACCGTCCCACCGCCGTGGTGCTCAACATGGCGGGTGTGGAAGCGGAGCGCATTCACCCGCTGGGCTTTCCCGTCAGCCCGCACTTCGCCACGCCCGGCCTGGTGCCGTTTCCGCTCGACGAGGACGGCCCGATCAGGCTGCTTTACGTCATCAACCACGGGAAGAAGAAGTGCGGCAAGGTGCTGGACCGCCTGCTCGAGAATGAACGCGTCCATCTCACCATCACGACCGGCCGCGACGCGGAGTTGAAGGCGGAGTTGCAGGACCGCTTCCGCGAGCGCGGCGACCGCGTGCAGGTGCTCGGCTGGACGAACCAAATGCCAGCGCTGATGCTCTCACACCATGTCCTCATCGGGAAGGCGGGCGGGGCCGTGGTGCAGGAAGCCATCGCCGCGCGCTGCCCGCTGGTCATCAATCAAATCATCCCCGGCCAGGAGACGGGCAACGCGCAGGTCGTGCAGCAGCTCGGCCTCGGCATGGTCACCGAGCGCAATCGCGAGGTGCCCGAGATCATTGAACAGGCGTTCACCAAGCGCGCCCGGCTCTGGCACGAGTGGCGCGCGAACCTGCTGAAGCATTCGCACCCCGACGCCGCGCTGCGCATTGCCGAGTTGGTGCTCAAGCAGTGCGATGACGCGGGCGACTGGTCGAAGTTTGCGCCCGCGACGCCGAAGATTTTGCCCGCCGTGACTGCGAATGACACTGCTGTGGCCTCGAACACCGCGGGCGTGCCGCGCGCGTTGCTCTGCGATTTTCACATTCATAGCAACTACTCGGACGGGAAGCTCACCGTGCCGGAGTTGGTGGATTTCTACGGCCCGCGCGGCTTCGACTGCATCTGCGTCACCGACCATTTGGCGGACCCGCGCCGCGTGATTGGGAAGTTGAGCAAGTTGAGCAACCTCGTCCTCGCCGAGAGCCAGCTCGAGGAATACTTCGAGGTGCTGGACCGCGAGCGCTGCCGCGCGTGGCGCAAGTATGGGATGCTCGTGCTCGCCGGCATCGAGTTCAACAAGGACGGCCTGACGAAGAAGAGTTCCGCGCACCTGCTGGGCATTGACATGCAGATGCCCATTGCTTCCGCGTTGGACTTGCCGGAGACCATCGCGCAGCTCCACGCGCAGGGCGCGCTGGCCGTGGCCTCGCACCCGCACGTCTTCAAGAGCGAGTGGGGCAAGAACACGCTCTACCTGTGGGAAAATCAGGACGAGTTTGCGCCGCTGCTGGACGCGTGGGAGATCGCTAACCGCAACGACATCTTTGCGCCGATTGGCTTGAAGCGCCTGCCCTTCATCGCGAACAGCGACTTCCACAAGCCCAAGCACATCTACTCGTGGAAGACGCTCCTCCACTGCGAGAAGCACCCCGACGCCATCAAGGACTGCATCCGTCGCAACGAGCACGTCTCCATCACGCTCTACCGTGAGGGCGGCCTGCTGCCGATCTCCACGCGCGGCGCGCCGGCGAATGAACTGGGGGAGAAGCCGGCATTGCCGCTGCCGGGCGCGGCCCTGCTCCAGGCGGTGAACGGCTGAGACATGCCGCGCGTCGGGCAGCCGTTTCTGAATCTTCACCGGGCTGACCTTGGTCCGTAACCGGCACGGGTCAGCTTGCTGGCGGACAAACTGAACACCGCACAACCATGAACCCGAACCCCAATAATCATTCCACCCGCCGCGCCTTCACCCTGATCGAACTGCTCGTCGTCATTGCCATCATCGCGATTCTCGCCGGGATGCTTCTGCCCGCACTGGCAAAAGCCAAGGCGAAAGCGCATACAATAGCTTGTCTGAGCAATCTCAAGCAATGGGGACTCGCACAGAACCTTTACCTGGATGACAGCGGCAACAAGTTTCCGCGAACCAAAATCCCCAATGGCACTCCCGGGGTCGGGGGCGGATACAACGAGGATTTTCCGAAGTGGTCGGATGCGTCGGGGGCCGTTGCCACGGGAATTGCGACCGGGACCGGAGCGGGAGCCGATGCCTGGTTCCACATCCTCCCGAGATACATGGGGGAACAGGCGCTCCATCTCTACCAGCCGAACCCGAAAGCTTACGTGGCAGGGAAGACGGCCTTCAAATGCCCAACCACCGTGTCCCAGCCCTTTGATCCGGCCGTGATGGCCGGCGGTGACCCGACGACGCCCAACGGACGCATTCCCTTCACCTACTCGATGAATTCCAAGGGCGGGGCGACGAGCCTGAACAACAACCCGCTGACGCCGGGAACGGTATTGACTGCCGGCGTTGACCTGCGGGTGGAAAATGTGGTTAGCCCGTCGGCGTTTGTCTTTCTGCTCGACGTGCGCAGCCAGTCCACCGAGAAGCCCTTCTACGGGCCGGCGGCAAACCTGGGAAATCTCATGAGCCCGCAGGCCTACACGTCTCGGGCCTCGGCCCGGCACAACGAGGGCTTCAACATCGCATTTGCCGACGGCCATGCCTCGTGGTTCAAGTATTCGTATGCGTGCTCGAACTTCAATGGCAACGCCAAGGCGGTTGACCCTCACGTTCCTGACATCCAGTGGACGTATGACGGATCAATCGTGAATGGTCCGTAGAGATCCGGTCAATCGCCCGGCGGCCGGCGATTGCTTTGAAATTATCCGTAGCTGGACGGCGGCGGCATCAAACGCCGCCCTCTTTATCGCACCATGAAAATCATTCCCCGTCTCGCGCTCGCTCTCTGGCTCGCCGGTGACATCTCTACTGCGCGGGCCACCGACCAAGAGCATGACCCGGTCGTCTTTTCCTTTGCGACGGTCGGCGATTCCCGCCACGACCCCGTCGCGACCAACAGCCCGGCGCAAGACCGGCTCTGGTTGCAGAACACGCGCGTGTTCGCCCGGATGCTCCACGAGATCGAGGCGCAGAAACCCCACGCCCTCTTCTTCAACGGCGACATGATCTACGGTTACACTACCAACCGTCAGACCCTCGACCGCGAGTATGCCTTCTGGCGCGGCATGGTCGCCGGGATGGGCGAGCGCGGCGTGTGTGTCCTCCCCGTGCCGGGCAACCACGAAGTCCAGTTGAAGTGTATGCTCCCCTCCGGCGAACCCACGAAGATTGCCGCCCTGCCTTGCGAGAAAGCGTGGCGGGAAAACATGGGTGACCTCATCCTCGACACCAACCGCTGGTTTCGCGCGCATCAAGCCACGCCTACCGCGTGGAACGTCGAGCACGCGCCGCGCATCGGTCAGGACGGCGTGCAGACCGACCAGCGGCAGTTGAGCTACTCCTTCGACTTCGCCGGCCTGCACTTCGCCGTCATCAACACCGACGCCGTCGGGGCCGACTCGCACGCGCCCGTCACATGGCTCGCGGCGGACCTCGCGGCGGCGCAGACGCGCGGTGTGAAACGGCAGTTCGTCTTCGGGCACAAGATGGCCTTCACCTACCGCTACAACGAAAAGGTCAAGCCCAAGGGCTTCGATGTCTTTCCGGAAAACTCCGCCGCGTTCTGGGCGCTGATGGAGAAACACCACGCGACTTTCTTCTGCGGCCACGAGCACATCTATCACGCGATGCAACCGACCGCGAAGGACGGCGGCCGCGCCTGGCAGGTCATCGTCGGCGCAGGCGGCTCGCCCTTCGAAGCCGCGCCCGGCGAGAGCACGAACCCCAACGACCGGCAATACTCCTGGGCCTTGGTGAAGGTTCAACGCAGCGGCCGCGTGACGATGGAAGCCTCCGGCTTCGACGAGCATCTCGGCCCGACGCGTGTGCTTGAGCGCGTCGAGCTGGCCGGTCCATTGAGCGACCTTCCGCGTTGATTCCGGCTGCGTGTCAGAACCGCCACATCAGGTCGAACATGAGATGCCCCACGGAGGTCGGGCCGGTGCCGGGGAAGGGATTGTTCACCAGCTCGGTGAAGTAGAATGTCGTCGTCGCGGAGAAGGCGTCGGTGAAATTATAGACGGCCTTGATGACGTGGCCCTTGGAGTTGGTGCCGCCCTTGAAGCCGGGGCCGGCGTTGCGCACCGCCGTGGCCGCGCTGTAGTAGGCCCCGAAGTCGTCGTCCACCAGTTCCTCATACCACGCGTCGCCACGCAGCATGACGTATTTGTAGCCGACTTCCCACAGGCCGCGCTTGCCCGCCTTGCCGAGCGTGAGGCCCGCGTTCCACGCCTCGTTCTCCGTCGGGGCGGAGAAGTTCCGCATCCACTCGCCCGAGAGCTTCACCGGGAACGCACCGGCGTAACCAGGCACGTGCTCCAGCTTGTAGGTGGCCGCGCCGCCAAGCACGGCGGCGTTGAAGCCGGTGGCCGGCGCGGTGGTCGTGCTGTGGGTGTTGCCGCCGTTGATGTCCGGCGCGGCGGCCACGGTGAGGTTGTTCTTGTTCTGGATGCCGAGCAGCGCGGCGGACAGCGAGGTGTCGAGCTTGGCGTTCCATTTCGTGTCATAAACCAACTGCGCGCCGAAGAGATACGGGTCGCGGCTCGCGGCAGCACCTTGGTTGAATTCGTCCAGCACCCAGAGCACGCCGTTGAACTTGAGCGCATGGTCTTCGTTGAAGTTGTGCCGCACTTGCAGCGCCAGGCCCTCCGGCTGGTAGTCCGCGTCAATCACCATCGGCGAGAGCGCCAACGTGTTGTCCATCTTGCCGATGGTCACGCTCGTCAGCCAATCGGTGCTGTGGACGGGCGTCCACTTCGCGTAGGCCGTGTCAATCCAGACGAACTTGCGCGAGGCCCCATCGCCCATGTCCGTGTTCGCGGACAGCGGGTTGCCGCCGAAGGCCGCGTTCGGGTTGCCCGATGCGAGGCGGACGCCGACCTCGAAATCGTCGAGCAAATCCGCCGTGACCCCGAAGCGCAGCCGGTAGCGCCAGCGGTTGCGGTCGCTGGAGCTGGCCCCACGGTTCTCAATCTGGTGCGACTCGAAGCGGCCCCGGAAGTCGCCGCCCAGCTTGTAGCTCTTTACCCAGTCCGGCGTCCCGGTCTTGGCGGCAAAGGCCTGGCTGAAATTCTTCTCCACTTGCAGCTTGGCGTTGTCCGCCTCCTGCTTGGTGATGAGGCCCTTTTGCACCAGCAGGTCGAGCACGGGGTCGGAGGTCTGCGCGGCGGCGTTGGTGGCGGTGAAGCCCGCGACGGCAAGGCCGGCGAGCAGGGTGGAACGGACTGGCTTTGTGTGCTTCATGTTTTGCTTTGAGTGGGGTGAGCAGTTTGGGAACGGGCTGCGAAAGGTTACGGTTGTGTGACGAATCCAATGCGTGCGGGAGCTGAGGTTCGCATGGTTTGGGTGGTGTCAGTCCGCGTGCCGCAAATACGCGGCGACCTCGGGCGGCTGGGTTGACTTAATAAGCGCGGCCATCGTGTCGCACGCAGCGAGCACGCCCGCGTCGTCGCGCAGGAGCAGGCAGCCGGCGCGGTCGCATACGCGGCGGGCCTGGGCCAGGTTGTGCGTCACGAGCACGAGCGTGCGATGCTGCTTCAGGCGCAGGAGTAACTCCTCGATGGCCTCGGTGGACTTCGGGTCCAGCGCGCTCGTCGGTTCGTCGAGCAAAATGACTTCCGGGTCCACGGCTAGCGTGCGTGCAAGGCAGAGGCGTTGTTGCTGGCCCACCGAGAGGCGCAACGCTGACTCGGCGAGCCGGTCTTTCACCTCGTCCCACAAGGCGGCTTCGCGCAGGGCGCGCTCAACGCGCTCGGGCCATTCGCGTTTCGACACGCGCCCGAGATGTCGCACGCCGAAGAGGACGTTGCGCTCGATGCTCTGCGGAAAAATCACCGGCTGCTGGAAGATGACGCCGATGCGTTCGCGCAAATGGTCCACGTCCACGTCAGGCGCGAAGATGGATTGCCCGTGAAACCGCACATCGCCATTGAGGCGAAGCTGCGGCGTGAGTTCCACGAGGCGGTTGAGGCATTTGAGCAGTGTGCTCTTGCCCGCGCCCGACGGCCCGACGAGGCCGAAGATTTGATGTTCCGCGATGGAAAGCGTTACGCCACGCAGAATCGTCCGTGTGCCCGCACGCACGGAGAGGTTCTCGACTTCCAGAATCGGCGGCGTGCTGGCAGGCGCGTCAGCCATGATGCGCCTCCTCGTGGATTTTCAGCCGCAGAGGCAGCGCGACCAAACTCAAGCCGAGCACAAGCGCGAGCAGCACCACCGCCGTGCCCCACACCTTGCCGCCGACGGAAGGGTCGAACGAATCCTGCGCCAGGATGAAGATGTGATACGGCAGCGAGAGCACGGGGTTTTCCTTCACTCCGTGGGGCACGGTCGCACCGGCAAAAATCGTCGCGGTGAACATGATGGGCGCGGTTTCGCCCGCTGCCCGCGCGAGTCCGAGCAAGGAACCTGTGACAAGGCCGCTCGCGCTTTGCGGCAGCAGCACCGACCAGATGATTTGCGATTGCGTGAGGCCGAGACCCGCCGCCGCTTCGGTGTATTTCTGCGGCAGGCTTTGCAGCCGCTCGACCAGCGCGACAGCGACCGTCGGGAGAATCATCACGCCCAGCAGCACGCCGCCGGTGAGCCACGATTTGCCCCAGCCGAGATACTTCACGAACACGATGAAGCCGAAAATTCCAAACAGGATGGAAGGCACGCCGTTGAGCACGTAAAGCAACAGGCCGAGCCGCCGAGCCGCCGCGTCCCGCAGATACACGGCGCGCACGAGCGCGACGCCCGTGGCGAGCGGCGCGCTCACGACCAGCGCGGTCGCGATGAGGATGAGCGTGCCGACGAGGTTGAAAAAGATGCCGCCCGCCGCGCCGACGAGCCGGATTTGCTCGGTGAGGAACTGCCAGCTCACCGCCGGCAGTCCGCGGAACAGCAGCGCGCCGGCAATCGCCGCGAAGCAGCCGCACGCAAGCAGCGCGCACGCGCCGGCCAGCACGGAGAAGGCGTGGTCGCGCAGCTTACGCATGGGGCGACCTCCGTTCCGCAAGCCAAGCGCCGAGCCACGTCACTGCGCCGACGAGCGCGAGCAGCAGCAGGCCGAGGCCGAGCATCGCGCCCCAATGCAGCGGGTCGCCGTAGGCGATGTTCGTCTCCGAGCCGCCGATTTTGCTCGTGAGTGTCTGGCCCGCTTCAAGCAGCGGGCGCAGCGAGAATAGATTCGCAGGCCACTGGTTGTCCTGTCGGCCCACGACGAGAAAGACAGCGATAGTCTCGCCGAGCGCGCGGC
>CAYZJP010000173.1:0-8507 GCA_964478755.1 uncultured Klebsiella sp.
TTGTCAGTCCCAGTGTTTCAGCAGGTTCACACCCGCTCAACTAGGAAAGACCCAAGCACAAATACGGCGAAGCGCCCGGCCGGCAACGGGGTGCAGTCCACAAGCACGGTGACGGTGGAAGTCGGTCCCGAACTGTCCGGCAGGCTGGCGAAGTATCCACCGGAGCAGGTCAACGCCGCGTTGGCAGGAGAGGCGGCGCGGTTCGTGCATCATCGCGAGACGATGGCAAGGCTCGCGCCGATGGCCGTCGCTCCCAACCAGGCGCGCCGCGAGTTCACGCGGCAGGCGGAGGCGCTTGAATGCGTGTTCGTCGGGCATCCGGGCGCGAGCCGGCCAAATGGGTCCGCCGTGGGGCGTGACGGGCGGGGGCAGTGGTTTCGGGTGAGCCTCGCGGGCAACGTGGTGACGGCGCGTGAAATCACGCGGGCGGAGGCGCTACGCGCGTGGGCCGATGGGCACGAGATGGACGCGGCGGACAAGTTCGTTTGCACCACTTGGCAGGATGGGGCTTGCGTCGCCTTGCTCCGCGAAGTGGCCGCGCTGGTGAAAGGGGGGTGCGAAGTGAATCCGAACGAGCAAGACCGGCGTCACCGCTTCTTTGTGTCGTCATGCAATGTCGAAGATGCCCTGCTGAATGTCCGTTTTCGAGCGGTGACGCTGTGCTGCGTGCTGGAAGGCTTGACCACGCTCGCCGTTGAAGGCTACGAGGATTTGGCGCGGCGGCACGATAAGGTGGAAGCGGTCTATTATTCCGTCGGCTATGAACTGCCCGCCGCCATTGAGCAGTTGAAAAATCGGATTTCGGAGTTGTCCGATCTGGTGATCAAGTGCCCGGAGGCGTTGCAGGGAATGAAGTAGCAGCCGCTACACTCACACGGCCCGCTGGCTTCGCGCTGGCGGGCTTTTTCTTTCCGGGGGGTGCGGCGCGTCATACCGGAGGTTGCGACGCGCCTACGGGATTCCACGGGCCAAGGTGAACCACTGGCGGCAGTTGTTTCATGCGTGTGCCTTGGGCAAAGCCTTACAGCAGATTGATGGTGTAAGGTTCTTCCCGCAAAAACTGCGCAAACTCGGGCGTGATGCGCTGAATTACGGGATCAATCGGATAGATGTGTCCATCCGCCGCCAGAATCGCATTCCGGGGAAACAAATCGAATATCAGCAGGCCGTGTTGCGCTCCGTAATAAGCGCCCTCGGCCAACCGTTCGTAGCCCTTGCCCAGCATCAATTCATCCAGCGCCGTCGGCGTGGGCGAAGCGCCCTTGATGAAGGGTTGCGAAGTGACGATGATCGGCTTGCCGCTTTTCAGAACGATGCGCTCCAGCCGAATGTCGTCGTTGAAAATCCGGTTCTGCAAATCAAGCCGGTCAAGGTATTCGGACGGCGTTGCGCCGCGAACCTGGGAGCCGAGGGCGATACCATAGCCCAACTGCCGCTCCAGCAAAGTGGCCTTGACGTAACGTTGCTTGAGCTTGTGGAAATAAACCTGATGCTCGCCACCCCGTGTGAATTCTGGCGGCAACCGTCCGCCTAGCTTCCGGTTTTCTTTGGCCCATTCGATAAGCCGCCGTTGCTCTGTTTCAACACGCCTTGTGCGAGCGGTGTGAGCGGCATCGTGGTCTGGAGCTGGCGCACCGCCTCCACGCGTGAAGTCTGCGGCTGATTCAAGCGCCCTTCGAGTGTCGGCCAAGGCTGGCTCTGATGGTTCATGCGGCGTTGCATTGATGGGGAAAGCGTAGCTAATCAGGGCAAATTTGCGAGCGGTATTTAGGACGTGCCGGGCGAGTCAATACCAGCAAAACAAGTTGACCCCGTGCGTGCGCGTATGGCCTCGCGCGCACGGGTGCCAGCGGAGCATGAGGTTTCCGCTGGCGAAAATTTCAGCGCCGGCCTTTCCGGCCCGGCTTCGATTCATCCGCCGGTGCTTCCAGGGCGTTGCCCTCGCTGGCGGATTCAGTGAGACCCAATTTTGCGCGGGCTGCGTTCAAGTCGGCTTCCAGTGTCGCGATGCGTTCGCGCTGCTGTGGAATCCACGCTTCCGCCCCGCTCACCAGTTCGCGCAGGCCGGCGATTTCCATTCCGACCTGAACGCCGGTTGGAAAACCAAACGCATCGCTGCCGATGATGGCGTGATTCATCTTTGTTTCGTGCTCGTTCAGGACATTTCGCCAGGTTGAGAGCTGCCCTTGCGCGTAGGCCAGTCGGCTCTGTTCCGATTTCAGCGCACCGGCTTGCTTGTCCAATGCCAACTGGATTTGCAAGGCGTTGGCCTGTTCCGTGTGGGCGGCGGCAAGCGATTCCTCTGCCGCGCGAACTGCCGCGCGGGCGGTAGCGAGGCCGGGGGTGAGGGATTCATCGCTGGCCTGCCGGATTTTTTCGGCTTGTTGCCATTCCGTGCGGTCGTAACCGGCGGCGATGGCTTGATCTTCGGACATTTCGGTGAGTGCTTTCATAAAATCATCGGCTGAAAACTTTTTTGAGCGCGGCTTCGACGCGGTCAAGTCCGCGCAGTTCCGGGCGGGGTGAGGCGGGCGGATGCTCCGACGCTTTCGCGGGCGTGCGGGGCGAGGGTTTCGGCGAGGCGGAAGGCGCGGCGGGGACGGACTTCGGGGAAGTGCCGCTCGTTTCACCATTGTCGAGAACGGCATTGGTCAACTCGGAGAGCAACGCCAGGCCCGATCCGAAGGTCGGGAATGTCTGCCCGCGTGCGATGTGTTTTTCGCGGGCACCGAAAGCTTCGAGTTTGTCGGCCAGCAGACGCGCGGCTTGCGAGAGGTCGTCCGGCACTTTGGCCTGGGCATCGCCTTCAAGTTCTGAAATCAACATCAAGCTGAACGCGATTTGCTTCCGGGCATGAAGCAGGTTTTGGACGAGAGCGCGTTCGCCAAAGATTTTCACCAGCCGGGCGCGCACGCCGTCAACCGTCGGGCGCGGCTCAAGGGCGGCGATGAAGGCGTCAACGCGCGCTTGCCGACTCGCAGCGATGGCACGGAACGGCGTGCCGAGCGCGGCGAACTTCGATTCGTCGCGGCGAGAAACGCCGGGGATCGTGATGTGCGCGCGGCTGAATTCTGCGGCCAGCACGGAACGGCGCCTCAACGGGTCGCGCGGCAGTGGGGCCATGCCGCTGCCGAAAAGCTCGTTGGCGAGTTGTTCCAAATCCTCGGTTCGGATGAATTGCTTTTGCGTCGTCACGGCTTGAAGGTCGCACGGCGACGCACTCGCGTCGTGTCAGCACTTTTGCCGTCAGCAAAATTGAGGATGGGTGCGCCGCGCTGCCGCATCGCCCACAAGAGGCAAGCAGCGGTGCGGTTGTGGACGCCAAGGCGCGCGAAGATTTTCGTCCAGTGGCTCCGGCACGTCGAGAAGCTCATGCCAAGGTGCGCGGCAATGGCAACGTCCTTCTCGCCGCCTGCGGCCAGCTCGCAGATGCGCGCCTGACGCGGCGAAAGCTCAGTGGCGGGCGTGCTCATTCGGCGGAGTCCTCGCTTTTCCACGATTGAACCGTCTGCTGCATCCCGACACAGATTTCGTCCACGAACCGCTTGCCGAGAACGCGAAGCTCCGCCGGCTCGCGGTTCGCGGCGGCCAGCGGGTATTCGGTTTCCAGCTTCCGCCTAAGCAGCTCGCCCGTGGCGGCGTGGAGTTCGCGAAGCATCTTCTCGACCGTCGTGCGGCTGATGAGTTCCGACTGCCGGCCCGCGAGCTTCAACCGCAGAAGCTCAACTTGCTTCGCCAGGCGCGCGGCCTTCAACCTCGCCAGCGGGCCGCTCTGCTCGCGCTGACGGCGCGTCGCCAAGGCCAGCACGGCGATGGACACGGGGTAGAGGCGGAGCCGTCCGCGCTTCACCGGGCGGACACCGGACAGCGCGCGGCGCAGTGTCCTGCGGTCTGCGCCGAGAAATTCGGCGAGTCCATTGATGGTTTTCAGGTCGGTTTTGCTGGGCTTTTTCATGGTTTTAGGGCAACTCTTGGCTGCGATTGGGGAGGGACATGAGGTTTTCGGACTGCTCACAGAGAAATGTCGGGGTTCATTGGCAACCTGTTCCCTCCGCAGCGGTAAAAGATTCCTTACGGGGTGGGGTGGCCCTCCCGCACGCGTATTGTTGACGTGTCATCATTGCAGCGGTGACGACAGCGGGCTGACACTCGGCCTGCCAGTAACTCGGCGCATCCTTCAACTCAATGATCTGCGCGTGCCGGTGAAGCCGGTCGGCAACGCGCTTGTCGAAACGATCTGACCACGCTCCCGGCGGATGATTGAGCGTCACGACAGTCCAACGGCGTTCCCGTGCGTTCAGCATCCACGCGAGGTTGGCGACGGGCAGGCCGGACTTGAAGCGGTCCACGTCCGCGCCCACATCATCCAACATCAGCACGTCCGCCCCGGTCGCGGTGTCCCAAGCCGGTGCGCTCCGGCCAGGCTCGCACTCGGCAAGCTCCGCCCACTCCGAGAACACCGAGTGCGGGACGCTATCGCAACGCCAGTTTCCGCGCGTCATGCAGTCGAGCGCGACAGCGTTGAAATAGCGGTGGATTGCCCGCGCGACATGGGTTTTACCGACGCCGTTCTTGCCACCGAGGACCAGCAGCCGGGGACCGTTTCGGTCGTTGAAGGCGAGCCGCTTGGCGAATTGCTCCGTTGCCAAGGCCAACGCGGCTACATCCGGGTGCGCGGCCTCGTCGAGCCTGAGCCACTTGGACCGCCAATCAGCGGACGGCTTGAAAGACTTGCCCGGCGCGGTGCGCGGGTCTGCGACCTCAATACGTGCCAGCGTTGCGGGGATTGCTTGGGATACGTGCATAAGTAGTGCCTTTCGTTGCTGCGTTGACCTTCGCTTCCGCTTGCCGTCCGCGTTCGCCCTGCCATCGTCCGGCGAGGTAAGCGCGGAAGTTCACCACGGGCTTGCCGAAGCAATCCAGTCCGCCGCGCGCCGCCGCTTCATTCCAGACAAGCCGGGCGAAGTCCTCCGAACATCCGGCAAAGCTCGCCTGCTTCGCAGCGTCGGCTTCTGAGCTTGGGAACCCCTTGGGCAACTCGACCGGGTGCGAAGCCCCTCCCCCCCTCCCTCTTTCTGCATTTGCATCTGCATTGTCGTGACTTGGCGTGACTGTCACACTTGAAGCGTGACAAAGCGTGACATTCTTTGACTTCGCCCGGCTGCGACGCTTCCGCTCCGCTGCCTTGGCCCGCTGGTCCTCAACGTCCCGCATGGCCCGATACTTGGCGTGATTCAGCAACCGCCAGCCGCCATCAATCGGCTCAATTCGCCGTCCGTCATGGTCCTTGGTGCGACTGTGCGGGTCCGGTGCGAGAAAGATGGCGATTGCCCGGTCTGCGGCTTCCACTGGCACACGCGCGCGGCTCGCAAGGCCGGGGATTTCCGCCCACACGCGCCCGTGCTTGTCTGCCATTGCCAGCATCGTGATCCACACAAGGCGCGTGTGGTCATCCTGACACCAGATGGACGAGTCGGTAATACTGCTGAACAGCTTGGTGAAGGTCATGCTCATGGCCTGTTCCTCCGATGCTGGAATTTCCGCCGCCGTGGGTAGAAGTCGGCGAGGCGATGCTCAGGCATCCATCCGCGCGCGAGTATTTTTTCAACGAGCCGGCGAGTTGAACCGGAACAGCGGGACCAGCGAAGGGCGAATTTTCTGCGGCTCACGCGCGGCCTTTCGCCTTGGCCGCGTTCTGCATCGCGGCGGCGAGCGCACCGCTGGTAATCAGGGCCGTCAGTTCGGAGCGGCTGAAGAACACGGCCTTGCCGACTTTGTGAAGCCGCAGGCCAAGCCGGGAATATGCCCGGATGGTGGTGGGTGAGAGGTCAACTTCACGCTTCGATTTTGAGAGGCGCGCCAGATCGAATTGAGGTAGCAGACTCATGCTGCCTCGCAGTCAACCACAGTGCCGCGCAGTAATCTGAAACAGGTTTGAAGAAAATCTGTTTCTAATTCCTCTCGCGGTTGGAACCGGTTTTGTCGCGCTGGAATTTGATGCCCAATGCGTCGAACTCTTTTCGGAGTTGAGCATCGTCCGGGTAATCGTCAAACCGCTCCGCGATAATCTCGCGAGCTTGGGCAAAGGTGCCCTTGAATTCCTGCTGCTTCTTGAACCCACGAAAGCGAACAATCATAAAAAGCCGGCGCTCCGATGCGGAATCGCGCGTTGACTTCCTGTGCTCGATTTCAATCGCGTCCGCCAGCTCGCGGAGGTCGCTTGGGTCGCCGGTCAACGCTGCGTCGGAAACAATAATTGCAAGCTCCTTGACTGCCTCTTTTGCGCGCCGGTTTAGAAAATCGGGCGTGTAGTATCGCCGCTCGCAGTCCTCAATAGTGGTCTTCTGGCCAAGCGGTTTTGGGTCTTTGAAGTCGCGAAAAATGGCGAGCGTGTGTCCTTGCCGCTCCGCGCTCTCCACTACCGCGCGCAATTCGTGAATCAGATGGAACAACCGCTCGGGAACCTTGTCGCCATGCGTTACCATGTGTATTTGCGCCACCGGGTCGAGCGTGCTTAACACCTTCGCACCTATGCGCTTGAACTTCGTGCCCTTCTTCACTTCGTCACCTCCGGCAGTTTCTTGATGGAATCGGCGAGCACCTCGACGGGCAGGTGCGTGTAGTGGTCGGAAATCAGGTCGCTAGAATGCCCAGCCAATTCCTTCACCGTGGCCTGCGCGCTGCCGGCGATCTTGAGCAGCGAGACAAAGCTGTGCCGCAGCGAGTGAAACGACACGGGCGAGGCGTCGCGCCGGTTGTCCCGGCCATCCTTCTCGCCCCGGTGCGCGCGGCGCGGCATGATGCCGCACGGGACCAGGATGCCGTCGTAAAACTGATTGCTGAACGTCCCCGCCCCGCGCTCGACATAGGCGGCGGCTTCCTCCGGCCAGAGCGGCTCCGTGTCCCGCGCCCCCGCCCGCCCCACACGCTCCCGCAACTGCCAGAGCATCGCGCGGAGGTTCGGATGCAGCGGCACGACCACGCGCCGGTCGGTCTTGCGCTGGTAAAGGGTGAGGGTGTTCTCCTCAAAGTTCAACGCGCCCCACGTCAGGCAAACCAAGTCGCCCATGCGTTGCCCGGTGTAGGTGCCCGCGAGCACGAGGTATTTCCAGAAGTCGCCCAGGGATTCGGCCTTCGCGTAGATGGCGCGCAGTTCGTCCACGGTGAAGGCCCGGCGCTGCCGCTTCTCGCGCTGGGAAACCTTCATCGGCTTCACACCCACCAGCGGACTTGACTTGATCCGGTTGCCCTCGACCGCGCGCCGGAAAAACCCGATGAGCACCTTGCGCTCGAAGTTCACCGTCGTCGCCACGCGCTTCTCCAGGCGCTGCGACAGGTAGGTGCGGAGATGGTCGCTGGTGAGATCGGAGAGCATCTGCCCGCGCGTCGTCGCGCCGCAGAAGCCCTTGAACGACTCCGCAATCCCGCGATACCGCTCGACGGTTTCGTGCGAGGTCGTCCGCTCGCACTCCGCGAGCCAGTCGTCGAGTTCGGCGACGAGCGAAGTCTTGGGCGTGGCGCGGCCGGAGAGGGATTCATAAACCGCCGTGAGCGCGTCCGGTCCGTGGGCGCGGGCGACGAACAGCAGCTCGATGGCCGCGAGCTGCTTGCGCGCCTCCGCCTTGTCCTCGCACTTGGTGGAGCGGAAGTGCGACGCGCCATCCGGGGTGCGCCAGCCAACCCACCAGTAGGAGGAGTCTTTGCGCCGGTAAAGCCATGCCATGCGAAAAATCTTGAAACGTATGAAACCGTTATGCAATAACTATCGCTCAAGACGATTCAACATAGTGAATTTCCTAACAAATATGCTTGATGGAAGGGGATTGGCGAGTCGGGGGTTCTAATCCCCCTCTCTCCGCCACACTTCGTTTTCGGGAATTCCGCGCTGACGCGCGATAGTGGCGACGGGTTGGGAATTGAAAATCGCCAATGTTTCCAAGGGTTTTTTGAACTCGAAAGAGAGCCGCCCATCGGTCAGGAGGAAGTTCGAACCGTGTTTTCTCACAAAATCACGACATGCGTCGGGATTCTTCTTTTCTGCCAGAAAAACGGCCTGTTTGGCTGACTTTACGAACTCAGTGATGGGTTCGAACCGTCCGGCACTCTCTCCCGTCAAACTGGCCAGTTGCTCCCGAATGTCGATTTTTCGGCCAAGCAGAGTTTGCTTCTTGGAAGCATACTCTGCCTGCGAAATGGATTTGCTGAGGATGAGGTCGAGTAAGGTGTCGAGTTGTTCGTCGCATTCGGAAATCTCCTTCTGCAATCGCTCCGCCACCCGCGTTCGTGCTACTTGCAAGGAATCTTTTTCTTCGTCGAGGGCTGCAAGCATCTTGCCCTTGCCCCGATTTGGTGGACTACCGCGAGTGAGCGCATGGAGCGGTGGGATTTCTAGTTGGGTTGCTGTTCAAAGTCCACAGGTGACTGGTAGCCGAGGGCGCTGTGGAGCCGCTCCCGGTTGTAAAAGACTTCGAGCCAGTCGAAGAGGGCCGCCCGGGCCTCCGCCCGGG
>CAYZJP010000174.1:0-8462 GCA_964478755.1 uncultured Klebsiella sp.
CATGCCGTTCTATGACGCTCGGGCCTGAGGGGAGTTTCGCAGAGGTCTCAAATCATCTCGTGTTCGACAACGTAGCGCAAAATGACCCTTTCGAAAGTGTGCTCCAACGAGCGTTTCGGGAGCGTCGTGGGACGCTCTGGACTGGCCGTGGTGCTTCCTTTGCAATTGCGTTGGCGATAGCTGCGGCCTTGCGTCGCTCAGGTAGAGAATCCTTTTCCTTGCCACCCGAGGAGCTTGAAGGTCGTCCGGCCTTCGTGGTCAGCAGAAGTGGGATGTTTCCTTTCTCATCGGTAGAATTTTATATCTCTGAATCTCGAAGCCAACCCACGGCATCCCAATTTGTTCTTGCAGTAACGGGTTGCGAATCGCCGCCCACGACTTGGTTACCTCTGGATTGGATCGAAGCTGCAAGCCATGCTGCCAGCGCTCATCTCGGAAGCGATTTTCGTGTTCCGGATATCCCCATGAACTCTGACGGTCGAAACACGATTGCGTTGGTGCCACGAGATGCGGAGCCGCTAATGAGATTGTTGGGGGCTGTTCAGGCAAAAGTAGGTGGTCTAGCTCTGGTCGTCGTAAGCTGGGGTGAACTTGGCCACGGCTGGCATGCACAACTCGTAAATCGTCCGGCAAGTTGGCGAGTGATTGAGTTGCTTGAGAATGAAGAGGCTTCGCCGCCGATATTGAAATTGTGGCGAGACCAACACGCTTCAGAAATGCAATGGCACTCCATGAAACTGGTGTTGACCGAGTCTTGGGTGTCACCCTTGGCAAGGCTCGTAGCATTCGCGCGTATCCTCAGCGCAGTGACCACCGAGGCAGGTATTGATTGCCGGAAGCCAAGGTGTAGTCCAGAAGCGGATTGGCTTCGGAGAGAGCTATGAGCGAGACTCGCGATTGGATTCTTTTCACTGGCTCCCCGGCATCTGGCGTTGGCAAAGGCTGCGCCGCAGCCATGTTGGCGCGTGGCATGAGCCGGACAGGGCGGAAAGTAGATTACCGCAAGATTGAGCCATGCCTTCAGGGCGAGATTGCATCCATGCCGAACACTGAGTTCGGAGAGATTCTGGTAAGCACTTCCGGAGTTGCTTTTGACGGCGACACGGCACGCGCGAGTTTCTACATTCCAGGCTTTGAGTTGCAGGATCACTCGGATATTTCTGTCGGACGGCTTCTTGCTCAATCTCTCCCTCGCTTGCACTTATCCCGGGCCACTGCTCCGCGTTTGATAGAGTCATTGTCTGCCGAATTCAGCGGTTGGCCCGGCGCAGAATGCCGAATCATAGAGATCGGGGGCACCAGCGGAGAGTATGAGAATTTGCTTGCGCTTCGAAGCCTCATGCACGCTTTCGGAACACCGCGCCTCCATGTTCACATTACATCGTTAGTTCGGCTCCCATGCGGCCGCGTAACGTCGAAGCCGTCCCAGCTTGGCGTCGAATTTTTGGGTCACCACCCCGATCTAATTTTTGTGCGCGGTGGCGAATCTTCCGCACTTCGCGCGTCTGCCGGTCAATCAGTCGTGATTCAGGTAGGTGAGGATTCTTGGCCAGAACGTGCATGGCAAGAGGCAATCTGGCGTGACTCTGCACAGTTGCTTTCTCAGCTCGGGTGGCCACCACCTCAACCGGACCCAATTTTTCTACGAGAGGCGGAAAGCAACAAACCGTTGGCGATCCGGATCGTCACTGATCGGGCGGGGTTGGATGGTTACGGAAGTCTTTTGCGGCGCCTGTCGGCTTGGTCAAACGGTCGAATCCGAATCCTCCAACCTGACGACCGCGAATTACCCGTCGGGGTGGTGCGCATAGGTGAAGCCGAAGTTCCGCTAGCCAGTAGTCCCCTCATGCTTGAGATCGTGCCCTGTGAACACAATTGCGCTCCACGCGATCCGGCAGCAAGACCGGACTGGCTTGGCACGACCGATCACCCGGTGGGACCTGTTTGGAACTTCATCTGCGATGTGATGCGAACCGGCCGAACTAGCGTGGCCATGCCCTACACCATCGCCCCTTTCGCCGCGCGTTACCTTCAGGCTTCCATTGGAGGTAAGCTTCGTGACCACAGTTTGCTTGACCCACTAATCGAACGCTCATTACCAGCCGTTACTGAACTGCGGAAAATCCGGGTATTGGATGTCGGATGCGGCGGCGGACGTTGGGCTGCGAAGTTGGTTGAGAGCGGTGCCCGAGTTGTCGGGGTTGAACCTGCGGCTCCCATGGCTGAAGCAGCACGCCAGAGACAATTGAGCAACTTTCGGATTATCGAGTCTCAAATCGAGGAGGCGGAGTTGCCGGGGCAATTCGACGTTGCGCTTGCAATCTGTTCGCTCGATCACGTGTCGGACTTACCTGGCGCTTTGTCCAAGATTTCGTGTTCCCTCGTCCCTTCTGGACGTTTGATCATCACGACCGAGCACCCTCTGCGAACCGCGCCCTTGGCCGGTCCACGCTGGTCTTCAGATGGTGCTGGGCGTGTTAGGGACTACGGCACTGACGGCTTTCGATGCTTCCAATGGTTTGATCGGCCGGAACTGGTGCCCGTGTATCACCGCACTTTCGGATCGTGGGTAGAGAATCTTACAGCAATGGGATTCCGGTTGCTCACTGTTTGCGAGCCTTTGTCAGGAATTGATAACGATGCTGGCAATCCGCGATTCTGGCTCCTACTAGCAGAAAAAGCCGGGGCGTCGAATCGGGTTGTGACTATTGATGGTCCTGCTGGCAGCGGTAAGAGCACTCTCGCGTTAGCTCTGGCAAAGAAGCTGAACTGGAACTGGCTCGATACTGGCATGATGATGCGGGCCTTTGCAGTGAGGCATCTTCGAGAACCGGATCGGAGTAGGCCCGTCAGTGTCACTGAATCCGGTGCATGGCTCCTGGCTGACAAGGAGCTCGGGACAGAATTGGAGGATGAAGCAACCATTGCTGCTTGTCGGGTGGTGGCAAATCACCCTGGTGATGCTCGTGAAATGGAAAGTCTGCTTATCAACTCGATGAAGAAACCAGTTGTATTGGCGGGACGGGCTCTTGGTCGAACATTGCGCCCAGCGATCAGATTCTGGGTAGAAACTCCTCTCGCAGTTCGAGCGATGCGTCGCGGCACCTCACCGGAAATCCTCGAACTGCGAGATGAGGAAGATCGGCGGTGTGGACGATTACTTGCTCCTGACCTTGCGGCGATCACACTTGTGGGAACTAGGCCAATAGACGATCTCATCGCGCAAATGGAGTCGGTTTGCGGAACTTGTCCACCTGCAGTTAAGCCTTGTCAGCTTGAATGACCGCTGCTGGTGGAACAAGGGCGGCGGCTCGCGCACGAGCAACAACCATTTCACGCGCGATCCCGCAGCCGCGGGACGCCGACGGCACGCGCGCCTACGTCGGCTACGGCGTGGACAGCCTCACCGTCGGCCTCGTCGCCGTGTGCCGCGTGAAGTTCGCCGGTGAAACCCGCGACGCCGTCGCGCACCTTTACCCGACCGCCGAGGAAGCCCGCATCACCTGCGCCATCGTGGAATTTCGCAGGCTTTGGTGGTTCACTTCCCCTGTCCAAGCGATTCGCAAAACACGCGGAACGCTTTTTCCTCCTCGCCCGTAGAGACGCCCGCAACGATATGGCCGGCAAGGCTGCGAATGATGACGGCTAGTTCCGGCGGGAGGTCGAGCCTCTTGATCACGAGCGCGATGATCGAGGCGAAGGTGTTGCCGTTATAGAAGCAAAATGGCGCGAGCCGATGACAGCGGCGGCAGAGGTCAACCGCTTCGTCCAAGGACATGGGCTGACGATGACGGGACTCCCAGAGTTGCTTCGTTTGCTCGTGACCATCAGAGGTCGGTTTGTGCAATGCGTTCTTGGCCGCGCACAGCACGGCGTTTTGCGCCGTCACCATCTCCCACGTGAAAGGAGCCAGCCATGCCCGCACCCGTTGCATCGGTCACGGGCGCTTGGATATTTTGGCGGCCTTGACGCGCTGTAGCTCCGCGACGCCGGCGCTCTTGAGATAACCCTTGCCCGTCTTCGCATATACAGGCTCGGCGGAAAAACGGTCCTGCATCGCCAGCCCTTCCGCCATGAGTTCGCGGAACAAGGCATCCTTGAGAAGATGCGGAGCAATCGGCGGTTTCATGCCGACAATCTATCGGCTTCCTTCATCCTGCGCAACCGTCTGTTCGCTTTCAACTTCGCTGGTGGAACGCGGGCGGCGGCTCGCGCACGAGCAACAACCACTTCACCCGCGATCCCGCAGTCGCGGGACGCCGACGGCACGCGCGCTTACGTCGGCTACGGCGTGCCGGTGTCATTGGTCTGACTAGCGAAAAACTTTTCCAGCACCGCGCAGACCTCCGGCACGTGGACGGTGGCGACCTCCCACACGATCTTCAAATCCACGTTGGCGTAGTCGTGCGCGACGATGTTTCTCATGCCGCGCATTTTGCGGAAGGGCAGCTCGGGAATGGCCTGCCGGGTCGTGTCGCTGAGGTGGACGGCGGCCTCGCCGATGATTTCCAAGCGGCGCACCACGGCATCCTGCTTCTCGGTGTTCGCGCGAAAATCCGCCGCGGTGGTGTCTTTGACGTAGGACGCGACGAGTTGCGCCGCGTGGAGGATGTCGCGCAACCGGCCGAGTTGGTCAGCTTCCATACACGCAGACGGCAGTCGCAAGGATATGTTCGCGGGCGAAACGGTTGGGGGATTTCTCCAATGACGGGCGCAAGACGAAGTCCACGGGCACGCCCACCAATTCCTCGGCCTCGCCAGCCATCTCAAGCAGTTCGGCGGTGGAAGGCGGGCGGGATTCGTCGGGCGTAACGAGTATGTCCACGTCGCTGTCGGGAGTCGCCTGCCCGCGCGCCGCCGAGCCGAAGATTTCGAGGCGACGGATGCTGTGCTTCTCACAGAACGCACGGAAGATCGTTCGCAGTTCGGCGAGCGTTGGTGGTTTCATCCGTTGCAACATACCGCAAAGCTATCAGGCGTAAGCCGGGATTCAAGCCGGGAACTTAAAAGCGCAGTATTGCGCACCTGCGGGACGCCGACGGCACGCGCGCCTACGTCGGCTACGGCGTGGACAGCCTCACCGTCGGCCTCGTCGCCGTGTGCCGCGTGAAATTCGCCGGCGAGACCCGCGACGCCGTCGCGCATCTCTACCTGACCGCCGGGTGAGCCGTGCATCACCTGCGCCATCGTGGACGCCGCCGCCCGCGTGCGCGACCTGAACTTCAAATACATGAGCGAAGGCAAAGGCGCGACCGTCACCGCCCGCTTCGACAAGAACGGCATCACCATCTGCGATCCCAACCGCGCGGGGGAAGGGGCGAGCGCGGTCTTTCAAAGAATATACGACCGGGCGATTTAAGTAGCGATGACTCGCGATGGCTCAGACCACCTACTGACGTTTGGCCAGTCGGTCGAGCCAGATAGGGACAATCTGCGGAAGGCGTTCGATGACCTGCCTGCCAACGAGCACTTCATCTACGTATCCCATATGTAGCATGTCCACGATGCGGCAGAGATAGCTTCGTCCACAGTCCCACCATGTGTAGCGCGCATCGAGCATCAGGTAGTGGAGAACATCCACATTCTCGCTGGCGCGTAGCTCCTCGAGTTCCATTCCGTCAAGAAGCGTTTCATACACGCCGTCCGCCACTCGGCTTCCGAACGTGGTCGTGTAGTAATACTCCTTCACCTCCCAAATGGCGATGGGGTTGACCGTCGAAGGAAATGCGCTATCAACTCGGCGTGACAATGTTCGCAGTGGTGCTCCACCCGTGGTGACGGTCGTCAGTTCACGAGGATCGTAGTCCACCGGGTGCCCTCCCGAGCGGCTTTCGACCAGCATGTTCACGATGCTTGTGAAGACGGTTGCGTCAAACGCCAGCGCTTCGATCCAAGGTGGACAACGAATCCGCGGTCGCGAAGAAACTGAAGCTGCTGCCGAATCTTGTCTCGGACGTGTTTGTTCGTCGGATGGAGTTCCGAAAGCTTCGGCACACGCTCGTAGATGTCAGCGTTGGTAAAATCAACTTTTCCGAGGCTGCGAATTTCGTTGAGAACATCAAGCGTCCAACCTCGTTCTCCGAGCGTGAGATTCTGGAGTGGTCTTAGCCTAGCGAACTGCTGCCTGACCTCTCGCGGGGGTGTGATGACGCCATCGCGAATCATGTCGATCTTGGCGTCGTTTGGGATGTTCGTGAGTTGGATAAAGCACCCGACCCAACCCGCGCGTCGGGCATTCGCAGACAACGGCGATCGCGCCAGAATCGACGATGGCGGAAATGCAAAGTGAGGGATGACGATCAGACTTTTTGCGCGCCACTCGGCTAAATCGTAGTGCATCAGACAGAGGTTCGGTGCCTTATCCGAGGCCAATGCCGCGAGCATCGCTGCGTATGCCCCATCCAAAACGCGATTGCCATACGGCGAACTCTTCGCCTTGAGTTGGAAACGCTGTCGGCAGTCGGGGCATTGAAAATCCACTTCCTGTGTGTTCGCAGGTGTTGACATCAGGCGATTTGCAGGACATGCCGCGCAAAAAAGGTTTTCGAGCGCCGATGCCTCCGTCACGACTCGCTCGCCTTGTGATGGACTCTTATATCCGAGTTCTAGCCCGCGTCACAGAAGGCGTTTCGTCCAAGCGCAGGCCGCCAACTCGCGGCCAATGAATTGGATTTCGTCGGCGAAACGATCCTCAACAAACTTAGTTGCGAATTCTTCAAGGGATCGCGTAGCGGTTGAACCGGGGGCAAGCCGCTCGTGTAGTGCCATATAGGCTTCCGCCAACTCGCGACTGATTTCGATCTGAATCGTTTCCATGTCCGCGAGATTGCCAACGGTGTCCGGCGAAACCAAGCAAGTTGTCTGAGTCGCCGCAGCGTTTGATTGTAACGCGATCCATTGCGCGTCGCCTAAGCGCGAGGGCTACGACGAGATTCGTGCCTCCTACAACCGCGCTCCACGCGCAGCCGACCTGCTTTTCCTTTGCCGCAGTTGCTACGGGGGAGTCGTTCGCTTCCGCAAGGCCGACGGATACATGTCCACGCCATGCGGAGTGCATGATCCGATCACTCCGGCTGCCTTCGCTGAACGCGTAGAGATTTGGCAGCGCCGGACGGCTGGAACGACATTCGAGCACGCGGATTTCGCTGAAACCATGCGCCGGGCGCAACGCGGCGACCTCGTGTATTGCGATCCTCCCTACGTGGACAGCCAAAGCATTTTATACGGCGGCCAAGATTTCTCCCTTCGTCGCCTTTTCGATGAAATCGCCATCTGCAAATCACGGGGTGTAAGAGTAGCGCTCAGTATTGACGGCACTAAGAAATCGGGGAGTGTGGAATGTGACCTCGACATTCCAAACGGACTTTTTGAGCGTGAAGCGTTTGTCAACTGCGGACGATCCATGCTGCGGCGCTTTCAACGTGTAGGCGAGAGCTTGGAAGACGAAGTTGTGCATGACCGGCTGCTGCTCACTTACTGATCTGCCGGCATGAATCGGTTGTGCCGACGGCAAGGTGGAGAGCGACCAGCAATACCGCGGCTTCCGTTGGTGGAACAAGGGTGGCGGCTCGCGCACCAGCAACAATCACTTCACCCGCGACGTTCTCCGCACCTGCGCTATCGTGGACGCGGCCCGGTTCAAAATGGAGTGTGTTTGATTTACTCACGAGCCGTTGCCGTTCTAAAGTGAGCGAGTTGTTATGAGTGAGATTCTGAACCGCATTGACGACGCGCGCGGCGAACCGGCGCGGCATCGTTCATTCGCCGAATTGGAAACCGGGCTGCGGGCATTGCCGCCGGCACCGAAGGACGCGGGACGGTTGACGCTGATCGTCCGTTGTCCAGCCCCGGATGCGCGGGAGATTTTGCAACGGACGCAACTTTCGCCCGACGATGGCCTCCCCGGCGACAAGTGGGGGCACAATCCATCGCGCAAACCTGCGGCACAACTCACGGTGATGCAGCACGGAGTGGCCGGGTTGATCGCCAACGGCCAGCCGCTCGCGCTCTTCGGCGACAATCTCCATGTGGATCTCGACCTCTCGGCGGCGAATCTGCCGGTTGGCTCGCGACTGCGCGTGGGCGGAGCCGTGGTGGAAGTCACGCCGATGCCGCACGACGGTTGCAGCAAGTTCAACGCGCGCTTCGGCAACGACGCGCTGCGCTTCGTGAACGCCAAATCCACGCGGCACCTTAACCTGCGTGGCATCTACTGGCGGGTCATCGAGGCTGGCGACGTGGAAGTTGGCTCGTTCATTGAAGTGATGTCGCGGCCCGCTCTGGGTCCGAGTCCAAAAGCGACGGCCGAATGAAGGACTGGGGCGTCGCAGAGCACGCCCACTTCATGCATCTTTCCGCTCCCCAAACGCACCTCCTTCAGCTATTCCTCCCTCCATGAAAATATCTATTGAGACCTCTGCGAAACAGGGCAGCAGGCATTTGGTTCCATTTTCTGCGATGCA
>CAYZJP010000175.1:0-8429 GCA_964478755.1 uncultured Klebsiella sp.
CGTCTTCGAGGCCGAGTCGGGCGACAGTCGGACGCGCGGCGAGGAGACGGACGAGCACGGGCCAATCACCCGCAGGCAGCGTCCGCCGGTCGAGCAGCTCCGAGAACGCCGCCTGCTCCGTGAGTGCGGGCGTGAACTGCGCGGAGAAGATGAGGTCAATCTCGTAATCCTCCAGCGGCTCCAGCTCGCGCGCGAGGAACGCGCCCAACGCGTCCCGGCTCACGGAGTAGTGCGACGCAAGGTGGTCCACCACTTGTTTGAGCAGCAGGCGCGGTCGTTCCAGCTCGGTCGCGACCGCGTCCACGAAAGCTTGCATGGCGCGGAGTATGGGAGGGGCAAGGGCGTTTGCAATCGGGAAGCCGGGAGCAAAACCAATCCAAGCCCCGTGCCGAAGCTGCCGTCAGGTGTTTCACGCGCTGTGCTTGTCCCCGTCGTCCGGGATGCTACGCTGCGCGTCATGCAATTCACTAGGTCACTCGCCGGCGGCCTGCTGCTGGCCGCGCTGCTCGCCGCCTTCGCCCAGCAGCCCAAACCCGCCAATTACGACGAAAGCAAGGTCGGCAACTTCCCGTTGCCCGATCCGTTGACCTGCGCCGACGGCTCGAAGGTCACAGACGCGAAGACGTGGCAGACCAAGCGCCGCCCCGAGGTGTTCGCGCTCTTCCAGACGCACGTCTATGGCCGCAGCCCCGCGAAGCCGGTGAAACTGGTCTTTGAAGTCACCAAGACGGATCCACGAGCACTCGGAGGCAAGGCCACGCGCAAGGAAATCGCGGTCTGGCTTACGGGCAAGAAGGACGGCCCACGCCTCGATTTGCTGCTCTTCACGCCCAACGGCGTAAAGGGGCCGGTGCCCGCGTTCCTCGGTTGCAATTTCAACGGTAATCACGCCGTTCACGATGATCCCGGCATCACGCTCAACCCGTCGTGGATGCGGAACAGCCAGGACAAAAAAAGCGTCGTCAACAACCGTGCCACCGAGGCGTCGCGCGGCTCGGAAGCGAGCCGCTGGCAGGTCGAGATGATCATCGCGAAGGGCTACGCGCTGGCGACCTACTACTACGGCGACGTGGAGCCGGACCACGCGGAGGGCTGGAAGGACGGCCTGCGCGCCGCGATGTCGAAGGATGGTGCGAACACGCAGTTCGCGCCCGACGCGTGGGGCGCGATTGGCGCATGGGCGTGGGGCCTGAGCCGCTCGCTCGATTACCTGGAGAAGGACAAGGCGATTGACGCGAAAAAGGTCGCGGTCATCGGGCATTCGCGGCTGGGCAAGACTTCGCTGTGGGCGGGCGCGAGCGACGAGCGATTCGCCATCGTCATCTCGAACGACTCCGGTGAGGGCGGCGCGGCGATTTCGCGGCGGGACTTCGGCGAGACCGTCGCAAACTTGAACAAAAGTTTTCCGCACTGGTTCTGCGGCAACTACAAGCAATACAGCGATCACGCGGAGAACCTGCCGGTGGACATGCACGAGCTGATTTCGCTCGCCGCGCCGCGCCCCGTTTACATCGCCAGCGCGGAGGAGGACAAGTGGGCGGACCCAAAGGGCGAGTTCCTCGCGGGCAAGTTCGCCGAGCCGGTGTATGCGTTGTTTGGCAAGAAGGGGACGGGCGTCGCGGAATGGCCGGCGGTGAACCAGCCGGTCGGCGACTTCATCGGCTACCACGTCCGCACCGGCAAGCACGACGTGACGGCCTACGACTGGGAGCAATACCTGCGGTTCGCTGACCGGCATTTTGGGCGGAACGCAAAGTGACTCGAAAAACGCACGGGCAGCGCGAGCCAGTGCGGATGAGCGTGCATGAGTGACAGTCCTGCCAACGACGCAGCCCGCGCCGACAACTCCGGTGTCTGGCGTGGCGTGGGCGGCTGTTTTCTGACGGCTGTGTCAGTCGTGATCGGCATGGGATTGGGCTTGTGGATTGGGTGGCTCCTCATGCCGCCGAAATGGGATCCGATGCGTGGCGGCTCGGAATTTCATGGGTTGAGCGTGGATTTTGAACGGCTGGGATACCTCGTGGCCGGCTTCGTCGTCGGCGGGTTGGCCGGGGCGATCACGGGCGCGACGGTGTCGGTCATCCTGCTGAGGCGCCGCAAACCAAAAGCTGGGACTGAAAAATCCAACTCTGCCTCGGCTTGACGCTGCCTTGGCTGTCCACTAAACCACTCCCACTGTTTCACAACACATGAATCCGAATCCTTCTCTCGTCTCCGCCACCCGTCGCGATTTCCTCAAGTCCTCCGCCGTCGCCGGCGGGGCGCTGGCCACCGCCGTTCACTTCCCACACGTTGCAAATGCGGCTGCTGCCGGCGACAAGATCAAGATCGGCTGGGTCGGCTGCGGCGGGCGCGGCTCCGGCGCGGCGAACCAGGCGCTGAACGCTGATTCCAACCTCGTCATGTGGTCCATGGGCGACGTGTTTCAGGACAAGATTGATTCCGGCCTCGAATCGCTCAAGAAGGAGCAGGCCAAGAATCCCGAGAAGGTCGGCGTTTCTCCCGAGCGGCAATTCACCGGCCTGGACGCCTACAAGCAGGTCATCAACAGCGGCGTGGATGTCGTTCTCCTCACAACTTCGCCCGGCTTCCGGCCGATGCACATCCGCGCGGCGATTGAGGCGGGCAAGCACGTCTTCGCCGAGAAGCCGATGGCCGTGGACGGCCCCGGCGTGCGCTCGGTGATCGAGAGCATCAAACTCGCAAAACAAAAGAACCTCGCGCTCGTGGACGGCTTCGTCTGGCGCTGGACCACGGCGAACCGCGATGTGTTTGCCAAGATTCACGACGGCGCGCTGGGCGACATCCAGGCCATCTACTCCAGCTACTACTCCGGCGCGGTGGACCGGTATCCCAAGTGGAACCGCACGAACACCAAGACCGACCTCGAATGGCAGATTCGCCGCTGGTATTATTTCTCCTGGCTCTCCGGCGACCACATCGTCGAGCAGGCGGTGCACTCAATTGACAAGCTCCTGTGGGCGATGAAGGACCAGCCGCCCGAGAGCGTGATCTGCACCGGCGGACGGCAGACGCGTTCCGGCGCGCTTGGGCAGGGCACTTATTTGCTCGGCAAGCCCGACGGCACGTCGGAGGAAGTGCATTCCGCAGGTGGCGAATACGGCAACATCTATGATCACTTCGCGGCCGAATACAAATGGGAGAACGGCGTGAAGGGCTATCATTTTAGCCGGCAGTTCGACCGCTGCGCTGCCGAGGTGACGGAACGCGTCTATGGCACCAAGGGCATCTACGAAGGCGAGAGCGGCAGCAAGCGCCACGTCATCACCGGCGAGAACCGCTGGCGCTGGACCGGCGACAAACTCCAGAACGGCTACCAGACCGAGCACGACGAGATGTATGCGAGCATCCGCGCCGGCAAGCCCATCAACACCGGTGACCGTTTCATCAAGACGACGATGACGGCGATCATGGCGCGCATGGCCGCCTACACGGGCAAGGAAATCACTTGGAAGATGGCCATGGAATCGCAGGAAGACACCTTCCCGAAGGACCTCCATTGGGACATGAAGCTCCCCGTCGCGCCTGTCGCCAAGCCCGGCCAGACGCCGTTCATCTGAGTCAGGGCAAAAGTTTTTCGCGCCACCATCGGCAATTCACGACGGCTCACTGAATAGTCCTTCGCAGACCCGCCTCTAAAAAATGTCGCCACTGACTCACTCGGATGCCTCGCGCAACCACCAGTTCCTTGTTCGGTCGCACCGTCTGGCTGGGCCTTTTCTCACTGGCCTGCTGGTTCGGCACTGGAGAGTTGTGGGCTGCTGCCAAGGTTTCTTCGTCGTCGCTGCACGAGCGCATTGACGCGCTCATCGAGTCCGAGTTTGCCGGCCCGCTGACGCCGCCCGCGAGCGATGCGGACTTCCTCCGGCGCGCTTATCTCGACCTCACCGGAATGATCCCGACGGCCGATGAGGCGCGCGCGTTTTTCGCCGACCCCTCCGCTGACAAGCGCACGCGGCTCGTGGACAAACTCCTCGCCACACCGCAGCACGCGCGGCAGCTCGCGACGTTCTTCGACATCATGCTCATGGAGCGTCGCCCGCAGAAGCATGTGGACATCGCCGCGTGGCAGCAGTTCCTCTTCGCATCGTGCGCGACGAACAAGCCCTACCACCAGCTCGTCCGCGAAATCCTCTCCGCCGACGGCGCGGACGAAGCAGCCCGGCCCGCCGCGCGTTTCCTGCTCGACCGCGAAGGCGAGCCGAGCACGCTGGCGCGCGATACCGGCCGCATCTTCTTCGGGATGGATCTCGCGTGCGCGCAGTGCCACGACCACCCGCGCGTCGCGGACTACTTGCAGCGCGACTACCACGGTCTTTTCGCCTTCTTCAACCGCACGTATCTCTTCACGCGCGACCGCGACAAGAAAGCCTTCATCGCCGAGAAGGCCGAGGGCGACGTGACGTTCACCTCGGTCTTCACGAAGGAGGCCGGCGCGACGCGTCCGCGCCTGCCCGGCGGCCCGCAGCTCAACGAGCCGGCCTTCCCGCGCTTCGCGGAATACGTCGTCGCGCCCGATGCGAAGGACAAGAACCTCCGGCCTGTGCCGAAGTTCAACCGCCGCGCAGAGCTGGCGAAGGCCATCACGGAATCGAACAATCGGGCCTTCAACCGCAACATCGTGAACCGTCTGTGGGCACTGATGCTCGGCCGCCCGCTCGCCGGCCCGGTGGACGAGCTGAACTCCGCCAACCCCGCCGCTTACCCAGCTCTGCTCGATTTGCTCGCCAACGAGTTCGCGGCGTCGGGCCACGACACGCGCGCATTCCTGCGCGAATTGGCCCTGACGCGCGTGTATGGCCGCAGCTTCGAACTCCCGTCTGCCATCGCCTCGCCGCGCGGCCTGGCAGTCCTGTGGATTCCCGTGCTTGAAGCGCGACAGCGACAGTTCACCAACGACATCGTCGTCGCCGCAGCAGACGTGAAGCACGCGCTGGAGCGCATTACCGCGCAACGGAAAGCCATGCAGCCGGTCGTGGATGAACTCGCCAAGACCAACGCCGTCATCGCCGAGGTTCGCAAAGCCTGCGACCCGGCCATCACCGCGCACCGCGACGCCGAGCGCGAACTGGCCAGAAAGCGTGACGCGCTCAAATCGGTGCAGGACGCGCAGGCGAAGCTGGAAAGCGCGCTCGACAGTCTGCCCGGCGACAAGGAACTCACCGCGAGTTTGGACAAGCTCAAAGCCCGCGTCGCCGAGCTGAACAAGGAGATCGAAGCCGCCGCGAAGGATGTCGCAACGAAGGACACCGCCGCCAAGCCGATGCGCGAGAAGCTCGCGCCCGCCGAGGCCACCGCGCAGCCCGTGCGTGAGCGTTGGGCGACGGAAGATGCGAAGCTGCTCGCCCTCGACGCAGAGCTGATTGCCGCCACGACCCGCTGGCAGGACGCGAAGGCCGCCGCAACGCACGTCGATCGGCAGTTGGAAACCGCGCGTTCGCTCGTTGATTGTGACCGGCTGCGCGGTGAGTTGGAACAAACGAAGGAGGCGTTGGAGCGGGCGAAGCGCCAGAGCATCCCGGCACGGGAAACGAACTCAGCCCTCGGCGCGCAGTTGGCCGCGCTCGAAGCGAAGCTTCCAGCCGACACAAAGGCGCTCAAGGAAGCCACAGACAAGCTTGCCGCCACTTTGGAAAAATCCTTCGCTGTCGGCGCGTTTGCCGCGCTTACTCCGGAGCAGCTCGCGTGGAGCATGATGCGCGCAGCGGGCGTGGTCGGCGCGCACGAGCTTGCGGGCGGAACTGAGTTCGACAAGAAGAGCCAGCCGACCGACGCGAACAGGACTGATGCGACGCGACTCACGGAGCGTGCGAAAGCTGCGGAGCAATATGCCTGGGACAAGCTCAAGGGCGGCGCAGCGGGCTTCGCACCGCTGTTTGGAGCCGGCGCGGGCGAGCCGCAGGACACGTTCTTCGCCACCGCCGACCAGGCGCTTTTCCTCAACAACGGAAGCATGGTG
The DNA here is from genome assembly GCA_964478755.1 of uncultured Klebsiella sp. GTDB lineage: Bacteria > Verrucomicrobiota > Verrucomicrobiia > Limisphaerales > SXTU01 > SXTU01. Next base: position 5,981 of record CAYZJP010000175.1, read on the forward strand.
CGGAGCTGGTTGGCACCGAGCGCCGACAGCTTGACCGCGCGTCTCGGCAAGCTCACCGAAGCACGAGCGCTGGCGGAAGAGCTTTACCTGAGCACGCTCACTCGTCTCCCGACAGACGCGGAAGTCGCCGCCGTCGGAAAGCAACTTGCCGCGAGAGAGAAAGAAATGCCGGCCGTGGTTCAGGAACTCGCGTGGGGACTGCTCACCTCGGCAGAGTTCCGTTTCAAGCACTGAAATTGGTAACGGCTGGGCAGCCGCAAGCTTTCAGCGGTCACCGCGTGGATCGAAGGCATCGCGCAGGCCATCGCCAAAAAAGTTCAGCGCGAGCAGCGTGCTGACGAGCACCGTGCAGGGGAACACCAGCAGCCACCAGTAGATGCGGATGGGATTGATCTGCGCCGCGCCGTCGGCGATGAGCGAGCCGAGGCTCGCCTGCGGCGGCTGGATGCCGAGGCCGAGATAGCTCAGGAAGGATTCGTAGAGTATGATGGCCGGCACCAGCAGCATCAGATACACGATGATGATGCCGGTGATGTTGGGCAGGATGTGGCGGAAGAGGATTTGCGAATGCGTCGCGCCGAGAGCCCGACTGGCGTCAACGAACTGCCGAGTGCGGAGTGTCAGCACCTGCCCGCGCACGATGCGCGCCATCGTGAGCCACGAGACCGCGCCGAGACCGACGAAGAGGCCAACAAACTTTGCCGTGTCGCGCATCGCGACGGTGAGCTGTCCAGCGGACTGCAACTTGTCCAGCACCCCGTGCAGGGTGGTGATGAGCACGATGACGAAGATGATGCTCGGCAGCGAATAGAGCACATCCACCACCCGCATCAGCCAACTGTCCCAGCGCCCGCCGAGGTAGCCCGCCACCGCGCCCCACAGCACGCCGATCACGAGGCTCACGCACGCGCCCACCGCCCCGACCAGCAGTGACACGCGCGCCCCGTAAATCACCCGGCTGAAGATGTCTCGTCCGTGAATGTCCGTGCCGAACCAGTGCAGCGCGCTGGGCGAAGCAAACGTCTGCGCGGCGTGTTCATTCGGTGTGTGCAAGCCGGCGGAGAGAAATCCCGGCATCGCCTTTGCCACGCTCGGCGACGACAGCACCGGCCAGAGCAGGATCGCACCGAGCAATGCCACGAGAAACACACCGCACCCCGACGCGAACTTGTTTTTCCGAAACCGCCGCCACGCGCGTTGGTTCGGGCTGAGTGATTCGGTGCTCAAGGGTTCACCTCCGAAGGTGCAACCGCCAGTCGCAAGGCTTGCCCGCTCTCATTAGCACCCGGCTTCAGCCGGGTGTGAGCCACCGCGCGAACGCCAAACCGTTTCAACGGTTTCCGCCGGCCGGGCAAACCGTTGAAACGGTTTCCGCTCACTCGCCCATCCAACACCCGGCTGAAGCCGGGTGCTAATGAGAGGCGCGCTGCCGATTCGCGCACTGCGAGAATCACTTGGCTGCCCGCTGCCCGCTGTCTGCTGCCCGCTGGCACCTCACTCATACTTCACCCTCCGATCCAGGTAGCTGTAGGCCACGTCCACAAGCAGGTTCAGCACGAGCAGCAGCGTCGCATAGAGCAGCACGAGGCCGATGACCATCGGGTAGTCCCGATTGAGCGAGCTGTTCACCATGAACACGCCGACGCCGGGGATTTGAAACAGGTTCTCCACGATGAACGACCCCGTCAGCAAATCCGCCAGCAGCGGCCCAGAGTAAGACACCACCGGCAGGATGGCGATGCGCAGCGCGTGCTTGAGCAGGACCGTCGTGTCGTCGAGGCCCTTCGCGCGCGCCGTGACGATGTAGTGTTCGTGCAAGGTCGTGAGCATCCCCTCGCGCATGAGCCGCGCAACGCGTCCTGAGAAGTAGAGTCCCAGCGTCAGCGTCGGGAGCACGACGTGCGCGGGTGAAGTCCACAGCGCCACCGGCAGCAACCGCCAGTGAATCGCCAGCGCCATGATGAGCAGAGGCCCGACCACCAGCGCCGGCACGCACACGGCGAGGATCGCGAGGAAGCTCCCGGTGTAGTCGCCCCACTCGCCTCGCCTCGCCGCTGACCAGAATCCGACCGGAATTCCCACGCCCAACGACAGCGCGAACGCCATTCCTCCGAGCATCACCGACACGGGCAAGCCCTGTGCGATGATGTCGGTGACGGTGTGATTGCGATACTTGAACGACGGCCCGAAGTCGCCGTGCAACACGCCACCAATGTAACGGCAGTATTGCTGCCACCACGACTCGTCGAGGTGATACTTGGCCTCGATGGCGCGCTTGATTTCCGCCGTGGCTGGCGCACGCTCCTTGTCGAACGGCCCGCCGGGCGCGACCTTCAGCAGCGCAAACGCCCGCACGCTCTGGCGCAGCCGCAGCGGCCGCGGGAAGCCGTCGCTTTTGATTCAGTAAGTCCCTGGTCGAAAGTCGCGAGTCTCGGGGTAGCAGCCTGCT
>CAYZJP010000176.1:0-8402 GCA_964478755.1 uncultured Klebsiella sp.
TCGAACCGCTGCACCGCGACGCGCCGAAGAACACCTCGCTCTACGGCGCGCTGAACCGCACCGTCACGCCGATGGGCGCGCGTCTCCTGCGCAACTGGCTCACGCAACCGCTCTCGTCGGTCGAGCCTATTCGCCGCCGGCAAGACGCCGTGCAGTCGTGGCTCGCCAGTGGTGAGTCACTCGCCGCCTTCCGCGTGAAGCTCGCCGAAGTGCGCGACCTCGAACGCACCGTCAGCCGCCTCTCCGTCGGCACCGGCAATGGCCGCGATTTGCACGCGCTGCGGATGGCCTTGGAGCAAGTGCCGTCGCTGAAGCAAGTCCTCACCGACGTGATAGGGACGCGCTGCCGCGCTTCCTCGGCTGCGTCGCCAAGTTTGCTTCGTGAGCCAGATTCGGAGGATGCGCAGCAGCGCGTCCCTGCCTTGCTTGACGAACTTACGACGCAACTCACCGAACTTCCCACGCTCGTCGAGCTGATAGCCCGTGCCATCGTGGACGAGCCGCCGCTCGCGTTGAAGGAAGGCGGCCTCATCCGCGACGGCTTCGATGCGAACCTCGACGAGCTACGCGCCGCCTCGCGCGGCGGCAAGGACTGGATTGCGCAGCTCAAGCAAAAGGAAATCGAGCGCACCGGCATCGCGTCGCTCAAAGTCGGCTTCACCTCCGTCTTCGGCTACTTCATCGAAGTGACCAAGGCGAACCTCGCGAAAATTCCCGCCGACTACATCCGCAAGCAAACCATCGCCAACGGCGAGCGCTTCATCACGCCGGAGTTGAAAGCGATGGAAGGCAAAATTCTCGGCGCCGAGGAGCGCGCGATGAAGCTGGAATACGAGCTGTTCCTCCGCGTGCGCGAGGAAATCATCGGCAACCTCGCGGCCATCCAACAGACCGCCGCCGCGCTCGCGCAACTCGACGTGCTTGCGTGCTTCGCCGAAGTCGCGCGGCACTTCAGTTACGCGCGCCCGGAAGTTGGCGACGCCGGGCAACTGCACTTGAAGGACGCCCGCCACCCCGTTCTCGACCAGGCGCTGACGGAAGAACGCTTCGTGCCGAACGACACGGAGCTGGCCTCTGTTGGTAGGGCGGGCAGTCCTCTGCCCGCCGCCGACAACCCATCGGCAGCGCAACTGCGGCGCTCAGAGGACTGCACGCCCTACCCGCAAATCGCCCTCATCACCGGGCCGAACATGGCGGGCAAATCGACTTACATCCGCCAAGTCGCGTTGCTCACCTTGCTCGCGCACACCGGCAGCTTCCTCCCCGCCGCCTCCGCGCGCGTGGACTTGGTGGACCGCATTTTCACCCGCATCGGCGCGAGCGATGACCTCGCGCGCGGCCAGAGCACCTTCATGGTCGAGATGAGCGAGACGGCCAACATCCTCAACAACGCCACCGCGCGCAGCCTCATCATCCTCGACGAGATCGGGCGCGGCACGAGCACCTTCGACGGCCTCTCGCTCGCGTGGAGCATCGTCGAGCACCTGCACAACCAGGTCGGCGCGAAGACCTTGTTCGCCACACACTACCACGAGTTGACCGAACTCGCCGCGCGCCTGCCGCGCCTGCGCAACTTCAACGTCGCCGTCCGCGAGTGGCACGACCAGATCATCTTCCTCCGCAAAATCGTCGAGGGCGGCACCGACAAGAGCTACGGCATCCAGGTCGCGCGCCTCGCCGGCGTGCCAAAGGAAGTCATCGAGCGCGCGAAGGTGATTTTGGGAAACTTGGAGGAATCCGAACTCACACCGGAGGGCACCGTCCGCCAGCCGCGCCGCCAGCAGGACCGCGAGAAGCTCAAGCAGGTGGAGGCGAACCCGCAGTTGGATTTATTTGGGTGAACACTTGTGAAGCCTGCGGACACAACCAAAGTCGAAAGAACTTTTCATCCCAACGGACAGTTGGCGTGGGAGGGGACATTGGTCAACGGGTTGCCGAATGGGGTCATACGGGTTTGGCACATGAATGGCGTCTTGCAGGCCGAGATGGAAGTTCGAGATGGAGTCGTAGAAGGAGTGGCGAAGTCATGGAATGACAGAGGAACGCTTTTGGGAACCTACGAAATCCGAAACGGAAATGGCGTGGTGCGGCAATGGTATGACAATGGCCAGCTGATGAGTGAAACTCCAATGGTCTGCGGCCTCTTTACTGGTCGCGGTCGTATTTGGTGGGCTGACGGCGAAATCATGAGCGACGATTACTGGATTCGGGGCCGCCAAGTTTCCCGAAAAAGGTATTTTGAAGCGTGCCAGTCCGATCCGTCTCTCTCCAATTACGCTGATGAACCCAAGGTGAAAGCCCGTGGGAGCAAAATCAGTCGCGTGAAATGGGCGTCAAAGAGGAAACCATCACAAGAAGCATTCTTAGCAAACCAAAGGTTCGTCGAGCAATGTTTGGCCGATAAGACAAGACAGGAAGCTTGTGCTTGGCTGTCTGAAGTGGCTAAGAGCCAGACCCGGACGCTCGGTGAACTTCCAAGTTGGAAGGAATCAGTCGCCTTGGTTGAAGAAGCTTATCAGGAGGAGGTAGTAGAACTGTGTGTTGTGAAGGTCGTTCGGGAGGATGGAGGTGAACAAACCACTGGAACCTTGCTGGCGCGGTTACCAACGTCACCAAAGGTGCGAAAGAGGGCTTTGCACTGGTGTAATCGACGGATTGAAGATCGCGGGTTTGAACCCGAAACGGATGTTGGTCAGGAGTGGGTGGCTGTTATCTTGGACTAGCAATCGCGTCCCAACTCAACCTCGAAGTATGCACGAAGACAAACTGCTCCAACTTACTGACCCCACCGGCACCCTCGCCGTCATCGCACCTGAGCTTGGCGGGTGGCTGCTGCGTTACGCGCGGCCCACGGCGCGGCACGGGCTGGTGGAGGCGCTGCATTTCAGCCAGGCGGCGTGGACCGGTATCCGAAGGAGGTGTGGCTTGGAGAATCGCGGTTACATTCGGCGGGTTCTGACCACCTGCCGTTGCATGCGAAGCTGAAGCAAGCGGCACTCAACCCGCAGTTGGATTTGTTTTCTGGCGGAAACTGACCGCGCTCAGTTCCCGTATTTCGCCAGGATGTCCGCGACGACTTTTTCCGTCAGCTCGTCGCCGTAGAGGAACGGGAAACCCTCCCAGCGGACGATGCCTTTCGGATCAATGAGGATGACGTGCGGGATGCCTTTGACCTCGAGTGCCTTGTTCATGCGCTTCTGCGTGTCAATGGCGCTGGAGTATTCGATCTTCGGCTCGGCGAACGCGCGGACCTTGGCCTCGGGTTCGTCCGAGACACCGATGACGACGAGCTTGTCCCCGAATTTTTTCTGAAAGGCGTTCAGCTCGGGGATCGCCCGGCGGCAAGGCCCGCACCAGGTCGCCCAGAAATCAATCAGGACAAACTTCCCTTCGCGCTTGGGCTCGGGGCTGAGCCACTTCTCGACGACGAAGTCGGGCGCCTTTTGGCCGAGAATGGATTTGGCCCAGAGTTTTTTTTCTTCGGCGTGAACCACCGAAAGAGCGAGCAACGAGATGGTAGCGAGGGAGAACAGGGTCTTCATGGTGAAATGATAATGCGGCCCACCCGCCCTGCAATGAAGATTTGTGTGAACCCGGACTGCGTCCGCTCCACCGCCGTAATCTTGAGAGAGCCGACCTCAAGGAAGTTCAGACTGATTGGCGATCAGCATTCCAAAACGGACACCTCACCCACCTTCCCGGCTCGACTTCCATCAGCTCGGGCGCTTTCTGCGAGCATTCGCTCTGCGCCTTGGGGCAGCGCGGGTGGAAGCGGCAGCCGCTGGGGAACTGGCCGAGATTGGGCACGCTGCCGGGGATGGCTTGGAGGCGTTCCAGTTCGTGGCCGAGCGCGGGGGGCATCACGGCTCCGGGATTTCCAGCGCGCGGCAAATCTTGCGGGCCAGCAGGTCGGGAATCTCGGAATGGCGCGGCACCGGCTCGCGTCGCCCGGTGTTCGGATTCCAGTAAATCGAGTGGGAACCGCCCTCGCGTTTCAATGGACGACCGTGCTGCTCCAAGTGGCGGATGAGTTCCCGGCGCTTCACGCGAGTTCGAGCACCTGAGTGTCCTTGGACATGGTGCGGCTGGCGTCCTCGCGACGGTCTTCCAACAACAGGTCAATCGCCTCCCGGAGGCTTTGCATGCACTCTTCCACAGTTTCTCCCTGTCCGTTGGCTTCGGGAAACTCGGGACAGAAGCCAACGAACCACTTGCCATCCCGATGCACTTGCGCGGTGATTTTGAGCTGCATGGGAAACTGTTACCCTTTTCCGGCGGCGAAGGCAACGACGGCCAGGACGTCGTCGCGCTCAAGGAACGCGTAGTCGGCAAGAATCTCGTCGTAGCTGGCTCCGGCGCTGAGGAGTTCCAGCACGTCCTTCACGCGCATCCGTTGTCCGCGAATGCACGGTCGCCGTCGCACTTGCCAGCTCGATCGTGACGCATTCCAGCAGTTCGGCTTTGGTGATTGTGGTGACAAAGTCTCCGGGCCAATTCCCCACTGTATTCAGTCTGCTTTGAGAACAGCCAGACGCACGGTGAGGTCCGCGCCGTCCGTAACCTTAATTTGCTTTCTGTAATCCTTGAAGCCAGCCTTCTTTGCCTCGATGATGTGCATCCCGGCGGTGAGGCGCAGTTTGGCCGGCGTGTTGCCGATGAATTCACCATCTACGAAAACCTCCAAATCATCCTTTTCCGCACTGATGGAGATTGTTCCCACTCCGCTGGCAGCTTCGCTGGCCTTGACCGAGGCGTTTGCGCTTTCCGCAGGGTTGACCTGGACGACACTTCCCCCTCGATTGCATTTCTGACACACCTGCCTCGCATTCATCGCTTCCTTGCAGCAGGGATGACCGCAAGTTCGACCGGCAGCCACCGCCCTCTCGCAACAACTTCCTGGTGTGAACCGGAATTCAAGCCCATCAATCACATACGCCCCTAGTTTACCAGAAGGCGCACTGCGAGCTTGCGACGCCAAGGGTGCCCCTTGAGTGCTGTCGGCTGAAGTAAGCTCTGCAATAATGCCTGATAAAAGTGCCCTCCTTGGGTCTGGATTCGAAGCGGCATTGGCTCTGAGCACGCTCGCCACTCTATCTGCCGACTGAGGTGTATCGCAACTTGTTGAGATAAAGCAAATCAACAAGAGGCAGAATAAACTGGCCACAGTATTACTAGTTGATTTGCTTCGTCGGTCCTTAAGTGAGTCGCGGCGATAATGTCGGAAAGGTAGAGAGGGCATAGTCGTGGAAGCGTGGCGTTGGCACCGGAATCGGTCAAGATGCGAGAGTTGGATTATTTTGACTCGGCTAGTTTGACTTGAAAGCATCACAGAGTGGACACCGCACCCACCGGCCCGGCTCGACTTCCACCAGCTCCGGCGCTTTCACCGAGCAGTCAGCTTGCGCTTTCGGGCAGCGCGGGTGGAAGCGGCAGCCGCTGGGGAACTGGCCGAGGTTGGGCACGCTGCCGGGGATGGCTTGGAGGCGTTCCAGTTCGTGGCCGAGCGCCGGCACGGAGTTCATCAACGCCTGCGTGTAGGGATGCAGCGGGCGCTGGAGCAGGGCGCGCGCGGGGGACAGCTCGACAATCTGCCCGGCATACATCACGGCCACGCGGTCGGCGATGTCGCCCACGATGCCGAGGTTGTGCGTGATGAGCAGGATGCTCATGCGCAGGCGGGCCTTGAGGTCGCGGAGCAGTTCGAGGATTTGCGCCTGGATGGTCACGTCCAGCGCGGTGGTCGGTTCGTCGGCCACGAGCAGCTTCGGTTCGCTGGCCAGCGCCATCGCAATCATCACGCGCTGTTGCATCCCGCCGGACATCTGGTGCGGGTAGTCGCGGATGCGCGATTCCGGCGCGGGGATGCCGACGAGTTTCAGGAGGCGGATGACCTCGTCGTCGGTGGCGAACTGCGGGCGGTGGAGCTTGAGCGATTCCTTGATCTGGCTGCCAACGCGGAAGACGGGGTTGAGCGAGGCGCTCGGCTCCTGAAAGACGTAGCTGACCACGCCGCCGCGGATGGAGCGCAACTCATGCTTGTCCATCTTCAGCACGTCGCGGCCGTTGAGGAGAATCTCGCCGCCGACGTAGCGCGCGGGCGGTGTGGGCACGAGGCGCGCGATGGACAGGGCGGAAACGCTCTTGCCGCAGCCGCTCTCGCCCACGAGGCAGAGCGTCTCGCCCTCGGCGATGGTGAAGGACACGCCGTCCACGGCGCGCACGGCGTCGCGGCCGGAGCCGAATTCGAGCTGGAGGTTGCGAATGTCGAGAAGCATGGAAATTGCGAGTGGCGAATTGCGAGTGGGGAATGCTTAGTCCGGACGCGCGCGGGGCACGGGTTCGACAATCGTCATTCGGAATTCGCAATTCATGTGCTCTTGGTGTCTGCCGCATCTCGTAGTCCGTCTCCGAGGAAGTTGAAAGCCAGAACGGTGATGAAAATGGCCGCGCCTGGCGCGAGCAACCACGGGTAGCTGCGCAGGTGCTCGGTATTTTGCGCGGCAGTGAGCATGTTGCCCCAGCTCGCCTGCGGTTCCTGGATGCCGACGGCGAGATAGCTCAAGACCACTTCGCCGAGGATGTAATACGGCACGCTCAACGTCGCCGCCACGATGACGTAGCTGAAGGTGCTCGGGAGAATGTGCCGTGTGATGATGCGCCACGGCGTCGCGCCCAGCGCGCGGGCGGCGAGGACGAACTGGCGTTCGCGCAGGCTCAAGGCCATGCCGCGCACCACGCGCGCCATGCTGGCCCAGCCGATGAAACTGAGGATGGCGATGATCATCGCGTAGGCCTGCGTGGAGGAGATGTTCGCGGGAAAAGTGTTCCGCAGCGCAATGATGAGGTAGAGCGACGGGATGGACATGATGAGCTCGCAGACACGCATGATGACGGTGTCGATCCGCCCGCCAAAGTAGCCGGAGACGCCGCCGTTCAACATCCCGAAGGTGAACGACAGCGTGATGCCGATGAGGCCGATGCTCAGGGAAATCTGCGAGCCGTAGAGGATGCGCGAGAAGACGTCGCGACCGAACTGGTCCGTGCCGAAAAGGTAAACTGGATGGCTCTTCTCGCCGGTTCCGAAGAGGTGCGTTGTGCAGGGGATGAGGCCGAACAGTTTGTATTTGTCGCCCGTGACGAAGTAACGCAGCGGCTTCGTGTCAGTGGCGACGGGAGTGTATTGGAATTGCCCCGGCTGCTGATCCCACTTGGGCACGACTACTTGCAGGCCGGCGAACTTCGGTAGGATCGGCGGGTGAAAGAACCGGTCGCGGTCATCGGTCTCGTAATCATACGGCGCGACGAACCCTGCGAGCAGCGCCACGAGGTAAAGCCCCGCGAGGATCACGCCACCAGCCATCGCCGAACGCCGCGCACGAAGGCGCTTCCAGAACAACTGGCGTGGGGAAAGTGGCGTGGTGGCGGCTGACATGCTCAATTGCCTGGCGGAATAGGCACGGACAGGTTTTTGCAGATGGAACGCGCGAGATGCTTTTTTATTTCCGTGTGCCGGGGAACGGCTTCGCGGCGCCCCGTCAGTGGATTGCTCCAGATCGAATGACTGCCGCCCTCACGCACCGACGCGCAGCCGTGCTCCTGCAAGTGGCTAAGGAGCGCGCGCCGCTTCATGCCACGAGCAGTTCGGCGGTCTCGGCCTGCGGGTCCAGGCGGAAGGCTTCCTCGCGCTCCGTGTCCACGAGCAGGCGAACAGCAGCGGCGAGGTCGGCAAGGCACGCGTCTTTGGTTTCGCCTTGGCCGTTGGCCCCAGGCACTTCGAGGCACGTCGCCCAAAAGCCGCCTTCGTCTGGACTGCCCCGATGAATGATGGCGGTGAGTTGCTTCATGTCGTAGTTGATAACCGTCTTCCCACCCTTTTGCCACACGGGATTTCGCTCATTCCTTCAACCTTATCCGTGGGTCGCTCCACGCCAGCAGGATGTCCGCGACGAAGTTGCCGACAATAAGCAGCGCAGTGGCCATCACGACCGAATCCACCACAAGCATCGAATCTTTCGCGGTGTAGGCCTCGATGGTCAGGCGGCCCAGGCCCGGCCAGGCCATGATGTTCTCGACGATGAACGCGCCGCTCAAGAGTTGCGCCAGCGAATAGCCGAAGATGGTCAGCAGCGGGTTGATGGCGTTGCGCAGCGCGTGCTTGTAGATGACCCAGCCCTCCGGCAGGCCCTTGGCGCGTGCGGCGGTGACATATTCGGCGCGCAGCGTGTCAAGCAAGTTCGAGCGCATCTGGCGCATGATGCCGGCGAGCTCGCTCGCGGCGAGCACGAGCACCGGCAGCACGAGGTGATGCGCGCGGTTCCAAAACCGCTCGGTCGGTGTCATCAGGTCATAGATGGAACTTTGCGCGCCGCCGATGGGGAACCAGCCAGTGGCCGCCGCGAACA
>CAYZJP010000177.1:0-8352 GCA_964478755.1 uncultured Klebsiella sp.
CTGGCCGGTTTTCATTCGCTCAACCCTGGCCGGTTTTGCCCGCTCGCTGACACGAGTGGGCAATGAGCGGCAGAAAAAGTGTGTGCAACAGCAGAAAGAGCTTGACCCACGCTGGCAGGTGCGATGCTGATTTTCGCGGCAGCGGTGTCGGGCGATGACCCCCCGTTGTGTCCGCTCGCTCACCGACCTCACCGAAGCTCAAGGGCGCTATCTGGCACCGCTCCTGCCCCGCGCCAAACGCCGGGGCCGCCCCCGCACGCCGCTGCGGCAGGTCGTGGAGGCCATCCTCTACGTCGTCCAGGCGGGCTGCCAGTGGCGGCTCCTGCCGCCCCAGTTCCCGCCGGGGCAGACGGTCTATCACCATTTCCGCCACTGGAGCCGTGCAGGCATTCTGAGCGCGCTCAACGACCGCCTGCGCGCCTGGGTGCGGGCGGCGGTGGGCAAACGCTCCCGCCCCACGGCCGCGGTGCTGGACAGCCAAACCGTCCGCTCCGACCCGCAGGGTGGTCAGGTGGGTTACGATGCGGGCAACAAGACCAAGGGCCGCAAGCGCTTCCTGCTGGTGGACACTTTGGGGTTGGGGTTGGGCGCAGCGGTGGCCCCGGCCAACACGCCCGAGCGGGCCGGGGCACAAGCGCTGTTGGAGCCGCTGCTGCCGTATTTTCCGTGGCGGCGCAAGCTGTGGGTGGACGGGGGTTACAGCGGCACGGACTTCGCCCACTGGGTGCGTCAGCACCGGCCCAAGTTGGCGGTGGAGGTCATCAAGCGCGCCGCCGACCTGACGGGCTTCCGGGTGCGGCCCAAGCGCTGGGTGGTGGAACGCACGTTGGCCTGGCTCACCCAGCACCGGCGGCTGGTGCGCGACTACGAACGCAGCGCGGCCAGCGCCACGGCTTGGATTTACGTGGCCCTGATACGGATTATGCTCCGTCGTTTGGCCTAATCCCTCAGCTTTCATGCTTTTTCAGACAGGCTCTTAGAGCGTGGCCAGATAAAGTTCTCGGAAGTCGGCGGCAGCGACTGGAACTGCGTTGGTCTTGTGGCACGGGTCGTCCACGGCTTGCGCAACGAGAGCGTCGAGGTGTTCGGGCTTCACGCCGTGGTCGCGGAGCTTGGTGTTGAGGCCGATGCTCGCGAGGAATTCGCCGATGAAGGTGATGGTGCGTTCGTTGGCTTCGAGGTCAGGGCACTTCATCACTTCCAGGCCGCAAGCAATGCCGACGCGGCGGTAGAGGCCGGGCTTGCGCGTGGCGCAAAATTTCATTCCAGCGACGAGGCAGAGCGCATTCGCGAGGCCGTGGTGCAGGCCGCAGATGTTCGAGAGCGGATGCGCGAGCGAGTGAACGACGCCGAGGTCTTTCTGAAACGCGACCGCGCCCATCGCGGCGGCGACGAGCATCTTGCCGCGTGCGTCGAGGTCCTTGCCGTCGCGCACGGCGCGGGGCAGGGCGTCCACGATGAGCCGGATGCCTTCGAGCGCGATGCCGTCGCACATCGGGTGGAACGCGAGGCAGGTGAAGCTCTCGATGCAGTGTGTGAGCGCGTCCGCGCCGGTGGCGGCGGTGAGCTTCGGCGGCAGGCCGACGGTGAGGTCGGGGTCGAGGATGACGAGCTTGGCGAGCAGTTCGGGATGGAAGAGCACGGCCTTGCGCTTCGTGGCGTCGAGCGTGATGACGGAACTGCGGCCCACTTCGCTGCCGGTGCCGGCGGTCGTGGGAATCGCGATGCACGGCGCGAGGCCGGACCAGTCCGGTTCGTCGTAGAACTTCGCGAGGTCAAAGCCGGGGCGCTTCACGAGCAGGCGTGTGGCCTTGCCCGCGTCCAGCGCACTGCCGCCGCCGATGGCGATGACGCCGTCGCAGTGCTTCTCCTGAAAGAGTGCCGCCGGCTCGCGCACGTCGGCCTCGACCGGGTTGGGATGCACGCCGGAATAGAGGAACCAGCGGCGGTTGCGGTTCTCCTCCTTGAGCACGCGACTGAGCGCGCGAAAAGCATCCGTCTCCAGCAGACCCGCGTCCGTGACCACGAGGGGACGTTTGATGCCGAGGCGTGCCATGCGGGTGGACAGTTCGCCGAGGGTGCCGGGGCCGAAGATGGTGGTCGTGGGGAATGAGAACGTCGCCACGGGTGAACTCATGCGGCAGAGTGTGGAACGGTGGGAACGAACCGTCGAGAATCGTTTGCACAAACTGCGCGTGACAGCAGCCACGAGTTCACTCCGGTCACACTGGAATGGCGAATGCGCCGGAGCCACCACGTCCCAAACCTTGAAGCGCGCTCACATTCAACCCGGACGCCGAAGCGGCGTCATTGCGCGCTCAGGGAGTTGCCAATGTTTTTGAGGGAGGGGATTCAATCTGGTTCGGCAGGATGTCATCCAACCGGGGGCGACGAAGGCCGTTGCTGACTGTCACCACACCTTCGTCATTCTTCAGGGTCAGATGTGCTCCGAGCGAATCAAAGGTTTCCCGCACCACCACGTCGCCGCGCGGGCTGACCACCGTATGAGTGAAAAGCCGCGCATCCGTCTGGTGCAGAACATGCAGGTTGCTCAAGCGATCCAGTTGCGTCGGCGGCTTGTCAGTCCCCGATATTCGTCCCAGCGGCACCTGCCGGAACACCGTCGCTTCGCTGACATCGGTCACAGTCACGTAGAGACGCATTTCGGTGGGATCGATCAACGTGAGCCGTTGCAGGGAGTATTTGCGGGCTTCCGGCGGCGTGCCCGGGTCATTGCTGGGCAGGCCAAACTCCAGATCGGGCATGAGCTTGAAGCCCGACACGACGTTCAACGTCACCGGTTCGGCGAAGACCGGCGCGCGCGCGCCAGGGTAAGTCATCGAGGCGCTCACTTTGTATTGGCCCGGCCGCGTCAGGTCAAAGCCAGGGGCAAGATTGAGCTTGGCCTTGGCCGCATCCGTGTGTTTCACGGTGAAGGTTTCGTTGATGAAGACCGGCTTGAGCTGGGGCACCGCCGTGCCCTCTCCCGTCGGCTTGACCAGATTCACGACGGTGAATTCCAGCCAGCCGTCCTCCGGGCGGAAAGTCAACGGAGCACCCGAGTTGTTGAGCAAGGCGATCTCGATCTCGATGGCTTCACCAGGCAGAAAGCGCTTCTGTTTGAGCGTCATTTGGAGCTGCACCAGTGACGTGGCGGGCCGGACCTGCGGCTGCTGGGCGGACACCGCCAGCACCGCGAAGCACAACGCACCGAAGACGAGCAGGAAACGCATGACGCCATTGTAGCCCAGTGCCGCCGGCAGGCAAGCCGGGGTTTAGTGCCGACGGAGGGGGTCGAAGCCATCGGAGCAACAGGCCATTTTTGCACAAACTTGCACGACGCCCGTATAAACATTGGCGACGATGCGTGTTCGCTGAATTTCGACGGGAAGGCCGAATTGGCAGGGTCGTGCACGAAAGCGCACAAATTCTGTCGCAACACTGTCGCAACAACTCGACGAAGCGCCGCATGACGGCTCCGCAGGCTCGGCTCGCGGGAGCTACTTCAACGGCTCCATGCCCTCGTTCAGCAGCTTCAGCGCGGCATCGTAGGCGAACAGGCGTCCGCGAGACTTGCCGGTGAGTTCGCGCACGATGCCCAGCGTCGCCAGATGCCCCAAGGCGGTATTCACGGCGGGGAAGGACAGCTTCAGCCGCGCCGCCGCGACTGGAATGGAGACGATGGGCTGCCCTTGCAGCAATTGATGCACGCGGAGCGCCGTATTCGCCGCCCGGCCAATCGCCTGAATGCGCTCCGCGTCCTTCGCGGCCAGTGCCATCAGCCGCCGGGCGGTCGAGGCGGCTTGGTTCGCGGTCTGCTCAACGCCTTCAAGGAAGAAGTGCAGCCACGCTTCCCAATCGCCCTCCATCCGCACGGCTTGGAGCAATTCGTAGTAGCGGGCGCGGTTCTGCTTCAGGTAGAGACTCAGGTAAAGCGTCGGCTCGTGCAACGCGCCCTCCGTGCAAAGCAGGAACGTAATCAGCAGGCGGCCAACGCGCCCGTTGCCGTCGAGAAACGGGTGAATCGTCTCGAATTGGACGTGCGCCAGTGCGGCCTTCACGAGCAACGGCAGCTTCACCGTGTCATCATGCAGAAATTTTTCCAGCGCACCCCAGCACTCCGCGACATGGTCGGCGGGCGGTGGGACGTAGGCCGCATTGCCGGGACGCGTGCCGCCAATCCAGTTTTGCGAGCGGCGGAATTCCCCCGGCTCTTTCTCGCTGCCGCGCCCCTTCGTGAGCAAGGCCGCGTGAATTTCCTTCAGCAGCCGCAGCGACACCGGGAAGCCCCCGCGCACGCGCTTCAAACCGTGTTGCATCGCGGCGACGTAATTGGACACCTCTTGCACGTCGTCCAACGGCACGCCCGGCGCGGCCTCGTTCTCGAACAACAGCAAGTCGGAGAGGCTGGATTGCGTGCCTTCGATTTGTGACGACAACACGGCTTCCTTGCGGATGTAGGAGTAGAGGAAAACGGCGGGGTCGGGGAGCACGGCGGTCAGCCCGTCCAAGCGGCCCAGCGCGAGATTGGCGCGGGCGAGCAAGTTAAGCAGGTCTGCGTCGAGTGCCAGCGGCGGTTCTGGCGGCAGCGGCTTCGGCACGAAGGCGCGGCAAGCCTCCCCTGCCATCGGGAGGGGAACGTAGTGGCCTGTCAGTCCGCGTCGCACGCTGTTAAACGGAGTTTAATTGTCCGCACTGCAATTAAACAATGACGCCCTTTCGTTTAATTGTCAGCGGCAGAGTTAAAAGGATGCTCAGGCGGCAATCGCCGCTCGCTCACGCCCTGTGTTCGTCCAAAGCCGCGAAGCGCAATTTCGGCAGCCGGTGGAAGGTCTGCCTTGTCCGTCGCTGCCGTTCGGACTACAAGTTTCCCCCGTCAGCAGGAACCAAACGATGCAATAGCAACAGCAACAGCAACCACAATTTAGCGTAGCTCCGGCTACGGTCTCACGAGAAACGTAGGAAATTTCGAGAAGAGAGACCCCGGAAAGCACGCGCCCAATGGGGCGCGGCTTTTCACGTCTTCTCTTCGGGCCTCCTACGGCCTCTCGTGAGGGCGAGTTAAGTTCGCGCCCTCTTTATTGCCCGTAGTCAGTTGCGCTCCACCGCAACACCGACTTGGGCAATTTCCCCGCTCTCCTTTACTTCCCCTCCGGCACGCCGCGCTTCGCGTCCGGCGGCTCGCTGGCGTCGCTGACGCTGGCGGTCGGGAATCTGGCCGGGACTGCAACTCGCGCAGGATGACCCCGGCAGAGTTCAAAACCAAGTGGGCGAAAGTGACGGCCAAGGAAACGTCCGCCTACGTTGAACACTTCAACGACCTCTGCCGGACGCTGCGGTTGCCAACCCCGCTGGCCGCCGACCCAACCGGCGAGGATTTCTTCTGCTTCCAAAAGCGCGTCGTGAAGGACGCGGAACTGTTCGACCTCGCGGACAGTGGCGAGCCGCAGGAACCGAGCGAGCGTGGCTTCGCGGACGTGTGGAAAAAAGGCTGCTTCGCTTGGGAATACAAGGGCAAGAAAAAGAACCTCGACGAAGCCTACAAGCAGCTTCTCCGCTACCGCGAGTCCCTGCTCAATCCGCCGTTGCTGGTCGTGTGCGATTTCGACCGCTTCATCATCAAGACGAACTTCAACGGCACGGTTCAGGAAGTTCACGAGTTCACGAACGACCAGCTTGACCGGCCCGACAATCTCCGCGTCCTGAAGGCGCTGTTTGAACAGCCCGACTTTCTCAAACCCCAGCGCACCACGGCACAGGTAACGGAGACGCTGGCCGTGCAATTTGCCGAGGTTGCCAAGTCGCTACAGAAGCGGGAGAGCGTCGAGTTGACCGACGCGAAGACCCGTGCGGAGGCGAACTTCGCGCAGCGCAAGAATCTCCGCATCGCCCGGTTCCTGAACCGCATCGTCTTCTGTCTGTTCGCCGAAGACACGCGGTTGCTCCCCGATAAGCTCTTCACCGAAATTCTCAAGTCCGCCCTCGCCGACCCCGCGCACTTCGCGCAGACGTTGGAAGAACTCTTCCGCGTCATGGCGAAGGGCGGCAGTTTCGGTCAGCACAAGATTCGGCACTTCAACGGCCATCTTTTCGAGGAAGCCACAGTTTTTGAACTGAACGAAGACGAGCTGTGCATCTTGGGCAAGGCCGCTGACGCCGACTGGCAGTTCATCGAACCGAGCATCTTGGGAACGCTGTTTGAACGTGCCTTGGAGCCGGAACAGCGTTCGTATTTGGGCGCGCACTACACCAGCGAGACGGACATTCTCGCGCTGGTCGAACCCGTGCTCATGGCCCCGCTGCGTCGCGAATGGGCCGCGCTCAAAGGCGAACTCGCCGCCGCGTTCAAAAAGGGCAAGGGCAAGCAGGCTGACCGCGACCGGCTCGCCGCGTTTCAGAAGAAGCTCTCGACCATGACGGTGCTCGACCCCGCGTGCGGCAGCGGCAACTTCCTTTACGTCTCGCTCCGCCGGTTGCTCGACCTCGAAAAGGAGGTCGTCACGTTTGCCACCCAGCTTGGCTTCAGTCTCAAGCCACAGGTGAGCGTGCAACAGTTGAAGGCCATCGAAATCAATCCCTACGCCTTTGAATTGGCCCAAGTATCCGTGCAAGTCGGCTACCTCCAATGGCGGCGCGACAACGGTTTCGACAACGACCGCTCGCCCGTCTTGCAGAATCTCGACGGCTTCCAAAACGAAGACGCCTTGCTCGTGCCGCACTTTCGCAACAAGGCCAAGACGCTCAAAGAGGCTCAGGCGGGAGAGCACGTTACGGACGACGCGCTCAAGTTTTACACCGAGCGCGACTGGCCCAAGTGCGATGTGATTATGGGGAATCCGCCCTTCCTTGGCGGTAGTCGCCTTTGGGAAGAACTCGGGCGTCATTATCAGCAAGAGCTTTGGAAAACCTATGAAGGACGCGTGCCGGGCTTTGCGGACTTGTGTTGCTACTGGTTTGAAAAGGCTCGCGAACTAATTGCGCATGGCAAGTGTAAGCGTGCCGGGCTGCTCGCCACGCAAGGCATACGCGGCGGTGCAAATCGCGAAGTGCTAAAACGCATCAAAGAGTCGGGCGACATCTTTTTTGCTGAAAGTGACCGACCGTGGATTCTCGCAGGTGCGGCGGTTAACGTCAGCATGGTGGGCTTCGATGATGGAACCATTGCGGAACGTGTTTTGGATACGGCAACAGTGTCGGAGATTAACGCGAATCTGACTTCTCACGCGGATATAACGGAGGCGAAAGTGCTTTCGGCAAACCTTGGCGTTTGTTTTATCGGCTCCAAGAAAGCAGGCGAGTTTGAAGTTACGGATGAGCTTGCACGCGGCTGGCTTGATGTTCCAAACCCACACGGCAAACCAAGCTCGGATGTGCTACGTGTTTGGGTCAATGGCGATGCGCTTATAAAAGCCCGTCGCTCGTGGTGGATTGTTGACGCCGGTGCGAGTCTGCCGTTGAGCGTGATGAGCGCCTATGTGAAGCCGTTTGAATGGGTCGTTGAAAAGGTTAAACCTGAACGCGACAAAAATAACGAGCCTCGCACGCGAAACAACTTTTGGCTTCACAAGCGCCCCGGCGCAGATATGCGCGCCGCTGTTTCAAGCCTCTCGCGCTGTCTCGCGGTCGTTAGACACGCAAAGCATCTAATTTTCAGTTGGCTCAATCCAGCAATCTTGCCTGACGATGGAATTTACGTCTTTGCGAATGAGAAGGACGGCTTCTTTGGCGTCATGCACTCGGCCATTCACCGCATTTGGGCATTGAAGCAAGGAACCCAGCTTGAAGATCGTCCTCGTTACACGCCGACAACCTGCTTTGAAACCTTCCCCTTTCCGCACCCGACGCCCCCACAAGAATCCACGATTGCCGCCGCCGCGAAGGAATTGAACTCCCTCCGCGAAGCTTGGCTCAATCCGCCCGATTGGACGGAGGCGCGCACGCTCACCTTCCCCGGCAGCGTCGGCGGCCCGTGGGCGCGCTACATTGACCCGGCCACTGTGAACGCCAAGACGGGCGTGGGCACGGTGCGCTACCCGCGCCTTGAACCCAAGGATGCCGACTGCGCCGCGAAGCTCAAAAAGCACACGCTCACCAACCTCTACAACGAACGCCCGGCATGGCTCGACCTCGCGCACCGGAAACTCGACGCCGCCGTTGCCGCCGCTTATGGCTGGCCTGCCGATTTGAGCGACGAACAAATCTTGGAGCGGTTGCTCACGCTGAACTTGGAACGCGCCGAAGAAGAAGCCAAGGCCGCGAAGGTGAAGAAGCCGAAAACCCAGCGGGGAAAACAGACTGACGAACTGATTTGAACCGTGGCCTTGCACCTTCCAGCCCCAACCATGCTACAAT
>CAYZJP010000178.1:0-8313 GCA_964478755.1 uncultured Klebsiella sp.
GATCGGGCAGCGATGCGCGAGCTTTCTTCAAGGCGGCCGCGCCGTCCGCCGCTGTCACGACCTCGAAGCCGGCGTTCTTCAGATTGAACTCCACGAGTTCAACCGCATCCGGCTCGTCGTCCACGACTAAGATTTTGGCCATCGTCGGGGCTTGGGTAACACGCCGCCAGCAACGAGACAACGACAAGCCGGTGACGACTCTGTGACGAACAGGTGACGACGGGCGCCGTGCCCCGTCGTTGCCTTCCGTCCTTCCCTCCCGCACACTCCGCGCCGCAGATGAGCAAGCGTTTCTACATCACGACGGCGATTTTCTATGTCAACGGCGAGCCGCACCTCGGTCACGCTTACGAGATGGTCGTCGCCGATGTCATCGCGCGCAGCCGGCGCGCGTTGGGCGAGGAGGTCTTCTTCCTCACCGGCTTGGACGAACACGGGCAGAAGGTGCAGCAGGCCGCGCAGGCGGACGGCAAGTCCGCACAGGCTTATTGCGACGATCTGGCCGTCGTGTGGCGGTCGTTCGCGGCGAAGCTCGGGCTGACGAATGATGACTTCGTCCGCACCACGTCGGCGCGGCACAAGGAGGTCGTGCGGGCGATTCTCACGAAGCTCCATGCCGAGGGACATTTTTATCAGGCGAGCCGCGATGGGTTTTATTCCACGAAGGAGGAGACGTTCGTCACGGAGAAGGAGCGCCTGCCCGACGGCACTTTCCCCGCGAGCTATGGCGAGGTCGTGCCGCTTTCGGAGGCGAACTGGTATTTCAAACTCGGCGCGCACCAGCAGTGGCTCATCGAGCACATCGAGGCGAACCCGGCGTTCATCCAGCCCGCGTCGCGACGCAACGAAATCCTCGGCTTCCTCAAGAACCACACGCTCGAAGACCTCTGCATCAGCCGCCCCGCCGCGCGCCTGACGTGGGGCATCCCGATTCCGTTCGACCCCGCCTACGTGACCTACGTTTGGTTCGACGCGCTGGTGAATTACATCTCCATCCCTGCCGCCCTCGGCGATGCGACAGTGTGCGCTGCGACGAACTCTCAACCCTCAACTCTCAACCCTCAACCTTCCCTCTGGCCCGCCGACGCGCACGTCATCGGTAAGGACATCGTGAAGTTCCACGCGGTCTATTGGCCCATCATGCTCAAGGCGATGGGCCTGCCGCTGCCGAAGCAATTGCTCGTCCACGGCTGGTGGCAAAAGGACGGCTCGAAGATGAGCAAGAGCACGGGCAATGTGGTGGACCCGGTCGCGGTCATTGATGACTGGGGACTCGACGCCTTCCGCTACTACGTCGTGCGTGAGCTGGACATCGGCCCCGACGGCAACTGGACCGACGCCGGGTTCGCCGCGCGCTATCAGGCCGAGCTAGCCAATGGCCTCGGCAACCTCGTGAACCGCTCGCTCTCGATGCTCAAGCGGTATCGCAACGGCATCGTGCCCGCGCGACACGACGAGCTTGCGCCTGACGCCGCAAAGGCTGCCGCCGAAACCGTCGCGCACTTGCGTTCGAGCGAGTTGCAGAAAGCTTTGCACAGCATCTGGGCGCTCGTCACGCGTGCGAACCAATACGTGGACCAGACCGCGCCCTTCAAGCTGGCGAAAGACCCTGCGCAGTCCGCGCGCCTCGACGAAGTCCTCTACAACCTCGTCGAAACCTGCCGCGTGTTGGCGGTGCTGCTGCACCCCTTCATCCCCGGCACAGCGGCGAAGATATATTCGCAGCTCAATCTGTCTGGTGCGCCCGGCAAGCTCGCCCTCGCGAACTGGGGCGGCTTGCCGCCCGGCCACACCATCGGCGAACCTGCCGCGCTCTTCCCGCGCCGCGACCCGCCGAGGGCGTGAGCGCAGAACCGCAACCGGATGAATCCGCAAGACAAACTTCCCGAACTCCGCCTCGCGCCGGTCGAGACCGCTGATGACGCCGCGCACCGTTTCGACCGCGAGGAGCGGCGCATGCACATTCAACGCGAGAGCGATCTGGAAAACTCCCTCGCGCCTTTCCGCGTCGGCTCGGTGCCGTATCTGAACGCCGTGCCGCTCACGCGCGGGCTGGAAAGCCAGATTGAGTTCGTCCCGCCGTCGCAACTGGCCGAGAAGCTTCGGCGCGGCGACCTTGATGCCGCGCTCGTCAGCATCACGGAAGTGCTTTTCCATGACGGCTACGATGTGCTCGATGGCATCGCGGTCGCGTCGCTGGGGGAAGTCTTCAGCGTCTTCCTCGCGCATCGCGTGCCGCTGGAAGAAATCAAAGAAGTCTTCTGCGACACGGCTTCGCTCACGAGCGTGAACCTGCTGCGCGTCCTGCTCGCCGAGCGCGGGCTGAAGCCGGAGTTCAAGCCGCTGCCGAGCTACGCCGAGGCCGGCCAGCATGATGCCGTCCTGCTCATCGGCAATCCCGCCATTGAGTTCCGCCGCGCGCCGCACGCGCATGAGATTTGGGATCTCGGCGCGGCGTGGTTCGAGCTGACGCAACTGCCGTTCGTGTATGCCGTGTGGGCCTTGCGCCGCCAATCGGACAATGAGCGGCTCCGCCGCCTGCTGCGCGAGGCGAAGGCCTTCGGCATGGACACGCTCGACCATCTCATCAGCTCGCGGACGGAGTTCGACCTGGACTTCCGCCGCGACTACCTCGGCTGGCACATCCACTACCATCTCGGCGCGGACGAAAAGCGCGGCATTGCGAAGTTCATCGAGCTGCTGCGCCGGCACCTGCCGCAACCCGTGCTGGAGCCGCGCTTTGTTTCCTGATTCGTCGGGGGCGGGCGCTACTTCAACTGCCGGACCTCGGTGGCGAAGCCGGAGACGCGGTTGCCGTCCAGCTTGATGTCGCGCGTCTCGGCCCCAAGCCGGACGGCCACGCGTTGGGCCGCGCCGCGCGTCTCCTGAATCTCATTTCCGCGCAGCAGGATCGCCTCGGTGCCGCCCTGCACGTCCACGGCCACGGCGTTCGTGCCGCCGGTGTCAACGATTCGATTCTGCTCGATGCGATTGCGATGGCCCGCGAAGTCCTTGCCGCGCTCGGGCCGGAACAGCACGCCAACCTCGCGGCTGCGGAGGATTTCATTCCGGCTCACCAGATTGTCCGTGTCGCGGTGGCCGATGGAGACGCCAACGCGGTTGTTCTCAATGAAGTTCTGATCGGCAAGGCCATACTTCACGCCCCAGCAAAAAAAGATTCCGATGTCGTTCCCGACGATGCGGTTGTTGCGGATGACCGGGCGCTGCGAACCGGAGCCGGGATGCAGGCCAAGCTGCGCGTTGCCCTCGCTCGTGCAGTTCTCGACGAGCACGTCGTGGCAGATCTGCCAACTGATGCCGTCGCCGTTGTAATTGCGCGCCGTCACGCCGCGGATGACCACGCGGCTGCAATCCTGCAGCCAGATGCAGCCGGCGTAGTTGCCGTCGAGGTTCGCATTGTTGGCGCGGTTGCCGTCGAGCACGAGGTTCTCGATGGCGATGTCCGAGATGAACTCGCCAGTGACGAGCGGGAAGAGCGTGGAGACGGTCGCGTTGCCGAGCCGCCAGAAGTTCTCGCGCAGCGGGCGGTCGAGCTTGAAGCGGCCGCCCGTGCGCGCGATGAGCGTG
The DNA here is from genome assembly GCA_964478755.1 of uncultured Klebsiella sp. GTDB lineage: Bacteria > Verrucomicrobiota > Verrucomicrobiia > Limisphaerales > SXTU01 > SXTU01. Next base: position 3,589 of record CAYZJP010000178.1, read on the forward strand.
CGCTTGGCGATGTCGTCCGAGGACTTGCCCGCCGCGCGGGCGCGCAGGCAGATGCCGTCGCCGACGGCGAAGCCCGCCGGGTCCGCCAGCGTGATTTCCTGGTCATACCAGTCGCTGTCCTCGCCGAGCTTGGTCGTGGTGGAAGGCTCCTTCACCAGCACTGTGTCCGCACCGACGCCGAGTAGGCGGACCTTCGACTGGAGATAGATGGCATTGCGCAGCCGGTAGGTGCCGGGCTGGACCTTCACCGTGCCACCACCAAGGCGCGCCATGTAGTCCACGGCGGCTTGAATGGCCTTGTCTGTCGAGCCGACGATGTCCGCATTGGCGGGACCGATGGTGATGCTGAGGCGCTGGGACCAATCTGGCTCAACAGCGGAATCGCCGGAGGTGGCGCGAGGGAAGGACACCGGCGGGCGCTCGGCGGCGGTGGCGGCGAGGACGAGCGTGGCGGTAACGGCAAGCGCGGAGAGGAGGAGCGTTGGTTTCATTGTGAATCGGGCAGTTCGACGGGCGCAGCCGAGACTCGTTTCACTCGAAAACGGCGCTCGCACGGCATCCATCCTGCGGGCCAACTTTGGGCTTGGAGCGGAAGTCCCTTGGGCTAGAGTTTCGCTTCGTCAGCAGAATTTCCAACGCGCCCACGGCGCAGAACTAAAACCAAATCCTGTTATGCCAGAGAAAATCGGATTCGTCGGAGTCGGTCGGATGGGCGCAAACATGGCGCGCCGGCTCAAGGAGGTCGGTTATCCCGTCACCGCCGTCTATGACATGCGCGCCGCGTCCGCGCAGACGCTCGCGCAAGAGCTTGGCTGTGAGGCGTGCTCCACGCTCGCACGGGTGACCGCGCTCGCGGATGTCATCATCACCGTTGTCACCGACGATCAGGCGATGCGGAACATCTACACCAACAAGCGCGACAACCTGCTCAAGGGCAAAGGCGCCGCCGCTGGCAAGGTCTTCATCAACTGCGCCACCATTTCGCCGAAGGTCCATGTCGAAGTCGCCAAACTCGCCAGGCGGGCCAAGGCCGCAACGCTCGAAGCCTGCATGGCTTCCAGCATCAATCAGGCGCGCGCCGGCACGCTCTACCTCATGTGCGGCGGCGAAGAGGCGACCTTCAATCAAGTGAAGGAGTTGCTCGTGAAGCTTTCCGACGAGGGCAAGCTGCTCCGCTACATCGGCACCGCCGGCAAGGCCGCGCAGCTCAAGGCGCTGGTCAACATGGTGATGAACATCAACACCGCCGGCCTCGCCGAGGGGCTCGGTCTCGCCAACTCGCTCGGCCTCGACCTCAAGACTGTGATGGAAGTCTTCAGCCAGACGGGCGCGAACTCCCGCGTGCTCGCCACCGACGGCGAGGACATGATGAACCGCGACCATTCGTGTTTCTTCAGCGCGGCGCACGCCGCCAAGGACAGCGGCATCGCCCTGCGCCTCGCGAAGGAGCAGAAGCTCAACCTCCCGCTCGCCGACGCGACGTGGCGGCAATACGCAAAGCTGACCAAGATCGGCCTCGGCGAACTCGACAAGTCTGGCATTGCTGAACTCACCTTCCCGGGCCGCGGCGTCAAGAGGCTGAAGAAATAATTCTCTGATCTCACTGGGGACGAGGACAACACTTCGTCCCCTTTTCAATTCACGCCACGATGAGCCGAACTACCACCTCTGCAGGTCCAGCCGGCCAGTCACACGCGCTCGCAGCCGACGTCGAGTCGTTCTACCACCTGCCGCACGGCGAGCACGAGGGCAAGGCGTGCCAGGGCACGGCGTGTTTCGCGGCGTGTCATCTGAATCCCGGTTTGTGGGCGCAGGCGAACGCGCAAAGCCCGCGCGTGTATTGCCTCGGGGAATGTTTCGCGGCACCGGCGAAGGGGCAGACGAATCCGCGTCCGCCGGTGAAGGTGTTCGCGCCGCACGGCATCGTGTTCGGTCGCATCGCGGCGGGCGGCGCGCGGACGCTCGCGGCGTATCAAAAACTCGGCGGCTACGCGGCGTTGCGGAAGGCACTCGAAGGAACGCCGGAGCAGGTGCTCGCGGCGGTCGAGGCTTCGGGCTTGCGCGGGCGCGGCGGCGCGGGCTTTCCCGCCGGGCGCAAGTGGCGTTCAGTTGCGTCGCAGCCGCCGGGACAAAGATACGTCGTCGCGAATGCCGACGAAGGCGACGCGGGCGCTTACATTGACCGCTACTTGATGGAGGACGACCCGCACGCGCTCATCGAGGGCATGATCCTCGCGGGCTTCGCGGTTGGCGCGAGCAAGGGCTACATCTACTGCCGTCTCGAATATCCGCTCGCGAACAAAATTTTGCTCGACGCCATCGCCGAGGCCCGCACGGCGGGTTTGCTCGGCGCGCGAGTGGGCGGGAAAAATTTCACGTTCGAGCTGGAAGTCTACACCGGCCACGGCAGCTACGTTTGCGGCGAGGAGACTTCGCTGCTGCGCTCCATCGAGGGCAAGCGCCCCGAAGTCATGGCGCGCCCGCCGTATCCGACCGAGCGCGGGTTGTTCGACCGGCCCACGCTTGTCAACAATATCGAGACGCTCGTGAACGTGCCGTGGATCGTCACGCACGGCGGCGACACTTACGCGAAGCTCGGCTTCTCGAAGAGCCGCGGCACGAAGGCGCTCTCGCTCAACTCGCTCTTCAACCGCCCTGGGCTTTACGAGGTCGAGTTCGGCGTCACGGTGCGGCACATCATCGAGAACATCGGCGGCGGCCTGCGCGACGGCGCGAAGCTCAAGGGTGTGCTCATCGGCGGACCGATCATCGGCATCATCCCGCCGCACTTGATTGACACGCCGCTTGGCTTCGAGGAACTCGCGGCCATCGGCGCGGGCGTTGGGCACGGTGGCGTGGTCGCGTTCGATGAGCACACGTCCATTCCGGACTTGATGGAGCACGTCTTTTCATTTGGCGCTTACGAGTCCTGCGGCAAATGCACGCCGTGCCGCAGCGGCAGCGGGCGCGTGGAGGAGATTTTCGCCAACGCCTGCGCGGGCGACGCGACGAAGGCCGACTTGCAGGAGTGCCGCGAGCTGGTCGTCGCGCTCAAGCTCGCGAGCCTCTGCGGCCACGGCACCGGCCTCGCGCGCTTTGCCGAATCCATCCTGCGCTACTATCCTTCGGAGGTCGAGCCATGCTTCAAGTAATGAGAAGTGCTTGCATCCCGAATCCCGAAGTGGAAAGGGGAGCGCACGCGTCCCGCGTGCTTGTTGGGGCGTCGCGCCCCAACCATCGTGCCTCTGACTTGATTTCGATCCGGAATCTTCTTGGACGACGAGGTTTTCGGCGCGACGCCGAAAACGGCACGCGGGACGCGTGCGCTCCCCAGTCCCATCAGCAGTGCACAATCTCTACTTCGGATTTCAAACCCGTAAATCTGAACTTGGTAGGGCGAGGCTCCGCCGAGCCACTGGCAACAGGCTTGAACTTGGCTCGACGGAGTCTCGCCCCACCTTATCACGCACGCTAGGACGCCATGCTTCAAGTAACCATCAACGGCCAGTCGCACGAATTCGCCGAGGGGCTGACCATCAACCAGGCGCTCCGCCAGCTCGCCGTCGAGGTGCCGACGCTCTGCCACGACGACCGCATCCAGCCTTACGGCTCGTGCCGCCTCTGCACTGTCGAAGTCAAAGGCGTGAACGGCCTCGTCACCGCGTGCAACACGCCGCTCCGCGCCGGGATGGAAATTCTCACGCACTCGCCGGAAGTGAACGGCGTGCGCAAGACGCTGCTCGGTTTGCTCGCGAAAGATTATCCCGCCGAGGCCGTCTCGCAGTTTCCCGACAAACAATTTCACCGTTACCTCCGCGAATACGACGTGAAGGCGCGCGGCTCGCGCAACGCACCGCAGCCTGAGGTGCCGTTCATGCGCGACACCACGCATCCCTACATCAACGTGGACATGACGCAGTGCGTGACGTGCTACCGCTGCGTGCGCATCTGCGAGGAGGTGCAGGGGCAGTTCGTGTGGAAGGCCTGGAACCGCGGCGACCAGACGCGCATCGGCCCGGTGCGCGGCGTGACGTTGCAGGACGGCGGCTGCGTGAGTTGCGGCGCGTGCGTGGACACGTGCCCCTCGGGCGCGCTCGAAGACGTCAGCATCCTGAAACGCGGTGTGCCGACCGACTGGACGAAGACCATCTGCTCTTATTGCGGCACCGGTTGCGAAGTGAATGTCGGCACGCGCAATGGCCAGATCACCACCATCCGCGCCTCGATGGAAGGCCCGAGCAATCACGGCCACACCTGCGTGAAAGGCCGCTACGCGTTCGACTACGTGACAGCGAAAGACCGCCCGACTTCGCCGATGATTCGTCGTGATGGCAAATGGCAGAAGGTCAGTTGGAGCGAAGTGAACCAGTTCATCGCGGACCAACTGCGCGAAGCGATGGCGAAGCACGGGCCGGACAGCATTGGCATTCTCAGTTCCGCGCGCGGGACGAACGAGGAGAATTACGTCGCGCAGAAATTCGCGCGCGTTGTCGTCGGCAGCAACAACATTGATTGCTGCGCGCGTGTCTGCCATTCGCCGACCGCCGCCGCGATGAAGATGACGCTCGGCACCGGCGCGGCGACCAACGCGCTCGACGACATCGCGCTCGCGCGCACCATCCTCGTCGCCGGCGTCAATCCGACCGAGGGCCATCCCGTCACCGGCGCGCGCATCAAGCAGGCGGCGCGGCACGGCGCGAAGCTCATCATCGTGGACCCGCGCGA
>CAYZJP010000179.1:0-8308 GCA_964478755.1 uncultured Klebsiella sp.
CCGCGCCAGTCCTTCGACTCGCCCTACTCCGGCGTCATCGCGAAGTTCTGCACCATCATGCTCGAGGGCAAGGCCCCGCTCATCTTCGGCGACGGCCTGCAAACCCGCGACTACGTCTATGTCGAGAACGTGGTGAACGCGAACCTCCTCGCCGCCGAGGGCGACGCAAAGAAGGTCGCCGGGCAGGTCTTCAACGTCGGCTGCGGCGAGAGCATCACGCTCCTCCAGCTCGCCGCCGAGCTGAACAAGCTCACCGGCCAGAACCTCGCGTCCGTCCACCAGCCCCCGCGCACCGGCGACATCAAGCACTCCGCCGCCGACATCTCCGCTGCCCGCACCAGCCTGAACTACGTCCCGCAAGTTACCTGGCAGAAAGGCCTGGAACACACGCTGGCCTTCTACCGGGCGGGGAACAAGTAATGCCATGACGGTCAGTGAGTTAATCGAGTCAGCTTTCGCCGCAGTTCCGTATCCAGGCGATGACCGAATCACTGACCACAAGAATTGTCCCGAGTGCGATGATGTTGCAGAGCATTTTCGGGGTGCAACGTGGCGTGGTCACACAGTTAACGAGCTTCAACAGTATCAATCAATTCTCCCGCTCTTTACGCCGGAAGCGCTTCAGTATTTCTTGCCAGCGTTCATGCTGGTGAGTTTGGGAGCGTGGCAGGAGGCCGACGATATTCCGTTTTCAATCATGTATATGTGCCTGCCATCGGCACCAGACGAGGATGCCGGACTGCGCCAACATACCGAAGAGCGGTTCTCGGTGTTCACTCGCCCGCAGCGAGAGGCCATCGTTGCCTACTTGCGCGAGTGGGCTAGTTCAGGTTCCCTCTGGGTTGAGGCGCATGTGAATGACATCCCGAGAGCCATTGACAGATTGCTTGAGCATGAATTGGCTGTCTGATACCGCAATGAGCCGTTCAATGTCCGCTTTGCTGGCCCCAGACTCGAGTATGCTTTCACGCGTGCGGAGGCTGTTGGCTGGTAGGGCGCGGTGTCCTCACCGCGCCGGTTGCGCGTCCGATTGGTCCAGCGGCGCGCTGAGGACAGACGCGCCCTACCAATTCAATTCTGCAAGCACCCAACGCGAACCTTCGTCCGGAACGCACAGCCACAACGCTTTTTCCATTAGTGCCAGTCAGTGCCGGTTAGTGGTTCCTTCCCCCCATGTCTGACGAAACCGCCATCATCCACCGCGGCCACGGCGCGCCCGTCCTCATCGTCGAGGACATCGCCACCGAGGCGTTCACGCTGCGGAAGGTGCTGGAGCGCGCGGATTATCAGGTGACGCTCGCCACCACGGGTCAGGAGGCGTTGCGGCTGCTGGCCATGCGCGAGTTCCGGCTCGTCATCACGGACATCGACATGCCCGGCATGGATGGCTACGAGATGTGCCTCGTCATCAAGGACAGCCTCCGCTCGCGCACGATTCCCGTCATCCTGCTCACCACGCTCTCCAGCCCGGCGAACATCCTGCAAGGCTTGAAGTCCAAGGCCGACTACTACCTCACCAAGCCCTACGCACCGTCGCTCCTGCTCGCGCGCGTGCAGACATTGCTCGAGCGTCCGCCCACGCCGCCGGACGCCGACGCCGAGCCGCTCCCCGTCGCGCTAGATGGCCAACAACACGTCGTCACCGCGGGTCGTCGGCAGTTGGTGAACCTCATTCTCTCCACCTACGAATGCGCGGTGCAGCAGAACCGCGAGCTGATTGCCACTCAGGCCGAGTTGAACCGCCGCAACGACCAGCTCCGCGAACAGCAGGAGAAACTTCGTGTCGCCAACGAGCAGTTGCAGGCACTTGCGACGACCGACGGACTCACGGGCCTCAAGAACCACCGCACGTTCAAGGAGCGGCTCACGGAGGAGTTCGACCGCGCCAGCCGCTATCATCTCCCGCTCTCGCTCATGCTGCTGGATGTGGACCACTTCAAGGCGTTCAACGACGCGCACGGCCATCCCGCCGGCGACGAGGTGCTCCGCCGCGTTGCGAAGCACCTGACCGAGAGCACGCGCAACACCGACTTCGTGGCGCGCTACGGCGGCGAGGAGTTCGCCGTCCTGCTGCCGTTCACGCACCAGCAGGCCGCGCTGGCCTTGGCGGAACGCACGCGACTCGCCATCCAGAATGCGAAATGGGAGCTGCGCGCCGTCACCGCGAGCCTCGGCGTCGCCACGCTCAACGCCGACACCGTCACTTCCTCCATGCTGGTGAAGCTCGCCGACGAAGCGCTTTACCGCTCGAAGGAAACCGGCCGCAACCGCGTCACCAACGCCAGCGATTTGACCAAGCCATGAAAGCCGCCGCCAAAGCCAAAACTGCCGCGAAGTCTGAATCACCCAAGCCCGCGCCATCTGCTCCGTCTGCCCCGGCGAAGGTCCGCGTCCTCGTCGCCGACGACCATCCTTTCCTCCGCGTCGGCCTCGCGCACCTCATCAACAAGGAGGCGGACATGATGGTCTGCAGCGAGGCGGAAACCGTCGCCGCCGTGCGCAGCGGCGTGGAGCGGGATCATCCGGACATTCTCCTCACTGACCTTTGCCTTGGCGACAGCGACGGCCTTGAGCTCATCAAGTCGCTCAAGGCGCAGTTCCCCAATCTCCCCATCCTGGTTCTCTCGCAGCAGGACGAAACGCTCTTTGCCGAGCGCACGCTGCGCGCGGGCGCGCGCGGCTACATCATGAAGGAGCGCGCCACACAGGATGTGCTGGAAGGCATTCGCACAATTCTCGGCGGCGATCTCTTCGTCAGCCGCAAAGTCGCTGCGCTCGCGATGCGCAAGCTCGTCGAGGGCGGCACGGATGCCGCCGCGCCGGCCGGCTCTGAAGTCTCCGGCCTCTCCGATCGCGAGCTGCAAGTCTTCCGTCTGCTTGGCGCGGGGAAGAAGACCATGGAGATCGCGGACGCGCTGAAGTTGAGCCACAAGACCATCGAGACTTACCGGGAGAACATCAAACACAAGCTCGGCCTCCCGAACGCCAGCGCACTCATCCACCGTGCGACCGAGTGGTTGCAAGGCCAGGCGAAGCCGGGGAAGTAACCGGAGTGGCAGGGCGCGTGTGAATTACGCCGCCTTCAACAGCTCCCGGGCTTCCGCCATGCCGGGCGCAGGGCGACCATATTCGCTCGCAGTGACGCGCGCGAGCGCAACGAGCTGACGCCAGCGGAAGGCGTCGCGCGTCGAGGCAAACTCATCGCTCGTCGTGCGGTAATACTTTTCCGCGTGCAACGCACCGTCCTCGCTCACGGCGTAGCGGAGCATGAGGTCGAACATGGGACGCGGCGAGTGGCCGAGTTCGCCGTAGTGATGGACGGTGGCGGCGGCTTGTGCCTGAAGATTGCCGCGAATCGCTTCCTCTGCCTCGCGCAACAGCGCGGTGGCATCAGTAGATTTCGTGCGGTCGAGTTGCCACTTGATCGGCAGCGCATCCCATTTCAAGAAGTCGCCGCCGCGCTCCACCCGGTCGTTCGCAACCTGATGTGCGCCGAGGATGAGGCAGGCGTAGGTGTTCCGCGCGTTGGTCACGCGCGCCATGTTGCGCCACGCGTTCGCGCTGTCGCACGCGTGGACGCCGATGCTGTCGCCGTGAACGCTGCCAATGGGTTTGCCTGGCACCTCCATTTTTGGCGTGCGGCCTTGGTCGCGGAGGATGAGCTGGTTCGCCGCGAGTGAGATGGCTTCGCCGATCACCGTCGGCGAAAAACCCTCGGCCAGTGCGGCGGCGACGGCCTCGGCGGCTTGCGCGGGTGTGGACTTGAAAATCGTCTGGCTCAGTTGATCCACCCAGTTGTCCTCGGCGGCGCGCGTGCCGGGCTTCTGGTCGAGCAGCTTGTGCTGGTCGAGCAGCTTCGTCAGCAGCGCGCACGTTGTGTCCCAGGATGCATTGCGTCCGCTCTCGGCCTTCACGCAGTAATGCACGGACTGGCGGAGCATGGTGTGCGCGTGCTCACGGCCCACCACATCGAGCAAGTCCCACGCGCGATACGGCATCACGACGCGGTGCACTTCGCTGTTGTCCTGCACGGCGAGCAGCACGCTGTTGAAGGCGTCGTCGGGCGAGCGTTGCGCCAACGCGGCGAGCGTCTGTTCCGCGCGGGCGGTGTCCTTCTTGCGCACGGCGTCGCGGATGGCTTCGCCTCCGAGTTGCGATTCGCCCAACTCGGCAGGCTTGACGGGGTGAAGGACTTCCTTCGCGCGCCCGCCGAACTCCTGGATGCGGTTCGTGTTCCGGTAAAGCACCTTGAACACCGGCAGCGCCTGCTGCGCGCCGGACAGCTCGCGCGACATATGATAGGCGGGCGAGAGCGCCATCATCGTGTGGAAGCCCACGTAGTCCTCGCCGCCGAACGTGCGCGCGTTGGCGAGCGCGGCGGCGGCGGTGAGCTGGCGCAGGTCCGTGCCGGACTGGAGCTTCGCGGCGAGCAAGGGAAGCAGCTTGTTCGCGGGCGTTTCTTGCATCAGCCGCACGAGCGGTTCGACCGAACCGAAGGTGAGCGTTTCCGGGGCTTCACCGGCGAACGCGGGCGCGAGGCCGAGTTCGGATGCGAGACTGGAGCCGACGGCGGCGAGAACGGTCGCGCGGCTGACGTCGGTGAGGAATTCACGGCGGGAGGAGGAGTTCATAGAGTTTTCAGAGGACGAGCTTTGAGGAGCATTGACTGGCGATACGACTATTGACGCGGCGCGTCAAGCAACCGTTCACGTTTGTTGTGAGCCACGGCGGCGGCTGATTCAGAAAAATCTGGCGGCCCCGGCCCACCCCGTTAAGCTGCTGCACCTAACTCGGTTTAATCCCGACTCAACAAACCATCATGGAACCTACAGGCGACATCGCATTGATCGGTCTGGCCGTCATGGGCCAGAACCTTGTCCTCAACATGAATGACCACGGCTTCACCGTCGTGGCCTACAACCGCACCACGTCGAAGGTGGACGACTTCCTCGCCAACGAAGCCAAAGGCACCAAGGTCGTCGGCGCGCACTCCATCCCGGAGCTGATGAGCAAGCTCAAGCGCCCGCGCCGCATCATGCTCATGGTCAAGGCCGGCAAGCCGGTGGACGAGTTCATTGAGACGTTGCTGCCGCACCTGGAGGCCGGCGACATCGTGATTGACGGCGGCAATTCGCTCTTCGACGACACGAACCGGCGGGTGAAATACCTCGAAGAAAAAGGCTTTCAATACATTGGCACTGGTGTGTCCGGCGGCGAGGAAGGCGCGCGGCGCGGCCCGAGCATCATGCCCGGCGGTTCGCCCTCGGCGTGGCCGGCGGTGAAGCCGATTTTCCAGGGCATCGCGGCGAAAGTGGACGATGGCTCGCCCTGCTGCGACTGGGTGGGCGAGGGCGGCGCGGGCCATTACGTGAAGATGGTCCACAACGGCATTGAGTATGGCGATATGCAGTTGATCTGCGAGGCATACAACATCATGAAGCACGGCCTCGGCTTGAGCGCAGATGAAATGCACGAAGTGCTCAAGGAGTGGAACCTCGGCGACCTCGACAGCTACCTCATCGAAATCAGCCGCGACATCCTCGCCAAGAAGGACGAGGACGGCTCCCCGCTCGTGGACAAGATTCTCGACACCGCCGGCCAGAAGGGCACGGGCAAGTGGACGGTGATCAATTCGCAGGACCTAGGCATCCCCATCACGCTGATGGCGGAAGCAGTTTACTCTCGCTGCGTTTCCGCCCTCAAAGACGAGCGCGTAAAAGCCGCCAAGAAGTTGAAAGGCCCGCGCGCCTTTCTGACCAGCATCGCGGCGAATCCTGAGCGCAAGAAGCAGTTCATCGCCGACATCCGCGACGCGCTCTATGCCTCGAAGATCGTCAGCTACGCGCAGGGTTACATGCTCATGCGCGCGGCGGCCAAGGAATACGGCTGGAACCTCAACTACGGCGGCATCGCGCTGATGTGGCGCGGCGGCTGCATCATCCGCTCGCGCTTCCTCGGCAAGATCAAGGAAGCCTTCGACAAGAACCCGAAGCTCACCAACCTGATGCTCGACGACTACTTCCGCGGCGAGATCAAGCGCTGTCAGAAAGGCTGGCGAAAGGTCGTCTCGACGGCGGCGTTGCGCGGCATCCCGGCGCCTGCCTTCAGCACCGCGCTGAACTTCTACGACCAGTATCGCAGCGCGGTGCTGCCCGCGAACCTGCTCCAGGCGCAGCGCGACTACTTCGGCGCACACACCTACGAGCGCGTGGACAAGCCGCGCGGCGAGTTCTTCCACACGAACTGGACCGGCCGCGGTGGGAACACATCGTCGTCCACCTACAACGTGTAGCTGGCCAAAACCGAACTTTCCTCCAACTCCCGGCGGCTGCGGCTGCCGGGAGTTTTTGTTTCAAGGTGGCAGGAATAAAAGTTGATTTGGCGGTGCGGACGGCTAGTTTGCTCGCCCGTTGCCCAAGTGGGCGCGCAATAAAAAATCAGTTCACTTACTGCATGAGCAAACGCTTTATCTTCTCCTCTGAGTCCGTCGGCGAGGGCCACCCGGACAAAGTCGCCGACACGATCTCCGATGCCGTCTTGGACGCCTGCCTCGCGCAGGACAAGCACAGCCGCGTGGCCTGCGAAACTTACGTGAAGTCGAACATCGCCATCGTCGGTGGCGAGATCACCACGCGCGCAAAGCTTGATTTTGTGAAGCTCGCCCGCGAGGCCATCCGCGGCATCGGCTACGTGAACGACGACGACGTGTTCCACGCCGACAAGGTGTTCGTGAACACGATCATCACGCAGCAATCGCCGGACATTTCCCAAGGCGTGGACGCCAAGGCCGCCAAGGGCAAAAAGAAAGCCGAGCAAGGTGCCGGCGACCAGGGGCTGATGTTCGGCTACGCGAGCGATGAGACCGAGGAGTTGATGCCTGCGCCGATCATGTTCGCGCATCGCTTGGGCCGCCGGCTCACGCAGATTCGCAAGAGCGGCAAGGTCCACTGGCTGCGTCCCGACGCGAAGTCGCAGGTGTCCGTCGTTTACGAGAACGACGAACCCGTCGCCATCTCCAACGTCGTCATCTCGACGCAGCACACTGCCGACGTGGAGCACAAGCAGATCGAGGAATTCTGCATCGAGGAAGTCGTGAAGAAAGTCCTGCCACGCAATCTGCTTACGCCCGACACGCTGTTCCTCATCAACCCCACCGGCCGCTTCGTCGTCGGCGGGCCGCAGGGCGACACCGGACTCACCGGCCGCAAGATCATCGTGGACAGCTACGGCGGCTTCGGTCGCCACGGCGGCGGTGCGTTCTCAGGAAAAGACCCGTCGAAGGTGGACCGCAGCGCCGCCTACATGGGCCGTTACGTGGCAAAGAACATCGTCGCCGCCGGCCTCGCCAAGCGCGCGGAGATTCAGTTCGCCTACGCCATCGGGTATCCCGAACCGGTCAGTGTTTACGTCAACACCTTCGGCACCGCGAAGGAAGGGCTCACCGACGAGGCCATCACGAACGCCGTCTGCAAAGTTTTCAGCTTCAAGCCGGCGGACATCGTCAAGCAACTCAACCTGCTTCGTCCGATCTATTCGAAGACGACCAACTACGGTCACTTCGGCAAGGTCGGCGACGAAGACCTCACGTGGGAAACCACGGACAAGGTCGGGGCGTTGCAGAAGGCGGTCAAATGAGTTCCTAGTTTTCAGTTTTCAGTTTTCAGCGAGAAATCCTGAAAACTATCAACTTGAAACTGAAAACTTCCCATGGCCTATCAATCGTTTGAAGAACTCGAAGTTTGGAAACGCGCTTGCCGACTCGCCGTAGAAGTTACTAAGGCCTTGGAACCGACGCGCAATTTCGCCCTCCGAGATCAGATGATCCGCGCCGCCATTTCGGTTCCGTCGAACATCGCTGAAGGTCACGAGCGCGACAGTCGCTTGGACTTCATTCGCTTCCTGCGCATCGCCAAAGGCTCGGCCGCCGAACTACGGACGCAGTGCTATCTCGCCAGCAAACTCGACATCCTCGAAAAGGCCACTGCCGACAAGTTCGTCCAAGAGTGCCGCGAAATCGGAGCCATGCTTCAAGGCTTGATTCGCTCCCTTGCCCCGCTGAAAACTGAAAACTAGAAACTGAAAACTCTTATTACTATGGCAACCAAGAAATCCACCACCAAACCCGACTACAAAGTCAAAGACATCAGCCTCGCCGACTGGGGCCGCAAGGAACTCGACATCGCCGAGCACGAGATGCCCGGCCTCATGGCCATCCGCGAGAAGCACGCCAAGGACAAGCCCCTGAAGGGCGTTCGCATCACCGGCTCGCTGCACATGACCATCCAGACCGCCGTGCTCATCGAGACGC
>CAYZJP010000180.1:0-8149 GCA_964478755.1 uncultured Klebsiella sp.
GGCGGGAGACCCCCGGCCGCAGGCAGGAGTTGCAGGGCGCCGGACACGCGCCAGCCGGCCTGCCACGAGCCGGTGCCGGGGATGGCGAGATTGCTCCAGAGGCACACCTTCGCCTGTGCGGAGTCCAGTGGAAGTTTGGGCGGAGCGCTCATGCGAACGGGTCAGGGATGTCCGCTCAACTCGACGAGTTTCGCGGCGGCCTGACCGCTGTTCAAAATCTCGGCGGCGAGCAGCCAGCCTTCGGCGAACGACTTGCTCATGCCTGCGACGAACAACGCCGCACCCGCGTTGAGCAGCACGGCGTCGCGCTTCGGACCTTGCTCACGACCGTTGAGCACTCGCCGGACAATCTCGGCGTTGGCCGCGCGATCGGCACCCGCGAGGTCGGCGAGCGTGGCGGGCTGCAGGGGAAAATCCCCCGGCGAAAGCTTCGACACGGCGAAACCCCGGTCGTGATAAAACTCCGCGATGGTCGTCTCGCCCAGCGTGGACAGCTCGTCGAGGAACGCCGGCGTCCCGGCATTTTCGTTTTTCTCCTGTTTCCTTTGCACTTCTCCGCACACAACCATCCCACGCCGCACGCCGAGGGATTGCAGCACTTTCGCCATCGGCTCGCACAGCTCAGGGCGCGGCACGCCGATGAGCTGCGCGCTGGGCCGCGCGGGATTCAGCAACGGGCCGAGGAAGTTGAAGATCGTGCGCTGGCCGCGCCCGGCGCAGAGCTTGCGCGCTGGACCAATGTGCTTGAAGGCCGGATGAAACTTCGGCGCGAACAGGAACGCGAACTTCTTCTCCCGCAGCGACACCGCCGCCTGCTCAGGCGTGAGTTCCACCGGCACACCCAGAGCGTCGAGCACGTCCGCGCTGCCGGCCTGCGAGGTGATGGCGCGGTTGCCGTGCTTGGCCACGGTGACGCCTGCCGCCGCGCACACGAGCGCGACGGTCGTGGAGATGTTGAAGGTGTTGAGCCGGTCGCCGCCGGTGCCGCACACATCGAGGATTTCGCGACCGCGAGTTTCCGCGTCCAGCGGCACGGGCACGGAGCGTTCGCGCAGCTCGCGGGCGAACGCAGCGATTTCCTTGATGGTCTCGCCCTTCTTTGCCAGCGCGGTGAGAAACGCGGCCTTGGCCTCGGGAGTGACGGCCTCGTCCACAAGCGTGGCGACAGCGGCGGTCACTTGCGGTGAGCCGAGCGCGACGCCAGCGACGAGCTGCTGGGTGAAGGTGTCGAGCACGTGCGGAGTGTAGGCGGAACGGCGGGTGTTCAAAGTCGAAAGTCCCGACACGACGGTTGAAAGCCCGCAGGCAACCCGCTACAACCAGCGCGTGAACGCAAAACTTTTCATCGCCTGCCTCTTGGCCGCGCTGCCCGTGGTCGCCGCTGACAACTCCACGACCGTGCCGACCGTGCCGACCGCGCGGCTCGTCGAGATCCGCAAAATCTGGGACGCCGCGCCGCACAACGCGTTCACCGACCTCGTGCGTTTCAAGGACCGCTGGTATTGCGTCTTCCGCGAGGGCAGTGGGCACGTCTCGGCCGACGGCGCGATCCGCGTGTTGACGAGCGACAGTGGTTTTTGGTGGGAGTCCGCCGCACGGATTGAGATGCCGGGCTTCGACCTGCGCGACCCGAAGATATCCGTGATGCCCGGAGTGCCGCGCCTGATGATCCTCGGCGGCGCAACGGTGCGCGAGGACAAGAAGCCGGCGACCGCAAGCCAGTCATTCGTCGCGCAGTCCGACGACGGCAAGAAGTGGGGCAAGGTCTTCTGGGTCGGTCCGACGAACCAGTGGCTCTGGCGCGTGACGTGGCATCGCACCAGTGGTCTGGGCGTGGCTTATGACGTTTCGCCCGAGAGCCGCACGGCGAAGAAATACGGCACAACACTCCTGCTGACCAAGAACGGCGTGGACTACGACACACTCGTGGACGAGCTTTACACCGAGGGCGGACCGACAGAAGCCACATTGCGTGTCAGCACGGAGAATGAACTGTATTGCCTCCAGCGCCGCGACGGGAAGCCGTCGAACACCGCGCTGCTCGGCATCAGCAAAAAAATTCCCTACGACAAGTGGGAGTGGAAAGACCTCGGCAAATTCTTCGGCGGCCCGAACTTCATCCAGATTCCCGGTGGCCGCTGGATCGCGTGCGGTCGCCTGCAAAACCACGGCCCCGACAAGAAGGCCAAGACCGTCGTGTGCGAACTCGACGTGAACAAAGGCGAACTTAACCCGTTGCTCGACCTGCCCAGCAGCGGCGACAGCAGCTATCCCGGCATGGTCTGGCACGACGGGCAGCTCTGGATCAGTTACTACTCCTCACACGAGGGCAAGACAGCGATCTACCTCGCGCGCGTGAAGCTCTGAGCTTCACCACACGCGCGCCCAGATGACTTTGAGGTAACGGCTCTCCGGGCAGTTCGCCATGACGGGATGATCCGCGCCGGGACCGGTGCGGTCGAGAAATTGAAGCCGCTTGCCAAGGCGATACGCCGCGCGCACCACGAGTTCCTCGAAGCCCGCCGCGTCAATCAGCCCGGAGCAGGAGCACGTCACCAACAAGCCCCCCGGTTCGAGCACGTTCATGCCCATGCCGTTCAAGTCCTCGTATTTGCGCCGGCCCTCCAGCTCCTCGTCGCGGTTGAGGATGAACTTCGGCGGATCGAGCACCACCACGGGCCAGCGCGTGTTGTTGCGCTGCATCTGCCGCGCGAAGGAAAACGCGTCGCAGTGGACCCACTCGACGCGCGTCTGGTTCAAGTTCGCATTGCGCTTCGCCTGCTCGACGGCCTTCTCGTCGAGGTCCACGCCTGTCACTTCCGCCGCACCGCCGAGGACTTTGGCCGTGAGGGCGAAGCCGCCGGTGTAACAGCAACAGTCGAGCACGCGCTTGCCTTTCACAAAGGTCGCGAGCTTGCGCCGGTTCTCGCGCTGGTCACAGAAGAAACCCGTCTTGTGCCCTGACTCGAAGTTCACTTCGTAGCGCACGCCGTGCTCGCGAATCTTCACCGAGCGGACGTCGTTCGCGGGCGCGAAGCGGATGCCCTCGACGCGCGCGATGAAGTCATCCACGGCGATGACCTGCCGTTTCGTGCCAAGCCGTTGATGAATGAGCGGGATCAGTTTCCCCAGCCGCTGAAACATCCCGAGACTGTGAACCTCCACACTCAACGTGTCGCCGTAGCGGTCCACCACCAGGCCGCTCAAGCCATCGCCATCCGAGGAGACGACGCGGTAGGCGTCCGTGCTCGCGTCGAGGCCCAGCAAGTCCACGCGCAAGTCCAGCGCGCTGGTGAGCAACGCCTCGAATAGTTCCTCGCCGACGGCTTCCTCGCCGCGATGCAGCACGCGCAGCGGCACGCGCGCCTTGGAATTCCACAAGCCGCTGCCGAAGCGCCTGCCATCGCGGTCGAACACCGCCACGAGATCGCCCGGCTTCGCGTCCGGCGACGC
The DNA here is from genome assembly GCA_964478755.1 of uncultured Klebsiella sp. Lineage (GTDB taxonomy): Bacteria > Verrucomicrobiota > Verrucomicrobiia > Limisphaerales > SXTU01 > SXTU01. Next base: position 3,454 of record CAYZJP010000180.1, read on the forward strand.
GCCGGCAATCATCGCCGGGTAGAGCGTCGGCTGGTTGGTGAAATACTTGAGCTGCACCCACGGCGTCGGCCAGCTCGCGCCCGCCTGCGGGCCGACGGGGCGGCGCTCGGCACGCTCTTCCGATTGACCGCGCGGCTCGAAGGACTCCGGGCGCCCACGCGGGCGTTCGCGAAAGTCACTGCGATCCGTGTGCGGGCGGAACTCGCGTCGCTCGCGGAACTCCGGGCGTTCGGGTCGGGGCGCGCGGCGGGGCAGCGCGCGGAACTCGCCCGGTTGCGGGAGTGATGCAGATTCATCCATGCGGGCTTGGGCTTACGGCGGAGAGCCGCAGAACGCAACTTCTTTGGCGAGGGACCTCACCGCTTCAACTGCCCGAGCAGATCGAAGAGCACCGCAGTGATCTGCGGCGAGGCGTTGGTTTCGAGGTAGCTGCTTTTCGCGCGCCAGGTCTCGTAGCCGCCGAGGGCGTGCTGCGCGGGCGTGGGGAGGTAGCCGTTGTAACCGTTGGCCAGTGAGACGGTGAAGCTGGCGGGGAACGGGTTCTTCGCCTTCAGCTCCAAACCAATCTCGGAAAAAACTTCGCAGGGGATGGCGGTGACGGCGAGGTCGCCGAGGCGCAGGGCTTGGAGGATGAGCGTGACGCGGTCGGGGTAGTCGGCCATCTGCACGGTTTCGCGGGCGTAAATCTCGTCCAGGCCCTTGAGGCGCGGAAACTGGTTCGGCGCCTTCACGAGAATGTCCTTCGCGCGGGCGAGCGCGGCGGCGTCGGGCTTGCGGACGCCGAGGGTGAGTTCCTGTTGCACGGCAGCGAGCGGAATCCAGTCGTGAAGCTGGGCACCGAGCAAGGCTTTCGTGACTTCGGTGGCGACGCGGTTGGCGACGATTTTGATTTTCTCGCCGGGCGCGTATTTGTTCGTGTCGCCGTCGCGCCACGGGATGTTGTTGATGTTGCCGCTGGTGCCGTTGGCCAGGATGCCGACGAAGGGCGGATCCTGCCGGTCGGCGTGGAGCAGTTCCTGGATGCGGTCGGCGAACGCGCCGTAGTAATCGGCGGAGATGCCGGGATTGCCGCCGACGTAGTGCAGCGAATAGTCCGCAAGCAACGCGAGATGCTGGCCGTTGGTGCGCTGGAGCGTGAGGAAGACGACCTCGGAATCGGTGGGGCCGGCGGGCTTGAGGAGCGCGGGGTTCTTCATGCCGGGGTTCATCTTCACCTGGTCCCCGGTGCCGGAAGGATTTTTCAGCACTTTGCCGGGTATCATTTGCCAGCGGCGGTTTTGGACTTGATCGGGCACGCTGGCCTTGCCCCAGCCGATGCGCGCGGGCGCGAGGTTGTTGTTAGCACGGCGCACGGCATCGGCGATGCGCACGACGAGGAAGGCGCGGTATTCCATGTCGGCCTCACTCTGGAAGACAGACGCGGAGCTGGCCGCCGAGTGCGTGTGCGTGGCGGACATCATCATGTGCGTGGCGGGAATGCCGGTGGCCTCGCTGGCGAGCCGCTTGGCCTCGTCGAAGACCTCGCGCGGGATCATGCACGAGTCATTGACGACGATGGCGAGCTTGGTCGTGCCGTCATCGAGGACAAGCGCGCGGGAATGCAGCTCGTCGTGGACGTGCGTGGCCCGGCCGTCGCTCATGTTGCCGTTGATGGAAGTGCCGAGCTTGGGCGTGATGTTGCTCGTGGCGGCCCCGGCGCGGAAGACGCGGGGCTTTTCGGCACCGGACAGGAAGACGACGCTGAGAAGCAGTGGCGTCAGGGCGAGGCGAAGGAAACGCGTGATGCGCATGGACAAGTTGGATTGTCGGAGGCCGGGCCTATTCACGGCGCGGCCCCCGGCGCAACAGTTCCATCGGCACCAGCGGACGGAGGCCCGTCATTTCGACTTTTGGGCCACCTCGACGTTCGCCTGCATCTTGGCGTGGATCTGGCGGGCGATGCTCTCGTCGCCAAACACGCCGACACGGATGCGGACCTCGGTGGACTTATCCGCCAGCTTGCGCAGATGGATGGTCGCCTTCTTGTCCGCGGTCGCCTGCACTTCCATTTTTGCGGCCAGGCCGTCCTTATCGGACTTCACAATGTCCATTTTCAGGTTCGCGAGCGCCATCTCGGCGGCCTTGTAGGCCGTATCCAGCGACATGCTCTCCGTGACTTTCAACTCGCCGTTCACATAGGCAACGGCTCCGGCTCCGGCAGCGCCCGCCGCGGCCCCGACGGCCAGGAACGCGCAACCGGTGAACAAAACACCTGCCATCAAGGCAGCCAGCAGAACACACAGTTTTGTTTTCATAGGCTTGGATTTCGGTTTCAGGTTTGACTGACACCCGAACCTACTCCTCGGGCATGGACGCGTCCAATCGGGCAGCCGAATTGCCGTGTGATTTTTCTCCAAAAAAATTGAACGCACCCGCCGGCAGGCTTGTCGCCTTCCGGCACTCGCCTGGTTGACGGGAGGGCGGGACGCGCTGTCCTACTTCAGCACTCCACACGCCTGCATCGTCTTCTTGAGCACGGCACGGTGTTTCGCGCTCATGGGGACGAGCGGGAGGCGATAGTGCTCCCCGACGACGCCGAGCATCGCGAGCGCGGCTTTCACGGGAATGGGATTGGTCTCGATGAACAAGTCCTTGAAGAGCGGGTAGAACTTCGCGTGCAGTCGGAGCGCGGCTTCGGGCCGGCCCGAACGGAAGTAATCCACCATGTGGCTGACTTCGCGCGGGATCACGTTGCTCGCGACGCTGATGACGCCTTCCGCGCCGACGCTCATGAAAGGCAGCGTGAGGGAGTCGTCACCGCAGAGGATGTTGAAGTGCTTGTCGAGCGCCTGACGAAGCTGGCTGACACGGTCACACGAGCCGCCGGCTTCCTTGATGGCGACGACGTTCGGGCAGACGCCCGCGAGATGCTTCACGGTGTCCACGCCGATCTCGATGCCGCAGCGTCCGGGAATGCTGTAGAGGATCAGGGGCAGCTCGGTTGCCTTGGCGATGGCCTTGAAGTGCTGGAAGAGGCCGGCCTGCGTGGGCTTGTTGTAGTAGGGCGCGACTTGCAGTGAGCCGTCCGCACCGACTTCTTCGGCGGCCTTCGTGAGGTAAATCGCCTCGCTCGTGGAATTGCCGCCCGTCCCGGCGATGACTTTGCAGCGACCGGCGGCGAATTTCACCGACAGCTCAATGACGCGGATGTGTTCCTCGTAATCCAGCGTGGGCGATTCGCCCGTGGTGCCGACGGGCACGAGGCCGTCCACGCCGCCCCTGATCTGTGCCTTGATGAGGCGTTCGAGCGCGGCTTCGTCGAGCTGGCCACCCGACAGAAAGGGGGTGACGATGGCGGTGTAGGTTCCTGTGAACATGGGAAAGCGGAATTACTTGACTGAGCCGATGAGGAGGTTTCGCGAGGCGAGCAGGTTGCGCAGCTCGGTGAGCGCGCGTCCGGCCTGTTCGTTGTCCTCATACTCGAATTCGTGGACCTCGTCGCGCACGGCGACGTAAAGCGTGGTGTCCTCGACGTAGCCGCTTTCCACGAAAGCGAGGTTGATCAAGGTGCTTTGGAGTTCGATGAACAGCGGCACGGCCATAAACGGGCGCACACTCTGGGGAAACACGGCGGTTTGGCGAGCCTGATTTTAGGGAAACGAGACCGACGCCCGCCCGGAACGGGCCGGATCGCCGGCAATCCAGCCGACCCACAGGCCAAAATTCACTATTGCCGGGTGGCGGAAGGCATGATTGACTCGCCGACGGTCTTGTCCCGGCCAGTTCAGCCGGGCGAAACCCTATGAAAAGAACCATCATCGGTCTGTTGCTGCTCGCTTGGCTCGGTCTGGAACATTGCGATGCGATGCCGCTGCGGCAGTCGTTGGCCATGTTTGAATCCGGTGCCACCACCTGGCAACGCAGCCATGCGGACTTCATGCGGGGCGGCAGCGGGGAAGTCAGCCGCTTCCAAATCCTGCCCGCCGTCTGGCGGCGCTACACCAAATCCCGGGACTACGAGAATCCCGAAGTCGCCTGGACCATCGCGCAGCGGATTCTGGCCGACCGCGTCGCTGATTTCCGCACCGCCACCGGACGCGAACCCGACGGCCTGGAACTTTACCTCCTCTGGAACAAGCCCGGCCATTTCGAGGCCGCCGGCTATCGCGCCGCACAGGTCAAGTCCGACTATCACCAGCGCGCCCAGCGTTTCGCCAACCTGCTCGCGCTCCGCTGAAACGCCCGGCTCGAAGCCCGCCCTGCACCCCGCGCTCGTTCCGGTTCACCAGGACGAAGTGACAACTCGGCGTGCCCGTCCCTCCGAGAGCTGACCGTGCCATCAGCGACGGACGGCTGGCTGGAAAATCCCTACGAGAACGTCAAACCGGCGACCGTTCAGCACCGTTGAAGCTACAACGGAGGTGAAAACTCGTCCGTTGGGCGTCCTTGAAGCTACAACGACGCCGAAAACTCAAGGAATCGGCTCCGTTGTAGCTACAACGGAGGTGAACTGGCACGGTTTCTGTGTGCTCGAAGCTACAACGGAGGTGAAAACCCGTCCGTTTGACGGTCTTGAAGCTACAAGGACGCTGAAACCACGAGGTTTTGACCCTCCTAATCATTGTAATCTGCTTTGCCGCAATCAGTTGCCACAGAACCGTCGGTTCTCCGCTGTTTTCGGTGGAATTGGAGCCAAGCCTTGCGCCGGAGGCGCGGC
>CAYZJP010000181.1:0-8102 GCA_964478755.1 uncultured Klebsiella sp.
TCCCACCGGCTACCTTCAGGCGCGCCTCCGGCGCAACCGCAGGAAGCCATTCCACTGAAAACAGCGAGGAACCTCCTCACTTCACCCAGCCGGCTTCCTGGCTCAACCGCATGAACAGGTAGGCCACGGTCGCCGTGGCCGGCAACGTGAGCACCCATGCCCAAACGATGCGCTCGACGACGCTCCATTGGATGGCGTTGAGCCGCTTGGCCGTGCCCACCCCCATGATGCTGGTGGTGATGGCGTGCGTGGTGGAGACGGGCATGCCCAAGTGCGCGGCCACGAGCAGCACGCTCGCGCCGGTGGTCTCGGCGGCGAAGCCGTGGATGGGCTGAAGCTTCACCATCTTGTGGCCGAGCGTCTTGATGATGCGCCACCCGCCCGCCGCCGTCCCCGCGGCCATCGTCAGGGCGCAGGCAACCTTGATCCAGGCGGGGATGTGGTCGTTCTTCGGGCCGAGGTCTTCGATCCTGAGGAAGCTCAACCAGTCCGGCACGCCGGCCAGGTCGCCGGCCTTGGTCCCGGCCACGAGCGCGAGGGCGATGATGCCCATCGTCTTCTGCGCGTCGTTCTGGCCGTGACTCAAGCCCATGTAGCCGGCACTGAAGATCTGGAGCTTGCCGAAGAAGTTGTTGACCGTGCGCGGCCGCCAGCGCAGGCAGAACACGTAGAGCGCGGTCATGATGATGAACCCGAACACCAGCCCCGCCAGCGGCGAGAGCATCATCGGGAGGAAGACCTTGTAGAGCAGCCCGCTGCCCTCATACCAGTGCGCGGTCGCAGCGGGCGGCCTGGACCAGATGAGCGCGGTCCAGTCACCCTGCGCCGAGGCCAGCGTCGCGCCGACCAGCCCGCCGATCAGCGCGTGGCTGGAACTGGACGGCATCCCAAACCACCAGGTCAGCAGGTTCCAAAAAATCGCCCCCAGCAGCGCGCAGATGATCGTGTGCGTGGTGACGAACTTCGCCTCGACCAGGCCCGAAGAAATGGTCTTGGCCACGGCGGTGCCGAAGAAGAGCGCGCCAAACAGATTGGTGGCCGCCGCCAGCACGATGGCCTGCCGGGGCGTGAGCACCTTGGTGGAGACGACCGTGGCGATGGAGTTGGCCGTGTCGTGAAAGCCGTTGATGTATTCGAAGATCAACGCCACCAGCACGACGGTCAGGACGAGGGTCATGCGCGGGCGTCAGGAGTGCTTGAGGACGATGTGGGTGACGACGTTGCCCGCGTCGCGGCAGCGGTCAATGACGCGCTCCAGCAGCTCGTAGAGGTCTTTCAGGAGGAGGGTTTTGTGCGGCGGATGTTTGCCCTGATAGATGTCGCGCAGCAAATCCAGCACGGCCTTGTCGGCGTCGCCTTCGAGCTGTTGCAGGCGGTTGTTGAGCGACTTGACCTGCTCCAAGTCCGGGCGGCGCAGGCCACGCACCATCGTCACCAGCGTCTCGACGGCCAGCTCGATGAGGGCGGTCTGCCGGGAGAAGTCCAGCCCGCGCACCTGCTCGGGCGCGAGGTTCAGCCGCTCGCCGAACTTTTCGACCGTTTTGGGAATCTTGTAGAGCGCGTTGGAGAGCGCCTCGATGTCCTCGCGCTCCAGCGAGGTGACGAACGTGGTGGTGAGCGCCTCGCTGATCTCCTGCGTGATCTTTTTGTCCGCGCGGCGCGACGCGGCGAACTCCTCAAGGCTGCCGGGCTGGCCGGCGGCCTTGCTGAGTTTGACCATCGCCTGGACGCTGTGCCGCGCCTCCTCGGCGCTGGCTTCGAGCAGGGCGAAAAAGCGGTCTTCCTTACCAAAGAGTCGGGCGAGTGAAAACATGCGCGGCAGTTGTCACAAAACCGCCGCCGTTTCGCACGCACTTTTTCGCGCCGGGAAAATCCGTTGCGCCGTCCGTGTCGTGCCGCCTAGAGTTTGTGCGACGCGCAAACTGACTTTCCCGCCATGCAATTTCGCCCGCTCGGCAAGACCGGCCTGAATCTTTCCGTCATCGGCTACGGCGCGGCCTCGATGGGCAACGAATACGGCAACGCAACGGACGAGGCGCGCGCCATCCGCTCGCTGCACGTCGCGCTGGACGGCGGGATGAACTTCATTGACACGTCGCCTTACTACGGGCGGACGCTCGCGGAGAAGGTGCTTGGCCGCGCGTTCAAGGAGATTCCCCGCGACCGCTTCATCCTCGGGACAAAGTGCGGGCGCTACGATGTGGCGGGCTTTGACTTCAGTTACGACCGCATCCTCCGCAGCGTGGACGAGAGCTTGCAGCGCATGGGCGTGGACCACATTGACATCATGCAGTGCCATGACATTGAGTTCGGCGACATGCAGCAGGTGGTGGACGAGGCGCTGCCCGCGCTGCGCAAGGCGCGCGAGCGGGGGAAGATTCGCTTCATCGGCGTGACGGGTTTTCCGCTGAACATTTTCCGCTACATTTTGAACCGCACGGAGTTGGACTGCATGTTGAGCTACTGCCATTACGCGTTGAACAACACGTCGCTGCTGGACTTCATCCCGTATCTGAAGAGCAAGGGCGTGGGCATCATGAGCGCATCGCCGTTCAGCGAGCGGCTGCTGACGCGCCAGCCGCTGCCGCCGTGGCACCACGCGCCGGAGTCGCTCAAGGCGCAGTGCCGCAAGGCCGTTGAATTCTGCGACGCGCGCGGCGTGGACATCGCGAAACTGGCGATCCAGTTCTGCCTCCAGAATCCCGACATCACCACAACCGTGCCAGGCACGGCGAACCCGGACAACATGGCAAAGATGCTGCGCTGGATGGACGAGCCGGTGGATCACGGGTTGATCGCCGAGGTGATGGAGCTTTTGGAGCCAACGAAGAATGTGCTGTGGCCCGTGGGTCGCGCGGAGAACAGCGTGGACTGGGACGCGGGGCTGTGAATCCGTTTTGAAGTGCGGCATGAACATTGATTCCCACCAGCACTTCTGGCGCTACACGCCTGCCGAGTATCCGTGGATGCAGCCCGAGTGGCCGATCCGTCGCGACTTTTTCCCGTCTGACCTCGCGCGTGAAATGGCGAAGGTTGGCATGGACGGATGCGTGGCCGTGCAGGCGCAGCAGACCATCGCGGAGGCGCGATGGCTGCTCTCGCTCGCGGACACGCACCCGTTCATCAAGGGTGTCGTGGGCTGGGTGGATTTGCAGAGCGAGCGTGTGGAGGAACAGCTCGCGGAGCTGGCGCAGCGCGCGCATTTCGTCGGCGTGCGGCACGTGGTGCAGGATGAGCCGGATGACAATTTCATGCTGCGGCCCGCGTTTCAGCGCGGCATCGGGAAGCTCCGGCAGTTCAACCTCGCTTACGACATTCTGGTTTTTCCGAAGCAACTGCCGGCGGCCATTCAACTCGTTGCGAACTTTCCCGAGCAGCGCTTCGTCCTCGATCATATCGCGAAGCCGCTCATCCGCGACGGCACGCTCTCGCCGTGGCGCGAGCAAATCCGCGAGCTGGCGAAAGCTCCGAATGTCTGGTGCAAGGTCTCCGGCATGGTGACGGAGGCGAAGTGGGACAGTTGGCGCGCGGAGGACTTCAAGCCGTATCTCGACGTGGTGTTTGCAGCGTTCGGCGTGGAGCGGCTGATGTTCGGCACGGACTGGCCGGTTTGCACGCTGGCGGGGAGCTACGCGCAGACGCACAAGCTGGTGGACGACTACACGCGGACGTTGACGGCGGAGGCGCGGGCGAAGTTCTTCGGCGGAAACGCAGCGGAATTCTACCGGCTCAAGCCCTGAGCACGGGCAACAAAAAAAGCACCCCGGCTTGCGCGAGGGTGCTGTGTGGCGGAAAAAACTCAGATTACTTCTTCGGCGGAAGGATCGCGTCCTTCGCGGCCTTGGCCACGCGGAACTTCACGACCTGCTTGGCCTTGATCTGGATGGCCTCGCCGGTGGCCGGGTTGCGACCCATGCGGGCCTTGCGGTTGACGAGGACGAGCTTGCCAAGGCCGGGGAGCGTGAAGGAGTTCTTCGCGTTCTTGTAGGCGAGGGCGGCGATGTGTTCGAGGATTCCGACAGCCTGCTTCTTGGAGATTTCGGCTTTGGCGGCGATTTCAGCGGCGATTTGTGACTTCGAGAGGGCTTTGGCCATACGTGTGTCTGTTGTGTTGAGTGTTATCTGGTTAGTTAGTGAGTCCGTCTTGCGACTTGCGCGTATGGAAGCCCTCGCTCCAAGTGTGTGCAAGCAGAAAAACAGAATGTTTGCGGGTTTTTTTGTGCGTCCGCACGACGCGGGCACGCGGCGTGGGCCGGATGAAACAAACTTGGCGAGCGCGGGTTCTCCCGCTAGCCTGTGCCCGTCATGAACCCGCGCCACAAACCGATCGCCATCGCCGCCGGAGTGCTCGTCGCGGTGTGGGCGCTGGCGATCGCCGGCTACGTCATCGCGAAGAACGCCAAAGTCACCGGCGAAAAAGTCCGCGCGTTTCTCGCGCACACGAATCTTTCCAAGCTCAAGGACAAGGACCGCGCGGCGGCGCTCAAGAAGCTGGCCGACTACATGAACCAGCTCTCTGCGGACGAACGCCGCAACACGCGCATGGACCGCGAGTGGGAGAAATGGTTCAAGGAGATGACCGATCAGGAGAAGGGCGACCTCATCGAGTCCACCCTGCCCACGGGCGTGACGCAAATGCTCACCGCCTTCGAGCAGCTCCCGCCTGACAAGCGCCAGAAGGCCGTCGCGGACAGCGTCAAACGGTTGCGCGAGGCGCGTGACGACCCGCGCAACCGCGCGCAGTGGCAGGGAGGGGACGCGCCGCCGCCGCTCAATCCCGAACTGGAAAAGCGCGCCGCCGCCGCCGGCCTGGGCGCGTTCTACTCGCAAAGCTCCGCGCAGACGAAGGCCGAGCTGGCACCGCTGCTGGAGGAGATTCAACACTCCATGGAGAGCGGACGCTTGATGCGTCCGGGGAGATGACCATGCCCACATTCGCAATTCGCAGTTCGCAATCCGCAATCCGCGCGGCCTTCACGCTGATCGAACTTCTCGTCGTCATCGCCATCATCGGCGTGCTCGCGGGCCTGCTGCTGCCCGTGATGAGCAAGGCCAAGGAAGCCGGGCGCGGCACTGTCTGCTTGAGCAACCTCCGCCAGCTCGGCCTCGGCCTCCAGCTCTACGTGCAGGACAACCAGAACCGCCTGCCCTTCATGCGCGATGCGCTGCTTGGCACCAACTCGGTTCCGGCGACGAACACCGTCCCGTTGCCCGCACCTGACGCTGTGCTCATGCGTTACACCGGCGGCAACTCGAACCTCTGGCGCTGCCCCTCCGACCGCCTCGATGTCTTCCAGCAGACCGGCACGAGCTACGCGTGGAACTCGCTCCTCAACGGCCAGGACGCCGACCACCTCATCGTCATGAACATCGCCTTCGGCCAGCACGTGATCCCCGTCTTCTACGACAAGGACAGTTTCCACAGGGACCGCGGCCCCGGCAAGGAAGTGAACTTCCTCTACGCCGACGGCCACATCAGCAAGCTCCTCGAGGTGGGGGGAACGCTGTGATCCAACTGCGGGGCGTGAGCAAGCAGTTCGGCACGCGCTGGGCCGTGCGCGACCTCGACCTCGCCGTCCCGCGCGGCGAAATCTTCGGCCTCCTCGGTCACAACGGCGCGGGCAAGAGCACCACCATCGGCATGATGCTCGGCCAGGTCTGGCCCACCGCCGGCGAGCTGCGCATCTGCGGCCACGACATCACCCGCGACCGTGCGCACGCGCTGCATCGCGTCGGCGCGATCTTCGAGACGCCGGTCTTCTACGACTTTCTCAGCGGCTGGAAGAACCTTGAGATTCTCAGCCACTACACCGCGCCCACGCCGCCGGAGCGCATCCAGAAAATCGTCGCGTGGGTCGGCCTCACCGGACGCGAGCACGACAAGGTGCGCAAGTATTCCCACGGCATGAGGACGCGTCTTGCGCTCGCGCAGGCGCTCCTGCCCGACCCGGAGCTGCTCATCCTCGACGAGCCGAGCGACGGCCTCGATCCCGAGGGCATCCACGAGATGCGGCTCACCATTCAGCGGCTGCAAAAGGAACTCGGCCTCACCATTCTGCTCTCCTCGCACCTGCTCAACGAAGTCGAGCAGCTTTGCACGCGCATTGCCGTCGTCAACCAGGGGAAGAAAGTTTTTGAAGGCACGCTCGCCGACGCGAAGCAGACGAAGCACTGGGTCCGGCTGAAAGTCGGCGACTTCGCCAGGGCCACTGCGAGTTTGCAGACCGAGAAACTCATCACCGACACCCGCAACGGCTCGCTCGTCGCGCTCGCAGACGGCGTGAAGACCGACGCGCTCGTGCGCCGCCTCGTTGCGCTGGACATCCCCGTGTTCGAGGTCGCGCGGGAGGAGGAGACCTTGGAGAGCTTTTACCTGAACCTGATGCAGGACAGCCGAGCGGAGGGGAAGAAGTTGAAGGGTGAAAGTTGAAAGCTGAAAGCCAAACCGCCAGCTTGACCGGCTTCACCGGGCTTCGCCCCTTTCAACTTTCAGCTTTCAACCTTCAGCTTTCCTAAAATGTTCTTCCTCCAACTCCGCAGCGAACTGGCGAAGCTCTTCGGCAAGAAGCGCACTTACATTGGCTTCGGCGCCTTTCTGCTGGCGCAGAACGTCATGCTGCTGGCCTTCCGTTTCTCGAATTGGCAGAAGGGCACGGAAAAGCTCCTCGAATCCAACGGCTACCTTGCCACCGAGTTCATCTCCGCGCTTACGGTCGCGGTGCTCATGCTCATCCCGCAAATCCTCCTGCTCATGCCGCTCTACGTGATGCTCGTGGGCGGCGACCTCGTGGCGAAGGAGGCCGAGGACGGCACGCTGCGCATGATCCTCTCCCGGCCCATCTCGCGCTTCCGGCTGCTGTTCACGAAGTGGCTCACGGGCGTCATCTTCGCGGCCATTCTGGTCGTGGCGCTCGGCGGGATGGCGCTGTTCTTTGCGCGCTGCTGGTTTGATTGGAAGGGGATGTTCATCTTCATCCCCGTCCCGGGCGGTTCGACCATCTTCAACGTGATGAGCGCGACGGACGGCTTCAAGTATTACGCCCTGGCGCACGTGTTCCTCGCGATCAACGCCTGCACGATGCTGAGCCTCGCGTTCATGTTCTCATGCTTCAACATGAAGCCCGCCGCCGCGACCATTCTCGCGCTGTCGTTCCTGTTCCTGAGCGTGGTGATGGAGGGGATGCCCTTCTTCGAGGACTGGAAGGAGTTTGCCATCACGCATCACTTCCGCGCGTGGATCCTGGTCTTCGGCAAGCCCATGCAGACTGCGCAGATCGCGCAATCGTTCTGCGTGCTCGTGGGCGTGAACGTGACGGCGTTCCTCATCGGCGCGACGCACTTCCACATGAGGGACATCAAGTCGTGAAAACGTGGTGCGTGATGCGCGGTGATAGGGTCTCTGGCACATGAAACGCCTCGCGTTCCTCGTCATCGGTGTGTTGGTGGCAATGGCCGTCAGCGCCGCGTTTCGTGTATCACTGGGCCGAGCGAGCTGGTTCTACCTGCTGATTGGCTTGGCCATTGCCGCCTTCGTCGTCTTTCCGCCGAGCGACAATGAAAAGAAGGACGAGTAGCCCAATCCCCACATGCGTATGACAATCATCGGACTCCTCGTCATCGGCCTTTTGATCGGCCTCATCATCGCCGCCTTCTTCGCGTTCTCCCGCAGCAGCAATGAGAAGAAAGATGAGTGAGCGCAAGTCCGCCGCGTTCCGCATCCGCTCCGCGCGTGCGGCCGATGCTCTCATCATCGCGCGCTTCAACCGCGCGATGGCGCTGGAGACGGAGCAGCGCAGACTGAATCCTTCGCGCGTGCTGCGCGGGGTGAGGGCGCTGCTCGCGGATGCGGCGAAGGGCGCTTACTTCATCGCGGAGTCCGGCGGCGAAGTCATCGGCCAGCTCCTCATCACCTACGAGTGGAGCGACTGGCGGAACGGAAACTTCTGGTGGATTCAGAGTGTGTATGTCGCGCCGGAGTGGCGGGGGCGGGGGGTCTTCCGCGCGCCGCCCGCCCATGTCGGGCGGCTCGCGCGAAAGCGGAAGAATTGTTGCGGCCTGCCGCGCTACGTGGACGGACCCAACACAGAAGGGAAGGGGGGGTT
>CAYZJP010000182.1:0-8100 GCA_964478755.1 uncultured Klebsiella sp.
GCTGAGCGGCCGGGGGAGCGCGCGGCTTGTGACGGAGGCGGTCTGCCCGATCCGAACCCGGCCGCCACCACGCCTTCGGTCGAGGAGCCGCGCTCGGAATATCATCCGACTGACGTTCATCACGACGAGCCTTACCACGATCATCACCACGGGCCGGGCGAGGATCCCTACCACCACGATTACCAATACGACGAGAACTACCACCACGGCCCCGGCGAGGGCGACGCCCACAGCGGCGGCGCGACGGTGATGCCAGACGCGGGCGGCGGCGGAGACACCTTGGAGCCGCTCTTCGACGAAAAGCCCGGCGAGGGCGGCCCGGTGAAGCCGTTCCTTGAACATCTCGAAGACCTGCGCTGGGTCATCATCAAGGTGACCGTCGTCACACTGGTGGGCATGACGATTTGCCTCTTCGCGGCGAACGCGGTCGTTGCCCTGCTCAAATGGCCGATGGATCGGTCGGCTCACCTGTATCCCGATCCGCGCCAGCACATCTCGGTGATGATCGGGCCGAAGGAGGTGCTCAATTTCAAGCTGGCCACGAACAACCTGCCTGCCTGGCCCATCGCCACGAACCGGTTTGTGGAGCTGGAGTTGGTGCCAATCATGGTTGGCACCAATCAAATTCTCACCGTGCGCGTGCGCTCCACGGGCGAGGAGGTTCCGGCGGAAAAGGCCAAGCCACTGATCTATGAGAACCCCGCCGAGCCGTTCCTCAACTCATTGCACATCGCCTTCTTCGGCGGCCTGCTGCTGGCGGCCCCATTCGTCACTTATTTTTTGGTCTCCTTTCTGTTGCCCGCCCTGAAGGCGAAGGAGCGCAAGTATTTTCTGAAGGCGATGTTGCCAGCGGCGGCGCTTTTCGTCGCCGGTGTGTGCATGTGTTACTTCCTAATTCTGCCGTTGGCGCTCCGCGCCGCCGAACAATACTCGCAATGGATGGGCGTGGACATGCTGTTCTGGAAGGCCACCGACTACTTCGGCTTCTGCATCAAATTCATGCTCGGCATGGGCGCGGGCTTCGAAATGCCGGTGGTCCTGCTCGCGCTCGTGAAGATCGGCCTGCTCGACTACGCCAAGCTCGCGGGCTTCCGGCGCTACATGATCCTCATCAACCTCATCCTCGGCGCGCTGCTGACCACGCCCGAGGTGCTGACGCAGGTGGCGATGTTCGTCCCGCTTCAGGTGCTCTACGAGATCACGATCTGGATCGCGTGGTATTGGGAGCAGCCGGACCGCAGGCTCGCGCGTCGTCGCCTCGCGATGGCGATCGTCGGGTTCTTGCTGCTGATCGGCTTGTGTTACTGCGCCTACCGTTTCGGTTGGCCGTGGCTGAAGGCGTGGCGTGCCCAGACCAGCGCGGCTCCCTGAGCGCGTCGGCGGCCGCGAGCCGGGACTCCTTCCCCCGCTGGATTGCACCGCCTGGGTGCGCGCTCAGAAGCGCCGGTGCGGTGGATGGCGTTCGTCCGGCGACGCGTTCTGCCGGTTCTTGTAACGCAGCAGGTAGCGCCCGCAGACGGCCAGGATGATGATGAAGGCCACGCTCAGCACATAGGCGAACATCCGCACCGTGCGCGCCTGCCGTAGCAGTTTGTCCGTGTCCGCGCGCAAATGCTGCTTGAGCATCACTTCCTCCTGCTCCGGCGTCATGTCCGCGAACGGGTCGTCGCGCACCTTGAGCGTGTAGAGCAGCCCGGCATCCGAGGAGCCGAAGGGCATGGGAAATCTCGCCAACTGCTTCTCGTCCGGCGGATCGAAGCCCAGCGTCCGCCAAAACTGCGACGGTTCGCGCGTCCACATCCGGGCCAGCGCGTAATTGCGCCCCACGTTGCGCATGCGTTCCCAGAGCAGCGGCCGGAGCGTGTCCGCGAGCGCGAAATCCGCCAGCACCTCGCTGTGCAGCAGCCCTTGTTGCTGATGCCGCTGCATTCCCAGCGCGCCGAGCAGTTTGCCGGTCTCGTCGCAGACGACTTGAAACTCCGTGAGCCGCTTCTCCAGCGTGTCGGCGTCGAGCCGCTCGGCCTCCCAGAGCGGGCGCAGCGCCGGAAGATCGTCCAGCGTCGCCCGGCGGGCCTGATACTGCGGAGCCGTCATGCGCCGCGAGCGTAAGGAGCCTTCGCGGCAGCGTAAAGTTCCGACCACTCGCCCCGGTCGTGTTTTCGCCTCGCCCGCCTGCAAACCTGCCGCGCGCCTGTGGAGGCGGGCCGGGCGCGTTTGGGCGACCGGTTCGTCGCTCCGCAACCACACGGAGCGACAACGCGAAACACACACACCACCATGCCCTGTCAAAACATCAGCGCGCCCTGCCGGCCACTGTCGGATGCCGCCTTGGCGGAATCCTTCTGAAGGGAAGTCTGGCGGGCCGCGCTGACCTACGTTGCCAATGCCCGCCGCAGCCGCGCCACCAGCCGCGCTTCCGCACCCTCTCCGCCTCGAACGGGGAGAGGGCCGGGGTGAGGTGTCGAAAGCCCCTTCGCCCCTTCCCTTCCGCGTTCCGACTTCCGCGTTCCGCGTTTCTGCAACTCGTGTTCCCAGATGCGCAGCACGCGCCAGAACGCCGCGCGCAACGCCCGGTTCACCCGCCGGTCCCGCGCGATGTTCGCCGCGAACTTCCGCCGCCAGAACGCCGCGTTGCCCTTCGGCTGCGTCCCGTGCTGCGGACACCCGTGCCAGAAACACCCGTCCACGAACAGTGCGAGGCGCCGCTTGGAAAACACGAAGTCCGGGCGGACCGTGAGTTGAGAGTTGAAACTTGAGCGTTGAGAGGCAAGGCGTCCGGACGAACGCGCCTGCTTGCGACTCTCAACTCTCAACTCCCCCACTCTCAACTTCAGATGTCTGCGCCATCCCGTGATGCCGTGCGCGCGGAGCAGTCGCACCAGCGCCAGCTCCGTCCGTGCGTTGCCCCGCGACCGGATGCGGGCCATCACCTCGCTGCGCTTGGCCGTGGTGAAGACATCAGGCATCACTAGCGCAGCTTGATTTGAAAGGTAAACAACTGGTCGAGAAACTCCGCGCGAACCAGCCGCCACGGGTAGCCGTGATTGCGAATCTTCCCGTCCGGCTTCTCCGACATCGTGAATTCAAAGACGATGTTCCGGTCGGCCACCAGATTCACGAACCGGTCAATGCTGGGCCGGTCGCAATAGACCAGTTCCTCGTAGGCAAACTGGCTTTTGCTCCTGGTGCTTCGCACCCGCGCCTTCACAAACGCCGCGCGCGAATGTTTCTCCGCCAGCCGCCTGGCCGGTTGCGGAAACGTCCAATACCCCAGCGCCTCGGCGCTTTTGCGGAGGTCAATCTTCTCGTTCGCCCGCAGGATTTCGAGCAGCAGTCCGAGATTGTTCGGCGTGACGGTGACCTGGGAGTAGCAGGCAAACAATCCATCGTCGCCGGGCTTGCCGAGGATGCGGATGAGTTCCCTGGCCGTCGCGTCCAGCAGCCAGTTCGGCCCGGCCTGAAAAAGATTGAGCTTCGTGCTGGTGGAATGTTCGCCCTCCTTCGACCCCTTGCATTTGATTTCGATGCCTCTGAAATCGGCTTGCTGGTCGTTGTTCTCCTTGATGCCGAGCAAGGTTTCAAACGTGTAGCCAATTCCGGTGTCGCCTGTGCGCAGCGAATCAATCCAGCCGCGCTCCTTGATGCCGTCAAACTTCTCCAGCAGTTCCGTCAACGCGGCGACTTGCCATCACCTGCCGCTCGTGCGTTAAATGAATCATGCGATACAGGGTCGAGATAAAATATATCTACGGCTGGGACGACGCTGGCTGGACGGATGAAACCGACGAGGACAGCAAGCCTACGCGATTTGAAAGCGTGCAAGAAGCGCAGGCAGAATTGGACGACCACTTCGCCAAGGTGAGAGCTGTTGTCGCCTTCGGCGACATGGACATCGAAGAAAATCCTGCGGATTACAGAATCGTTGCTGTGGGCGCGTAGTATTGGCTGACAATCGCAGTCGTTTCTTGCAGAATTCCGGCATGGCGAAAGCACCGGCAGTGAAGTGGACGCGCGAGCATCGGCTCATCGCGCTCAATCTTTACTGCAAGCTTCCGTTCGGGAAACTCCACAAGGGAAACCCAATCATCAAGGAAGTGGCGGCAAAGATGGGCCGCACGGCAAGCAGTCTCGCTATCAAGCTGTGCAACTTCGCGTCGCTTGACCCCGTTCTTCAGGCGCGCGGAATTGTCGGAATGACAGGCGCGGCTAACGACGACCGGGTTCTTTGGGCGGAATTTCAGGGGAACGTGGCAGGCCTTGGCGCAGAGAGCGAAGAATTGCTACACGATATGTTCACCAAGGACGAGACGAAGGAAGTGGACTTCCTTGCTCGTGATAAGGTGAGGCTCGTTGCACCGACCGGCCCGACCGAAACACAAGCCACTGTCAAAGTCCGCCGCAGCCAGCAATTCTTCCGGCAAGCTGTGCTCACGGCTTACGATATCCGTTGCTGCATCAGCGGCATCAACGTCCCGCGCCTGCTTGTTGCAAGTCACATCAAGCCGTGGGGAAAGTTTCCAGCCGACCGGCTCAATCCGCGCAACGGGCTTTGCCTATCCACGCTTCACGACGCGGCGTTTGATGCGGGACTCATCACGCTCGACGACAAGCTGAATGTGATTTTGAGCAAGCGACTACGGAGTTTCTTTCCACAACCGGCGCTGGAGCAGAACTTCGTTCTATTCGAGGGGCAGCCGATTCGTTTGCCAGAAAAGTTGGCCGAGCCGGATGGAGATTTTCTTCGCTACCACCGCGACGAAGTTTTTCAGAGCTGACCGCAGCGCCGTAGGCGCGACATCTTTGTAGAAAAACCAGTCCACCGAATATCCAGCCCCGTCAGGGGCGGCATAGTCAGGAATCAACCGTCAATCGGCTTGAAGACGTAGCGCTGGTCGTATTCCACCTCGAACTTGTTCAGCAGCGCAGTGTATTCGTCGAGAAACGATTTCTTAGCATGGTGCTTCTGCTGGTTCTCGATGTATCGAATCACCGCGCCGAGTTGTGACCGCGAATAGGAGAACGCGCCGAAGCCTTCCTGCCACGAGAACCGCCCCATCACCCAGCGCTTCTCGTTGATGAAGCGTGATGAGTTCGCCTTGATGTCGCGCACCAGTTCGGACAGCGCGGCATCAGGGCGCAGGCCAACGAGCAGATGCAGATGGTCTGGCATGTTGTTAATCGCAATCAGTTTGTGCTTCTGACCCGAGACGATGCCAGTGATGTATTTCTGAAGCTCGTCGTTGTGTTCTGATGCGATGAGGCTTTGGCGGCCTTCGACCGCGAACACGACTTGAATGTAGATTTGGGTGTAGGTGTTGGCCATGTGCGGAAGATGCCGCTCCTGACGGAGCTTTGAAATCTTCTTTTGCTCGGGTTCTACAAAGATGGCGCACCTACGGTGCTACGAAAGCGTGAAGTTAATTCCAGAGGTGGTCGGTGAGCGTGTATTTCTCCGGGACTTCGGCGTCGAGGATGGTTTCGAGCTTCGGCCCTTCGCGCGGAAATTCCGGGAACTCGAAATGGCGGCGGTCGCGGAAGCCGACGAGGAAGATGCGTTCGCGGTGTTGCGGCACGACGCTTTGCGCGTCAATCACGCGGTGGTGAACGTGGTATTTCAGGTGGTCGGTGAGCGTCTCCCAGATGATGCGGAAGGTGCGGCCCTGGTCGTGGCGCTGGAGGTGTTTGACGTTTTCCAGCACGAAGGCGTCGGGCCGGTGGTGGTCTATGAGTTCGGCGAGCTTGAAGAAGAGGTTGCCCTGTTCCTTGTCCTCGAAGCCGTGTTTCTTGCCGAGGCTGAGTTTCTTGGAGACGCCCGCGATGCTGAACGGCTGGCAGGGAAAGCCGGCGCAGAGGATGTGGTGCGGCGGGATGGCGTTGTCCGGCACGGAGTAGATGTCGCCGTGCGGGCGCTCGTGGAAGTTGGCTTCGTAGGTGATCTGCGCCATCTCGTTCCAGTCGGAGGAGAAGACGCACTGGCCACCCGCGCGCTCGAAGGCGATGCGAAAGCCGCCGATGCCGCAGAAGAGGTCAGCGAACCGGAGCGGAGCGCCGGACTCCGATCCGGCACGGGCCGATTTGGAAATCGGCGCTCCGGAGACGCGATAGGGCACCACGTCTTCGCGCAGTGCCGGAGCGCCGGACTCCGACCCGGCGTGAACCGGGCCATGTTCGCCAACGCGCCGGGTCGGAGACCGGCGCTCCACGGGTTTGCGCTTCCCGCTCACGCGTCCACTCCCTCGCACAACTCGGCGGTGGTGAGACCAAGCGCCTTCGCTAGTTTAGCGACGTTCTTGATTCCCGGATTCCTCAGCCCGCGTTCGATGTCGCTGATGTAAGTGGGGTCGAGGCCGGATTTCTCAGCCAGTTTTTCCTGCGTCAGCTCACGGGCATCGCGCCGCTGGCGGACGTTTCGCGCAAGGGCGGCGAGGACGGGGTCTCGTTTGGACATGGCTCATAGTCCATGTCGAGCCGGCGGGAACGTCAATCGGCGATGAGCCAAGTTGGAAGCGGAGGCGGGGAATTCGACACCTCACCCCGGCGCGGGAGGGAGTTTAGTGCGCCGCACCTCATCCGGCCTGCGACCACCTTCTCCCCAGAGCGGAGAAGGGCATCTCCCCGTTCGAGGCGGAAAGGGAGAAGGCGGCTACTTCAGCCAGTGGATTTTGATTTCCTTCTCCAGCGGCTTGAACTCCGGGTCGCCGGTGACGAGTTCGGCCTTCTTCTCCTTCGCCAGCGCGGCGGCGAAGGCGTCGGCCAGGCTGAGCTTGTGCGCGGCCTTGTAGTCCGCCGCCTGATCGGCGAGGTGACGGGTGATCGGGTGAAACTCAATCGGCAGGCCGGTCAAAATGCGCGCCGAGGCCGCCCATGCCTCGGGGCCGTCCTTGCGGATGAGGGTGTATTTGGCCTCGGCGTAGTTCACCTCGGTCATGTGGAGCGGGCGTTCGCTGGTCGCGGCCTTGTTGAGCAGGGCTTCCACGGCTTCCGCGCCGGGTTCGTCCCGGAAGTAGGCCACGAGGGCGTGGCTATCGAGAACCACCGGTGCTGCGGGCATACTTGGCTTCCTCCAGTTCCTTTTCCCCGGCCTTGTATTCGGCCCACCACTGCGCGAAGGGCTTGCCGTCAGGCTTGCGCTTGGCGATGCCGCGCCCGTGCCTGATGAGGGCGGCGGTCACGGGCTTGAGCAAAATGCCCTCTGGAGTGGCCTCGACGATGGCCTTGGTGCCCTCCTCAATGTGAAACTGCTTGCGCAGCCAGAGTGGGATGACGATCTGGCCCTTGGTCGTGAACCAGACCGAATCATTCTTGGCAGTCGTGCTCATTGGCCTAAAGGCTACTCGCCACACCAAGTAAGACAAGAAGTATTTAGTTGGAATTTGGCAGCCGGGCGCAGGCAAGCTGAAATGGGCCTTGGCAGAGCGGGAAGATTCCCTGCGGCCTGGCCCGCTGGCGCAGCCAAGATGGCGGGGGGGGTAGTCCGGTTCATCGTCACTTCACCGGCTTGAACTGCACGCCGTCCAGAATCACGTAGCCGTCGGTGTCCTTGTTGGAGACGGTCACGGTGGTGGTCTTGCCGGCGGGCAGCTTGAACTTGCCAAGCGAGATTTCACCCTTCGACTTCTGGTCCACCTTCAATGTCTTCGCCGGCTCGCCGGGGATGCTCACCGTCACGGGGACATTGCTCGCGCGGTTCGGATTCGGAGCGTTGAAGAGGATGATCTCGTAGTCGCCCGCCGCCGGGATGTCCGGTGTGAAAACGGCGGTGGACTCGCCTTTGCCCGCGTTGCCGTCGTGCTGGTAGCCGCGACCCACGCGCCAGACGGAGGAGAAAGACTCTAACCAATGACCGGTCATCTTCGCGTCCGCATCATCGAGCACGATGCCGGGCAGGCTTTTGGGATCAACGAACTTGCCGCCGCCCGCGCTGCCGCCGCCGGTCCAGTCGAGCACTTGTTTGTCGGCGACCAAACGGGCGCGGAGTTTTTCGTAGTTCAGTTTCTGCACCGGCACATGGTCGTCAATCGCCAGCGCCGCCGCAGTCGCTGCGCTCTGGCCGAGCACCATGAAGACTGGCTCCATGCGGATGCTGCCGTAGGCGATGTG
>CAYZJP010000183.1:0-8063 GCA_964478755.1 uncultured Klebsiella sp.
GGACCGAGACTCGGGAACCCGGCCTTTCGCATCTGACCATGAAGCGCCTGCGGGAGCGCCTCCACCTCAAGACCTCGGTGATGGATCAGATCCGGAACCAGGTCGAGTCTGAAGGAAGGGCGAATCGAGGGCATTCAGAACCCCTTCCTCCAAGCGGACTGCCCGAACCCTCCCGGCTGGCTCCTCCCGGGGGCCCGGGACGCGAACCCCATCCGGCGCGGAAGCGCACGGCCACCTCGCGCGTTCTTCCCCGCGTTGCACTCCGCCCGGGATGGTCGTGGGGCTGGCCCGCCCTTCTCGCCGCCGGGTACCCGGAGGGATTCGACCCCCACTGGGTCCCACGCCCCGTGTTGCCGTTTAAGCGTTCCAACCCGGACACTGGGACTCACCGCACCGCCGTTCTCCACCGGCAAGCCGGTCATGGGCCTGTTCGGGTAGGTCGGCAACGCCACCGTAGAAGCTTATTTTTTGCCGGAGCCGCGCTTTCGTATTCCGCGAGCATCTGCAAAGGCAAATTCTTAGCCGCCATGAACCGACGCCACTGTATCGGGTTCGCGCTCACTGGACTCAGTGCAGTTCTGGAGCGAGTTTCGTTCGCGGGAAGCGATCGTGAAGCCATAGAAGCAACCACCCGCATCATTCAAAAACAGGTGGACGTAGGCACGCTTGAATCAGCGGTGCTGCATGTCCGGCGCGGGCAGGAGATCTTCCAGCGGGCGTTTGGGAAAGCCGGTTCTACGGACGCGCTCTTCCTGCTTGGCTCCGTCACCAAGACGATGACGGCAGCGGGTGCGATGGTGCTGGCGGATCGCAGGGAGCTGCGGTTGTCCGATCCGGTCGTGAAGTTCATCCCGGAGTTCTCGGACGGGGCGCGGAAAGCGGTCACGGTTGGACATCTGCTGACACACACCTCGGGTTTGCCGGATCAGTTGGAGAACAACAATGCGCTGCGTGCCCGCCACGCGCCGCTGGCGGAGTTCGTGCAAGGCGCCATTCGGACGCCGCTGCTGTTTGCGCCGGGAACGAAGTATCGCTACCAAAGCATGGGCATCCTGCTGGCGGCGGAGATCGTGGAACGCATCACGAAGATGCGGCTCGCGAATTTTCTTGCCGCAGAAGTCTTCAAGCCGCTGGGCATGAAGCGCAGCGCCTTGGGACTGGGCGCTTTCAAGCTGCCGGATCTCGTGCGCGTCCAGACCGAACATGCCGCGCCCGAATCCGGTGCCGGCGCCGCAAATGCGAAGGACTGGGACTGGAACAGTGCCTACTGGCGCTCGCTCGGCGCTCCGTGGGGTGGAGCGCATTGCGCGGCGCACGATGTCGCCCAATTTCTGCACAGCTTCCTGCATCCGGATGGAAGGGCGCTTCGCGAGGAAACTGCGCGCCTGATGATTGAGAATCACACGGAAGGTCTCGGTGCGCGGCGCGGCATTGGCTTCGCCTTGGGGCCGGGTGGTTTTGGCATCAGGTGTTCCCCGCAAACTTTCGGCCACGGTGGCTCCACTGGAATGCTCGCGTGGGCTGACCCCGAGTCAGACACCGTTTGCGTCATTCTGACTTCGCTGCCTTCCAGCGTATCCTCTCCGTTAATCCTGCGTCCGGTTTCGGATTTGGTGGCTGCAAAGTAGCGGCAGACCCTGTCGTGAGCACTGACGCTGACACGGGTTCACTGCCAGCGCCGCGGTGCCCATCGCTTCCCCTCGCCGGCGGGAGTCCGAGGCGAGAGAGTTGCGACCGGCTCTTCCGGCATGAGTCCGGTCAACGGTTGACATCGTGCCAAGTCAGGAAAGAGGATGCGCCATGCGCACACCCGTCGTCACTCCCTCGTCTCGTCGTGAATTCCTGAAGACTTCCGGCCAGCTCGCCGCCGTGGGCGCGCTCGCTGGCATCGCACTGCCGCACGTTCACGCCGCCGGCAGCGACCAGGTGAACGTCGCGCTCATCGGCTGCGGCGGGCGCGGTGGTGGCGCGGCGTCCAACGCGATGCAGCAGAGCGGTCCGCCCAAGCTCGTCGCGATGGCGGACGTTTTCGAGCATCGCTTGAAGGGCGCTTACGAAACGCTCAAGCGCAAACACAAGGACCAGGTGGACGTGCCCGACGACCGCAAGTTCATCGGCTTCGACGCGTATAAGAGTGCGATGGACTGCTTGAAGAAGGGCGATGTGGCCATCTTCACCACGCCGCTGGCCTTCCGCTGGGTGCATTTCAAATACGCCATCGAAAAGGGCCTCAACGTCTTCATGGAAAAGCCGCTCACGGCGGACGGCCCGACCTCGCGCCGGATGCTCAAGCTGGCGGAGGAAGCCACGGCCAAGAATCTCAAGGTCGGCGTCGGCCTCAAGTCCCGCCACAGCCGCGCGCTCCAAGAATTGCACCAGCGGATTCAAGACGGCGAGATTGGCGACATCACGTTGATGCGCGGCTACCGGATGCAGGGACCGATTGGCTCGGCCTTCTCCACCAAGTGGCCCGGCACACCAAGTGAACTGATGTGGCAGATCTCGCGCTTCCACAGTTTCCTCTGGGCGAGCGGCGGCGGCTTCAGCGACTTCACCATCCATCACATTGATCATCTTTGCTGGATGAAGAACGCCTGGCCGGTGAAGGCGCAGGCCCTCGGTGGGCGCACCTATCGCACAAGCCCGGATGGCGAGCCGTATGTGGACCAAAATTTCGACTCGTATGCCGTGGAATACACCTTCACCGACGGAGCCAAAATGTATATGGATGGGCGTAACATGGTGGGAGCCGCGCCCATTTACGCCAGCTATGCGCACGGCACCAAGGGCATGGCAATCGTTTCCAAGCAAGGTGATTGCGGGCGTCCATCCAGCACGTATCGGGCGCAAAGCCCCGCGAATGAAAGCCTGATCTGGAAATCCAAGGACACCAAGGACGGCGTGGATGATCCGTTCAACAACGAGTGGGCCGACTTGCTCGAAGCCATCCGCAACGACAAGCCGTTCAATGAGGCCGCGTCGGGCGTCAACGCCAGCGTCACCACGTCCATGGGCCGCTACGCCGCGCACACCGGGCAGGAAGTGACCTTCGAGGAATTCCTCGACCACGAGCACGAGTATGCGCCCAACGCGGACAAGTTCACGTTCGACAGCCCCGCCCCCGTGCAGGCCGACAAGGACGGACGTTATCCCGTCCCTCAACCGGGCATCAAAACCAAGCGCGAATACTGAGTCCGGAGACCTGCCGCGTGCCTCCATCACAGGATACTTTCAAGAATGAGAAAGGCGAACAAGAGAGTCTTTTCGTAAGGGTTGGGTCCGAGGGCGACCACCGGACAGGAGTGATGGCCTGTCAAAGATGCGTAGCCTAGGATGAGTGGCTACTGCCGGGCGCGTGGCCGGAGCGACGGCAAACGCATCATCCCACTCAATCCGCTCCGCGACTCCTTTCAATGGCAAGTTGGGATGCTTTTACCGCAGCCCCAGCGTCAGAGGATGTGATTATGAAAACTACAAAATTGCTCCCCGGTGTGGCCGCAGTCGCCCTGACCTCGGCCTTCGTCTCCACCGCCCAGGCCGGTCCGTCCCTGCGCGTCAGCTTTGGCTTCGTCTACCCAGAGCCGGTTCCCATCGTCGTCACCGTGCCGGCCTGCCCGCCGCCCGTGGTGTATGTGCCTGCGCCCGCGTGCTCAGTGCCGGTGGTCGTGGTGCCGGCCCAGCCAGTCTGCGACCGCTACGGTTACTACTGGCGGAATCACGAACGGCACGAGCACCTGGAACGGTTCGCGCACGGCTGGCATGGTGATCGCCGATAGCCTTCCCCGTTGACAGCCACACCAACCCGGCCCCGTCGCCGACAATGCACCGGCGGCGGGGTCCGTGGTTTAAGCCAGCCTCACTGCGGCCCTTCGGTGATCCGCAGATAGTAACCCTCCGGCGTGAACACCCGGAAATCCCGCACGCCCCAGAGCTGACGCGCGATCCCGGCCTGGATGGTCCAGCCTTGGTGCTCCTTCGCGTGGGCAAACGCCTTGTCCAAATCATCCACCACGAGGCCGATCTCGACCCGGGGCCCTTGATAGCGCACCGGCTTGCCTTCGCCGCCTTTTCCATTGAGCAGGATTTCACCGCGCGCTGAACGCAGGATCACAAAGTTGCCGTCCTTGCGGTTGACTTCAAAGCCGCCGACGCCCTTGAAGAAGGCGATGTGATCCGCAAGGTCGCGGCAATCAAGTTCGAGGAAGAGAAAGCCGGGCTGCCGGAGCCGGTCGCCTTTCATCGTGGGACTGTCCACCGCGTTCGCTGGGTTCTCGGTTTTGACGGGTGCTGGTTGCTGGCCGAGGAGCTCGCCGCCGAGGCAGATCAAGGCCAGGGGCAGAATGGGGATTGAATTGAAGAGATGCATACGATGATGGCGAACGGCTAAACCAACGTGACAGTTGGCAAGCCCAGACATGCAATAAGGGCGATCTGGCTTGTGCATCCATGCAAAACTCCGGGTGTGCTGGCACGCACAGTGCGCCGGTCCATCGGTGTCACTGTCAACGAAGACCATTCTTCTGGCCTCAGCTTCTCTGACCAATGGTTGAGAGACGGTAAACGGGATCATCCCGATTCTTTCGAGATCTGAAATAAAATTTGCGCCGTTTTTTGTGTCCCTTTCATGCTTGTCAAGAGCTGGCCACAAAGGACGCATAAAATGAGCCTATAGTGGGTTTACGACCAACAAATACGGCCAAATAACTGCATTGCCATAAAACAAAATGGAACCTCCTGAAACGGGCGGATTCTGAATGTTGAGTCTAGCGCGTCTGCCAATTCCACCACTTCGGCCCAAAGATGCAAAACAGATACCAGCACCCCTGAAAGGGTAAGTGGCGTTCTGCCAAAAGCGAGCTCTCTTGGAGCCAATGTAGTCGCCGTGCTAGCCTGCTGCTCGAAATGAGTGAACCGTGGGCATCGGCTTGGGCGGTGGCACACGCCAACCGGCTGGCTCGCAGCTTCCGGCACTGGCTGGCTCGCGAGCTGTTGCCCGGCGTGACGGAACCACGTGCCTTGGCGGAAGCTCTTTTCGCCGCGCCTTTCGTCCTCGTGTCGCACGGCACGCAGGCCGACCCGATGCTGAACTATGGCAATCGCGCCGCGCTCAAACTCTGGGAAATGTCGTGGGACGAACTCACCCGCACGCCGTCGCGCCTCACGGCCGAACCGGTCGCCCGCGAGGAACGCGCGCGATTGCTCGCCGAGGTGACGCAGCATGGACACATCTCCAATTACGCGGGCGTGCGCATCGCGAAGTCGGGCCGGCGCTTCCGCATCGCGCAGGCGATTGTGTGGAATCTGCTGGATGAAAACGGCGCTCCTTGCGGACAGGCGGCGATGTTCGACCGCTGGGATTATTTGTGAACCTCGCATCGCTCCACTTCCCGCGCCTGCTGGTTGGTCTCGCCTTGTTGTGCGTCGGCTGCAACAAGGTCGCCGCGCCGGCTTCATCACCAAAAGTCAGTTCACCAATCGCTGTCGCATCCTCGGCGCTGCGCGAACCGGTGCCGACCTCCACTCCGCGCCCGGCGCACATCATCCTCGTCAGCTTCGACGGCGCACGGCCCGACATCGTGCAACAGGCGCGGATGCCAACGCTGCTGTCGATGGCACGCGAGGGCGCAACGACGTGGAACGCGCAGAGCATCGTGCCGCCGCTCACGCTGCCCGCGCACACGTCCATGCTCACCGGCCTCGCGCCGGAGGAGCACGGCGTCTATTGGAACTACTGGATGCCGGCCTTCGGCTCACTGCGGGCGCAGACCATCTTCATGCTGGCCAAGTCCAACGGCCTCTCCACCGCCGTCTTCTCGGGCAAGGACAAGCTGGCCTACCTGTTCCCCACCGGCTCCGTGGACATCGTTTCCTTTCCGCTCACCGACCCGCAGGACTTTTCCGGCACCAATGTCTTCTCCGCGCGCAACGTGGCGGCGCAGGCGGTGAACTACTTTGCCCAGCGGAAGCCGAACCTGCTGTTCGTTCATTTCCCGGACGCAGATTTGGCCGGGCACTTTTACGGCTGGCCATCGCCGGAACAGTTTGCCGCGCTGGCGGAGTGTGATGCCGCGCTGGGTCTGCTCCGCACCGGGATTGAGAAGGCCGGCGTGACGAACGCGGTCTTCCTGCTCACCGCCGACCACGGCGGCAACGGCCTGAGCCACGGCGTGGACCGGCCGGCTGACATGACCGTGCCGTGGATTGCGTGGGGCACGGGAGCGCGGAGCAGCCACGCGCTGACCAATCACGTCACGTTGCCCGACACCGCCGCGACCATCGCCTGGCTGTTTGGCTTCACGCTGCCGACGAACACCATCGGCAAGCCCGTGCGCGAGGCGTTCCGTTGAGCCGACATTTTCCTTCACCGGCCAGGCTGATTCCGCCATCGTGCGCGGCCTATGAACTTGTTCGATTTGCAGGGTGATGTGGCGGTGGTGATCGGTGCGACCGGTGTGCTGGGCGGGGCGTTGGCCGATGGTTTGGCGGAAGCCGGCGCAAAGGTCGCCGTGCTGGGTCGCAGCGCCGAGCGCGGCGAAGTGCGCGTGAAGGCCATCCAGGCCAAAGGCGGCACGGCGGCGTTCTTCAACTGCGACGCCATCTCCCGCTGCTCGCTCACCGAGGCGCACGAGCAAATCGAAGCCAAGCTCGGCGCGCCGACCATTCTCGTGAACGCCGCCGGCGGCAACGCCCCGCAAGTCACGGTGACCGCCGAGCGCGCCTTCGAGCAGATACAACTCGCCGACTGGCAGGCGAATTTCGACCTCAACCT
The DNA here is from genome assembly GCA_964478755.1 of uncultured Klebsiella sp. GTDB lineage: Bacteria > Verrucomicrobiota > Verrucomicrobiia > Limisphaerales > SXTU01 > SXTU01. The sequence continues at coordinate 6,770 of CAYZJP010000183.1, forward strand.
CGCGGGTGGTGTGCTGCTGCCCTGCCAAGAGTTCGGCCCCGCGATGTGCAAGCGCGGACGCGGCAGCATCATCAACATCGCCAGTGTTTCAGCACATTTGCCGCTCTCGCGCGTCGTGACCTACTCCGCCGCGAAGGCCGCCGTGCTGAACCTCTCGCAGTTCCTCGCCCGCGAGTGGGCCGCGAAAGGCGTGCGCGTGAACACCCTCACGCCGGGTTTCTTCCCTGCCGAGCAGAACCGCAAGCTGCTCTTCAACGAGGACGGCTCGCCCACCGCGCGCACCAAGTCCATCTGGGGCCACACGCCGATGAACCGCTTCGGCGAGTCGCACGAACTCATCGGCGCGTGCCTCTTCCTCGCCAGCCACAAGGCCAGCAGCTTCGTCACCGGCTCGGACATCCGCGTGGATGGCGGGTTCCTGAGCCAAACGATTTGAAAGCGGTTCAGACCCACCTGTAGCCGTAAGCTGACGAGGTGGTGTGAGCGGGAGCCGAAGCCTATAACCAGAGTTCCGTCTTCACCCAGCGGAACAACTCCACGCCGCCGAAGCAGACGAAGGTCCAGTAGGAGTTGCCAATGAGCCAACTGACGAGGAAGTGTCGCCAGTCCCGCACGCTCAGGCCGTTGAACGCACCGCGCCGCAGGTAGGCTGTGGTGATAAAGGGGTCGAACTTGATGGACAGCAGCACGAGCGCGAAGCCGTCGCCACGTTGGAGAACCCGCGAACTCCAGCGCCGCCAGCGCGAGGTGCCAGTGTAGTCCTTCAACTCTTTCACTGTTTCGATGCCGAGCCAATCGCGCTTGCTCCAGTCGTAGAAGCAAAGTGTGAGCAGGCAGACGCAGAAGGAAAGCAACGCCATGACCACGCCGCCGGTCACCAAGCCGAGCTTGTAAATAACGAAAGGATAGAGGACGAGTTCAAATCCTTTCACCATTAGCCAATTTCCGGTGTAGCCGACCAGCACTTCAATCGCTCTGGCAATTTTCATGGGTTTGCAGGAATCGCACCGTTTTCTTTCTGCCAATCGTGTATTTCTTGAGCATCTCCACGGGCATCCAAGATTGTTTGTAGCGACGCAAACCGGGCAGTCCCAAGTCTTGCTGATTGTTCATCCGCACACAGCCGGCTTCGTGCATGAATTTGGCGGTCGCCGATTCCAGCAGGTCGCTCAGGCTGCGAAAGCGCGATTCACATTCGCCAAAGTGGCCCATGTAATACCCGTCATGGACGATTTCATTGATCGAGACCTCTGCGAAACAGGGCAGCAGGCATTTGGTTCCATTTTCTGCGATG
>CAYZJP010000184.1:0-8062 GCA_964478755.1 uncultured Klebsiella sp.
GCGCGCCGGCGGGCCACGGTGACAGCGCGGCGGGCGTGACCGGCGGCGCTTCGGCGCGGCGCTGGTTGTATTCGCCGCGAAAGAGCACGTAGGACTTTTTCGGCTGCGGCAGTTCGCGCATCACCATGATTTCCTTCACGCCGTCGGCGAACTTCACCAGCTCGCTGCGCGCGGTTTTCAGCGCAGCGAGTTGCGCCGGGAATTCCGTGTCCACCGTTGCGAGAAAATATTCCTCCAACGCGGCGCGTTCCATGGCGGACAACTGCGCCTCAGCTTTCGCCAACAAAGTTTTTGCCGCCGCCTCGTCATGCGTCGCGCTCGCTTCGAGCGCAGTCAGCGCGCGACCGAACACACGGAAATCGTCAATCGCACCACCCTTGAAGCCGCGGTCGCGCATCCGCTCGGCGAGCGAAATGTTGTCATGGCCGCCGCCGGTGATGTTCTTCGTGAGATTGTCGCGGATGACCTCGATGGCAGCGGGCTGGCCGTTCACGAAGAGTCTCAGCCCATCCGCGCGGCTGCTGCCATCCGAGGTCACGACGACGTGCGTCCACGCATTCGTCGGCACGGGCGCGGTGGCCTTGATGGAGATGGCATTGCCGGGCCAGAAGTGGATGAGCGACCACTTGAGCCGCCCGTCCTCGAGGAGCAACTCGTAGCCGCGACTTGCGGCATCGGTCCACGCCTGCGAGCGGTGGAAGACGACGACGCGGTCCTTCACGTCCGGTGTGCGCAGCCAGAGCGACACGCTGAAGGGCTCGTGCCGCTGGAAGTTGCCGAGCGGGAGATTCACCGGATCGTCGCCGGTGAACTGCACGGCCTGGCCGGTGACACCGGGCACGAGTTTGTTCTCGCCGGCCAGCGTGGCGAAGTTCGTTCCACCGAGGGTGTTGGTGAACTTGTTGCCGGCGGACAGCGCATCAAAGGTGTAGCGTGCCAACTCGCCGGGAATAAGGAAAGCGGCATTCGGCGTTGGCTCGTGCCGGCGACTTGTAGTCGCCGTTCCGGACGCGCCGGCAGCCACGGACGGCGACTGCAAGTCGCCGGCACGGGGCTTGGTCGCGTCCTTCAGCCAAGCGGCGAAGGCCTCCGTGCGGGTCTTGCGCGTGGCGGCGAGCTTCGCCTCAGCTTCGCGCACGGCTTTCTCCAGCGAGGCCATTTTCTCCTTTGCGGACGCATCAAGCTGCATCTGCGCGGGCGTGGGCGCGGACGGCGTGAAGAACGAGTAAAGGCCGGCCTCGTCAATGTTTTGGAAGAAGGAGAACAGGCCGTAATACTCCTTCTGCAGGATGGGATCGAACTTGTGGTCGTGGCAGCGCGCGCACTCGAAGGTGAGGCCGAGGAACGCGGTGGCGAACGTCTGGACGCGATCCGCCACATACTCCACGCGATACTCCTCCTCGACGCTGCCGCCCTCGGTCTCCTGCTGGTGCAGGCGGTTGAAGGCGGTGGCGAGGATTTGGTCGTCGGTGGGATTCGGCAGGAGGTCGCCGGCGATTTGCGCGGTGACGAACTTGTCGAACGGGAGATTCTCGTTGAACGACTTGATGACCCAGTCACGCCACGGCCACATCTCGCGCTCGCGGTCCACTTGGAAGCCGTAACTGTCGGCGTAACGCGAGATGTCGAGCCAGTCCACGGCCATGCGCTCACCGTAGTGCGGCGAGGCGAGGAGGCGGTCCACAAGTTTCTCGTAAGCGTCGGGCGAAGCGTCCTTCACGAACACCTCGACCTCGGCGGGCGTTGGCGGCAGGCCGGTGAGATCGAAGCTCACGCGGCGGATGAGCGTGTTCCGATCGGCCTCGGGTTGGAGCTTGAGTTTGCGTGGCGCGAGTCCCGCCGCGACGAGGGCGTCCATCGGCGACGCGGCGGGCACCTTTGGCACGGCAACCGGCTTCAGCGGGATGAAAGCCCAGTGCGCCTCATACTGTGCGCCCTCGGCAATCCAACGCCGCAGCTTCTCGACGTCGGCGGGCGCAAGTTCGGTGAGCTTGGACTTCGCCGGCGGCATATGGTCGTCCGGGTCTTTCGTCGTGACGCGCCGGAGCAGCTCGCTCTTGTCCGGCTTGCCGGGAACGATGGCGTTCTTCTTGAGCGCGCCCTCGCGGGTGTCGAGCCGCAGGCCGGACTCGCGCTTCTTCTCGTCGGGGCCGTGGCAGAAGAAGCATTTGTCCGAGAGGATGGGCCGGATGTCGCGGTTGTAGCGCACCGGTTCGGCTCCACGGCAAAGGCCCGCAGCGGCGCACGCGGCGCACGCGGCGAGCAAACATGAAAGTCTGAGACTCACGGAAGAAAAGACCTTGGTTGGCCGCGCCGTCTTCGAGCGGGTTTAATGGGGCGTCTTGGGAAACTGCTTCCGCAGGAGCGCCTCGGCCTCGTGCTGCGCCTTCGTGAACTGCGAATCATCCACACGGTTCTGGAGCTCCGCCGGCTCCTGGGCGTTGTCGTAAAGCTCGCGGGCGATGACGTCGCCACTCTTCCAGTCACGCCATTCCGTGTAGCGCACCCGCGCAGTGCGGACGCTCACGCCCATCGCCTTGGGTTGTTTCTCCGGTTCGCGGTCGTAGTAAGCGGGGCGCGGGTGTTGGGTGAAGGCGGCCGTCTTCACAAACCGGTTCGGCTGAATCAGGGTCGGCACCAGGCTCGTGCCTTCCAGTTCAGGCGGCTTGGGCAGGCCGCAGAGGTCAACGAGCGTGGGAAAGAGATCCAGCAACTCGGCGAGGCAGCGGGTGGTCTTGCCGTTGGCGAACTGCTGGCCCGGCGCGCCGATGAAAAACGGCACGCCCGCGTCATACTCGAAGTTCGAGGTCTTGCCCCATTGCGTGTGCTCGCCGAGGTGGTAGCCGTGATCGGCGACAAACACGATCACGGTGCGGTCGGCGACGCCGCTGCGGTCGAGCGCGTCGAGCACCTTGCCGAGCTGGGCGTCCATGTAGCTGATGTTCGCGAAGTAGCCGTGGCGGACCTCGGCGGCCTGCGCGGGCGTGAACGGCCGCTGCTTCGCGACGGGGCCGAGGATTTCCGTGCTCTGGTGGAAGGCGATGTCCGGCGCGCCCACGGGCCGGCGTGCATCCAGCGGCGGGAGCTTCGCGCGGTCGTAAGGATCCCAGTATTTCTTTGGCGCGTTGAACGGCGCGTGCGGTTTCCAAAATCCGACCGCGAGGAAGAAGGGTTTCTCTTTCACCTCCGCCAGCACGCGCACGGCCTCGGCGGCGACGCGGCCGTCGTAATACGCCTCGTCTGGCACGTCGCGGCACTCGCACAGGCCGTTCTTGGCGTAGCCGAACCCGGTGGTGGTCTGGGCCAGGTTCGGCGGCAGCGGGCCGGAGACCTGCGCGTCGTCGTCACCGTGGTTCGCGTAGTGCAGGAACTCCGGCGCGCTCCACGAACGCGGATCGCCGTGCTCCTTCGTGTGCCAGTTGTGGAAAATTTTTCCCGTGCAGCGCGTCGTGTAGCCGTTTTGCTTGAACCAGAGCGGCAAGGTCATCACGTCGGGGTTCAGCTCGCGGAAATGGGTTCCGTTGTTCCAGATGCGCAGCGTGTCAGGCCGGCGGCCCGTGAGCAGCGAGGAGCGCGACGGATTGCAGACGGCCTGCTGGGCGTAGGCGCGGTCAAACTGCACGGCGCGTTTCGCAAGGCGGTTCAGGTTCGGCGTGACGGCGGGCGAGCCGTAGCTGGCCAGCTCGGGCCGGAAGTCGTCCGCCATGACGAAGAGGACGTTGAGCCTGGGCGTCGCGGCGAAAACGGAGACGCACAGAAAAGGAGCGGCGCAAAGCGCCAAGGCGAGACGACGAACGAAGATCATGGGAGGACAGCTAACACAAAACCCGCGGGCTGGGAACCGGCAGTTGCAAACCAGCCGGAGCATCACTGCTGGCCGGAGCGAATTCGTTCGAACTCCACGCAGGTCTGCTTGAACGCCTCCTCGATCTTCGGGATCAGCGCGGGGACGCCCAGCGTGTTGCCACCAGTGGCGAGGGTTTCCAGTTCCTGGCAGAGATTGCCGAGGGCGTTGGCCCCGAGGTTCAGGCTCATGCCGCGGAAGACGTGCGCGGCGAAGGCGAGCTGCTGAAGATTGTCGCCGGAGGTTTTGATCTGCTCCAGATGCTTCGGCGCGTTCTGCAGAAAGAGGTCAATCAGCTCATATAGCAGCGGCACGCCGTCCTTGGCCTTCATCTCGCTCAACTCGGCGATGATGGTCGCGTCCATGATGGGCACGGGCGCGGGGGCGAAGTCCGTCCCGGTCGCGGCACCGGCGGGCGCGCCGCCGCCATCGCCTGCGGCGCGCTGCCGCTCCAGACCCCAGCGCTCGATGGCGGCTTGCAGTTCAGTGATGCGAACCGGCTTGGCGAGGTAATCATCCATGCCCGCCTCGAGGCATTTCTCGCGGTCGCCTTCAAGGGCGTTGCCGGTCATGGCCACGAGGCGCGGACGGCGCGGGTCCGGCCATTGCGCATGAATTCGCCGGGCGGCCTCGAAGCCGTCCATCTCCGGCATCTGCACGTCGAGGAAGACGAGGTCGAAGGGCTGCTGCTCGAGCAGCTTGAGCACCTCGATGCCGTTGGCGGCCACCTCAGGCCGGTAGCCGAGGCGCTGGAGCATTTTCACGCCGACCTTCTGGTTGATGATGTTGTCGTCGGCCAGCAGCAGGCGCATCGGGATTCGCTCGGCCATGGTGGCGTCAAACTCCGAGCTGACCGGGGCCTTCTTCTCCATGCGCGGCTTGTTCTCCACCGCGCGCACGAGGGCGTCGAAAATCTGCGCGGGCCGCAGCGGCTTGTAGATGAAGAGCGAGACGCCGAGCGCGCCGGGCCGCTTGTCGTCCGAGCGCAGCCGCACATCGGTCAGCAGCAAGATCGGCGTCACCTCGCAGCCGGGCACGCGCCGGACAAACTGCGCGAGCGTCAGGCCGTCCATCTCGGGGAGTTGCAGGTCGAGGACGATGGCGTCGAAGCGCTCGCCGCCGGAGAGCAGGTCAAGCGCCTCCTTGCTGGTGGCGACCGCGCGCAGGTCCGCGCCGGCCCAGCGGGCGTATTGGGCAAAGGCCTTGCGGTTGGAGCCGTTGTCCTCGACAACGAGGATGCGCTTGTCCTTGAGGCGGTCGGCCGGTGCGGCCACCGTGTCCGGCAGCTCGGTGCGTGACGCCTGGGTGCGCAGGACGAGGTGGAACGTCGAGCCTTTGCCCGCCTCGCTTTCGGCCCAGATCCGGCCGCCCATCAGCTCGGCCAGCCGCTTGCAAATCGCCAGGCCCAGGCCCGTGCCGCCAAACTGCCGCGTGGTCGAGCTGTCCACCTGCGTGAACGACTTGAACAGCCGGTCCATCTTATTCGCCGGGATGCCGATGCCGGTGTCGCGGACGGAAATGCGGATGAAGAACGAGTCGGGGTTGGGAGGGATGTCCGCGCCGGTGAGGTCGCCCGGGTTTTCCTCGCGGCTGGCGGTGACCACCACCTCGCCCTTGGCGGTGAACTTCACCGCGTTGCTGACGAGGTTGACGATGATCTGGCGCAGCCGGGTGACATCGCCCTCGAGGACGCGCGGCAGGTTGTCCTCGATCGCATAGATGAGATCAATTTTCTTCTCCGCCGCGCGCGGCGTGAGGAGATCGAGCGCCTCTTCGAGACAGGTGCGCAGTTCAAACGGATGCCGCTCCAAGTCCAGCTTGCCGGCCTCGATCTTCGAGAAGTCCAGGATGTCGTTGATGATGTTCAGCAGCGCGTCGGCGGAGCTGCGGACCGTCTCGATGAAGTCACGCTGCTCGTTGGTCAGCTCGGTGTCCATCAGCAGCGAGGTCATGCCGATGATGCCGTTCATCGGCGTGCGAATCTCGTGGCTGGTGTTGGCGAGGAACTCGGACTTCGCGCGCGTGGCTTCCTCAAGCTTCTGGTTCAACGCGATGAGCGCGGTGTTGCTGTCCACGAGCTGCTGCTGGCTCTCGCGCAACGCGCGATAGGCCTCGTCGCGCTGGATGGCGCTCTGGTGGGCCTTGGAATGGTAGCGAATGCGCGCGATCAGCTCGACCTTGTCGGGCAGCTTGACGAGGTAATCGTTCGCCCCGGCGGCGAAGGCCTGCGCCTTGATCGTCGGCTCCTCTTTCGTGGAAAGCACGATGATGGGTGTCTCCTGCGTGCCGGGGTTCGCGCGGAACTGCCGGACGAGCGTGAGGCCATCAATGCCCGGCATGACCAAGTCCTGCAAGATGACCGTGGGCTTGATCTGGTTCGCCAGCCGCACCGCCTCCGACGGGTCGATGCAGTAGTGGAAATCAATGTTTGGCTGGTTGGCGAGGCAGCGGCGGATGGCCTCGGCAACCATGACCTGGTCGTCCACCAGCAGCACCATCACCGAGTAATCGCCGGCAGCGGAATTGCTGCCCGGCGGAGCGGCGGGCCTTGCGGTCGGCGTCGTTCCGGTCATGTCAGTTGGTAAGGTCTGCGTGCGTAACGGAGATGGAATAATGGCAAGGGGGATTTTTTCCAATGTCAAAATGCGGTCACGGCTAACCGTCAGTTGCCGGCCGTTGGCAGGCTGCCGTCTGAATCTCCCGCGCCCGGAGGCACGCCACTTCCCGGCCCGCCGCGAACGGCTCCAGCGCCGGCACCTGCGCCTTGCACTCCGCCACCGCGTGCGGACAGCGCGGATGAAACGCGCAGCCGCCCGGCGGGTTCAATGGCGACGGCGGGTCGCCGGCCAGCACGAGGCGCTTCCGCTCGCGGGCCTTCACCGGATCGGGCACCGCCACCGCGCTCACCAGCGCCTGCGCGTAGGGATGCAGCGGATGGTCGAACACTTCCGCCGCCGGCCCCAGCTCGACGATCTTGCCGAGATACATCACGGCGATGCGGTCGGAGATGTGCCGCACCACGGAAAGATCGTGCGAGATGAAAACCAGCGTCAGGCCCATCTCGCGAGAAAGTTTGGCCAGCAGGTTGATGATCTGCGCCTGAATCGAGACATCCAGCGCTGACACGGGTTCATCTGCGACGATCAACTTCGGCTCCACCGCCAGTGCCCGTGCGATGGCGATGCGTTGCCGCTGTCCGCCGCTGAACTCGTGCGGATACTTCCGCTGGTAGCGCGGCGCGAGGCCGACCTTCTCCATCAGCGCAGCAACGCGCGCCGGCAACTCCGCCGACGGCACCGGACGATGTGCGCGGATGGCCTCCGACAGCGTGTCGAACACAGTCATGCGCGGATTCAGCGACGCATACGGGTCTTGGAAAATCATCTGGAAGTCCGCGCGCGCCGCGCGCAGTTCCGCGCCGCGCAACGCCGTCAAGTTTCTCCCGCCCAGCACCACGGTGCCCTCGCTCGCGGGCAGAAGTTGAAGAATCGTCCGGCCCAAAGTGGACTTCCCGCAGCCCGACTCGCCGACCAGCCCGAGGATTTCACCCTGCTGCAGCGCGAGCGACACGCCGTCCACCGCTCGCACCGTGCCCACGCGCCGACGAAAAACGAGGCCATGCTCCACAGGGAAGTGCGTGCGAACATCGCGCAGTTCGAGGAAGGCGTTCAAGGTGCGGGCAGGATAAACATGAAGGCGCGGGCTGGCGCAACCGAAACCCCGCTGGCACACTCGCCGTCCAACGGCCATGCATCAGCTCCAAGCTCATACCCGGAACCATCAGAAATATCTCTTTAACGCAGAGACGCAGAGGACGCAGAGATGCGCGGGGGAAGACCGGGACAGATCCAAAGGCAGCTTGGCAGAAGACTTGATCTGGCTCTGCGCCTCTCTGCGTCCTCTGCGTCTCCGCGTTGAGGTTGGCTTTCCCGCTCTCACCACCCCGCCACGACTGACGAGCGCCCTCGGAGCTTGGTGCTTGGTGTTTCTTTGGAGCTTGGGATTTGAATTTTGGAATTTCCCCGCCGCCGCCGCGCCTGCCCCGCGCCCGAACACCATCTACATTCTCTCCGATGACATGGGCTTCTCGGACCTCGGCTGCTACGGCGGGGAGATTGCCACCCCCAACCCCCACGCCGCCGCGGCGGGCGGGCCTCCCATCACGCCGTTCCACACCACACCCCGCTCCCCTCCCACCCACTCGCCCCTGCACACCCC
>CAYZJP010000185.1:0-8043 GCA_964478755.1 uncultured Klebsiella sp.
CGCTGTCGCGCTCCGCGGGGAGCCGCACGTCAAGCCATACTGCCTTGCCGGCCTTGACCAGGTTGGTGGCCTCGCGCACCGCCATGCGCTGGAGCAGGGGCGCTTCGAGCAGCGCGCGGAAATCCTTGAGGGCGATGCGACCGACGGTTCCCGCCGTGAGCATGCGCGCGGTCGCGGAACGCCGCGTGCCTGCGATCAGCGCGTCCTGGCCGAACACGTCGCCGGCGCCGAGCTCGGCCAATTTCAGCGTCGTCGCGCCGGGTCGCTCGCGCACGATCGCGCAGCGTCCCGACTTGATGATGTAGAAGTGACTCGATTCGTCGTCCTGCTTGAACACGACGTCGCCCGCCTTGTAGGCGATGTCTTGCATCGCGACGAACAACTGCTGGAGGTTCGCGGCCGGGATCAGATGGCTGCCCGGCAAGCGCGCGACGCGCCCGGTCCACTCCTCGCTGATTTCGTCGGCGCCGGAGCCGAGCTCCTCGACTTCATAGTGAGAAGCCGTGCCGGAAGTGAGCAGCAGCTCGAGCAGGCTGGCGTCGACCGCCAGATAACGAACCGGAGTGACGGCGCGCGCGGTCTGCACGCGTGGCGACTTGTGCGCGAGCCATTGCTTCGCCGCCGATCCACTTGCCTGCACGATCCGGACGTCGAGATCGTTGTCGCCGCTGAGCTCGACGTCCCCCGAGATGAGGAAGATCGCCTCTCGGGCTTCGTCCCCGCCCTGGAACAGGCGATCGCCGCCGCGCCCCACGCGGATCGAACGCCTCGACACAAGTGTGCGTTGCCGTTCGCGCCGCACGGAAACCGCCTTCACCATGGTCGAGGTGGCCATGAGCCTCGCCATCGTGGCCTTCGCGCTCGTCGCCATCATCGGGGTGATGCCCTTTGGCCTGGATGTTCAGAAGAACAACCGCGAGGACACCATCATGTCGCAGGACGCCGCGCTGATCATGGAAGCCATTCGCGGGGGCTACAACAGCGCGAACCTCACGGTGCTTTCCTCGGCCTTTTTGGCCATATCCAACAGCTCCGTTCCCCTGCCGACCAACACGCCGATTGAGATCATCAAGCGCCTGAGCATCCCGCGCTGGGACACGACGAATGTCGTGAACCCCGCGGTCCCGATCCGCGCGGAATTTCGCGCCATGAGCGGCAACCTTGGTGACTCTGCGGCGGGCGCGTCACAGGTGGCCTTCAGCTATATTGTCACCAGCGAAGTGACCAACTACACCGGCGTTCCCAACAACCCGGCGCTCAACTTCCATCTCACCAACAATCTCTACGAGGTGAAGCTCACCTTCCAGTGGCCGGTATATGACGGGCCGGCGCCGTTTCCCACGCGATTCGGCAATGGAAAGCTGGTCGTGCGCACGCTGGTCAGCGGGCTGTTGACGAACGACAACGGCGGTTATGTCTTTCGCGGCGCAACCTTCCAAGGCTTATGAAACTAACATCCCGATTCCTGCGGCCGGCCTCCGTTTCGCGCACCGGGAAGCGCGCCGTGACCATCCTCGAGCTGCTGGTCGCGGTGAGCCTGCTCTCCTTCATCATCCTCTCGCTTTACCAGATGTTCGACCGCACGCAGGTGCAGATGCGCCGGGCCGCGCGCGAAGTGGACAGGTTCGAGGCGGGTCGCGCCTCGTCGGACCTGCTCCAGCGCGACGTGTCCCAGATGGTGGCGGCGAATTCAACGCTGGGATCAATCGCGGTCAATTTTTTCACCACGACGAACTGGTCGGGCGGCGCGTTTGCCATGACCAACAACGGCACCAACGTCGTGCAGCAAAACGTCCTGCATGATCTCTTCTTTCTTTCCTTGGACCCCACCGCCACGCCGACCAACTGGATGGGCGTCGGCTACCGGGTGGCCAGCAGCACCAACGCGCTGACGCCGGCCCCCGGCGGCCTCGGCACGCTCTACCGGTGGACGACAAACGCCAACCGGTTCACCACCAACCTCCAGTCCAGTTATTCCACTTCGGCCACCACCAATTACCAGCGCGTCGTGGACAACGTGGTTCATTTCCGCGTGACCGGCATCACCAACGGCGTGGCCCTGCCGGCCGGCGGCTATCTCACGAACCGTGACCTGCCGTCCGTGGTGGAGCTGGAGCTGGGCTATGTGGACAGCAAGATCGCCGACCGCGCACGTGGCATCGCGGCCACCACGAACCAGTTGCAGGCCTACCTCTCCACGAACGTGGACAGCGTCCACCTCTTCCGCCTCCACGTCCCGATCCGCACCGGCCAGCAATGAACCTCCGTCCCTCCAACCCGTCCGTTGGCAGCCGTCGCACCGGGGGCGTCGCCCTCGTGGCCACGCTCATCATGCTCTCGCTGGTCACGTTCATGGTCGTGGCCTTCCTCGGCGTGGCGCGGCGCGAGCGGCGGACGATCGAGGCGCAGACCGGGCAGAGCGCGGCGCGTTCGGCCAACGACGCGGCGTTGGCCCGCGTGCAGGCGGAGATCATCGCGCGGATGATCGCCACCGGTGACAAGGGGAGCTTCGGCATGATGGTTCCGACGAACTATCAGAACAGCGCCTATCCTTTTGTTCCCTTCCCGGTCGCGGGATACAACAGCCCCACCAATGTCCATTCCGCGTTTGTCAACAGCACCTATTTTGGCAATCCCACGCCGGCGAATCTTAATAATTACTTTCTGCCGAATCTGGCCAACCTCCAATACGACCCGCGTCTGCCGGTCTTCGCGCCGTATTATGCGAACACCACGCCCTACGATCCGCTGCACAGCGAGACCAACGAGGGGCGCTTCATGCTCGATTTCAACCGCAACGGGCTGTTCGACTCCACCACCAACTCCCTGGTCGGCGACCCGCACTGGATCGGGATGCTCGAATTCCCGGATCAGCCGCACGGCCCGGACAACCGGGGGATCGGGCGCTACACCTACCTTGCCGTCCCGGTGGGGCAGACGCTGGACTTGAACATGATTCACAACGCCGCGAAGCGCCGCGGTTCGGTGGCTCTTCCAGCACAAATGAACGCCGCCTACACGACCTACGAAGGTTACTACCGGAATCTCGGCCTCGGGCCGCAAGAGATGAACACTGCCGCAATGCTGGCGGAAGCGAACCCGTATTGGCGATATAGCATTTATGATATCGCCGCCGCCAATCAGAGCGGCTCGGCACCCGCCGCAACCGATTCCTTTCGCGACGCCTTCGACTTGCTGATGTTCCGGGCGAATACGAACTACAACAATCTTAGCACGTTGACCGCTCAGTTTGGGGCTGGACCGGCGGCCAACTTGGTCAACGCGCAGTTCGACGTGTTAGGCAACGGGCCGTTGATGAACAGCAGCAACCTCACCGTGAATGTTGACGCCGTCGGCACCCAGTGGCCCGGTGGCAGCAACACCGCCGCCACCGCGCAACGGTTCTTCGACTTCAACGAGCTCTTCCTCACCACGCGGGGCTACTCAGGGAACTTCACGATGAACCTGCAATACCTCGGCACCAACAACCTCACGGCCACGCCCGCCGGTGAGCGTGATCGCCGGACCGCCTACGGCCTGCTGTCCACGCTGGGCGTGGATTCCTTCCCGGTGACCAACAAGCTGAACCTGAACTGGTCCAACGCCCCATTTCCGTATTTGCCGGGCCAAACCAACATCACATTGGATTTTCCCGGCGGCGATTACTCCGGCTTCACGAGCTGGCCGGCGGACGGGTTTTTCTACAACACCGCCGAGCTGATGCTCCGCGCCAGCATCACGCCCAGCGTCTTCATCAACACCAACTGGGTCGGCTTCGGCGGCGGCTCAACCAATGTGCTGGTGACGAACTACTACTTCGGCACGAACTTCCTCGGCAATAACATGGCCCTGACCCTCAGCGTCACGAACATCCCCATCCACCCGGCCAGCTTCTACTCGCCGGAGGTGCATCGCATCCTCCAGCTCACGGCGAACCTCTACGATGCCACCACCACGAACCCCGCCGCGCCCGCCTATCCGACGCTGTTCCGGCCCTACTTCAAATTCAACACCAATGGCTGGCCCAGCAACGATTTGATCCTGATCACCGGCTACACGACCAATCTGGCCGACACGAGCCTGCTGGGCATGCCGGTCTATGACCTGACCGACCCGAACAGCCGCATGGCGATGTATCAGGACACGAACGCCGTGGTGAACGGAGCCGGCGTCGGCACCAACGCCCTGTGCGTGATCGCCGGCACGCCGGTGATTGTCGGCGTGAAGCGCGGCTATCCGAACTTCAACGAGTTCGGCGTGCAGACATTATTCTCCGACACCCGCCGTCTCGAGTTCGTGAAGACCAACGCGACGAACATCGGCCCGCTGGCGTTGGTGGGTGGCATCCCGCTGGTGCAGACCAACCAGTCGCAGATCATCGGGCTGACGAACATTTACGGCTTCGAGGCGTGGAACTCCTACGCGACATCCTTCCCGTTCCCGGCCAATCCCAACCGGCCGCTGCGGCTCGTCTTCACGAACATCGCGCAGATCATCCTCACCAACGAGTTCGGCCCGCTCTACACGAATTACACCACCAACGGCGCGAACATCCTGATCGCCCCCAACACTTGGCCGGGCACGGCCAGCGGCCTCACCAGCTTCAAGAGCTTCTTCTTCACGAACGTCCCGCAGCTCTCGACCAACCTCGCGCGTGGCTACGCTTACGCCACGAACTACCCGCCGCTCACCGGCTTCACCAACGGCGGCTTCATCCCCGCCAGCCCCACTGGTCCCGGCAGCCCGAGCATCTTCAACCGCTCGAACGGCTTTCCGGACATGAGGCTGGGCATCACCATCACGAACTCGATCATCTTCGCGCTCTACGAGCCGAACAGCAATCGCGTCGTGGACTTCGTGAACCTCACGAATCTCGTCACCGGGCTGGACCTCGCCACCGCGTTGCGCGTGACCAACAGCCCCGTTGACCTGGGCGTGCGCTACTGGTTTACGAACCGCGCCGGAGCCTCGGTCTTCACCCAGACGCTGGGCATCTCCAACCAGATCGCGATGTGCCTGGACACGAACATCAACGCGCAGGCCACCAACCTCTGGCGGCAATACAGCCTGAACACGCCGATCGTGCGCGAGATTGACCGCTTCCGCCGCTTCATGGGCACCAACGGCATCCTGCCACCCAACCAGCGGTTGCCGCTGGGCACGACGGTGCAGTCGCCCTTCAATCCCACCCGGCTCATTTCCTTCACCGCCAGTTGGGAGGCCAACGACCCGCTGGTGCATTACACCACGCGCGACATGGCTGATCCGTATCGCTCGACGCTGAGCGACCAAGTCACGCCCATCGTCCCACCCATCGCCATCGCGCCGCCACCCGGCACACTCTATCGCGTGGACTTCGGCCTTATCAATGGCCGGCCAGCCTTCCAAACCAACGGCGGCTACAACCGCTACTTCCTGCCGTGGAGCCGGGCGCTTGACCCGACCGGCACGCGGCTCGCAAACCTGACCAACTTCTATGTCGTCGCGCCGCCGGCCTACGACATGCGGCTCAAGGACTCGGGCATTTTCCGCTCTGACGAATGGGACTTTCCGCAGCGCAAGTTTGCCAACCTCGGCTGGATTGGGCGTGTCCATCGCGGCACGCCGTGGCAGACCGTCTATCTCAAGTCCGACGCGCCGAACCCGACCAACTGGTTCTATTGGGCGCACAGCGTCGAGACGAACCCGACGAACGACTGGCGGCTCGTGGATGTGTTCACCGCCGCGATCAACTCCGACGCCACGCGCGGCCTGCTCTCGGTGAACCAGACCAACAGTGTGGCTTGGGCGGGCGCGCTGGGTGGCACGCTCGTGCTCTCGAACAATGGCGCGCTCATCGTGCCAATGACGATCAGTCCCACGATTCCCGGTGCCGCCACGCAGCTCACCAACATCATCGGCGGCCTCACCAACGGTTTGATCAACACCAAGCAGCGCATTCCCATGTGGAACCCGGTGGGGAACTACAGCGCGGGAGACATGGCTGGCTACCTCAACGGGCAATACGGCTTCATCAACTACTTCGTGGCGTTGAACGGGACCAACCAGAACCAGAACCCGTTCACCCAGGTGGTGTCCAACAACTTCAGTTACTGGACGAATGTTTACTTTTGGAGCGCCGCCTCGAACTACGCCGTCGGCAACATCGTCGCCTACTATGGCGTCTCCTACGCCTCGCTCATCAACGGCAATGTGAACTATCCGCCGGACCAGAACCCCGGCCAGTGGGCGCCGTATCCCAGCCGCTCGTTCCCGCGCGTGGGTTCCGTCCTCGCCACGCCGGAGCTGACGGTGCGCTCGCCTTATTTGAACGTCGGCCAGCCTTGGCAGTTGGGAATCGCCTACGCTGCTGGCGTGCGCGTGTATTGGCAGGGCTGGTATTATCAGGCCACGCGGGCCGTGCCCGTGAACCAGCCGCCGAATCCTTACCTGAATTACGCGGACCCTCGCACGATGGCGCAGACTTACTGGTGGCCGCTGGAGTCGCCGGCGGTCGCCCGCAACGGTGGCACCGTGGACGCGCTCAACGACGTCTTCATCGAGCGCATCCCGCAGCAGACGCTGGGCTTGTTGCAGGTGGAGGAGAGCCCGCGCTTCCTGATCTACGCCTATGGCCAGTCCCTCAAGCCGGCGGATCGCGGCGTCTATGTCGTGAGCGGTCCGTATCAGGGCATGGTCACGAACTACCAGATCACCGGCGAGGTCGCCTCGCGGGCCCTGGTGCGCGTGGAAGGCCTGCCGGTTTCGGGCTTCCTGCCGCGTCCGCTGCCCGCCGGCGCGCCGTTGCAGGTGACACCGCGCGTGATCGTGGAAGGCTACAAGCTGCTGCCAAGTGACTACTGAACGCTGAATCATGACTGCGAACCCAACCATTCAAACGCCAGCCGTGCCGAAGGCGGAGCGTCCCGCCGGCGGTGGGGACGCGGTTTTGTTCAGCAATAGACTGTATTGTCGGCCTTCCTTTGCGGCTTGTAGATTAACGTCACTCTCGCGGAAGTGCGTATGAAAAACCGAAACTGGTTTCTCCTCGGCCTGCTGCTTCTGGCGGCGGTCGCGCTCGTCCTGCGCCAGGGCGAGCAGCGGCGGTTGCGCGAGCAGTCGGGAGCGGACACCAACGCCGCGTCCACGCAACCGGGCCTGTGGGAGCGTTTCACGCGCCTGCCGTCCGTGCTCACCGGCCGCAAGCAAACGGCGTCTGTTCCCACCGTGCCGGTCGCGCCGTCCACCGCGCACATCACCTCGCTCAGCGATGACAAGCAGCTTCCCTTCCGCGTCCGCAACACCAACAAAAAGGACGCCGAGCTGTTCCGCAGCGAGACCGCCGTGCTGCTGCGCAACGCGCTCGTCGAGACGCTGGAGCCGGTGAACTTGAACATCCCCGCGCATCTGCGCGCGCAGGGCGAGCCGGGCAGCTACCTCGTGCAGGCACGCGGGACGATTGACCAGAAATTCCGCGACGTGCTGCGCGGCGCGGGCGCGGAGATCGTCAGCTACGTGCCGAACAACGCCTTCCTTGTGCGCGGCGGCGCCGGCCTCGCGCAGCAGATCCGCATGTCGCCGCGCGTGCAGAGCGTCCTGCCCTTCGAGCCGTTCTACAAGCTGGACATGACGCTCCTCCCGCTGGCCGTCCGCCAGGAGGCGATGCCGGCGGGCCGCTGGCTGAACCTCGTGCTCTTCTCCGGCACGGAGACCACGGCGAGGGAGCAGCTCCGCGCGCTCGGCGCGGAGGTGAAGAGCGAGCAGCCGTTCCCATTCGGCCATGTCGTCACCATCGCGCCGCGGGCGGACAGCCTCGTGGCGCTGGCGCAGTTGTCCGCCGTGCAGAACATCGAGACGTATCACTCGCCCATCCTGCTGAACGACCTCTCCCGCGTGCGCCTCGACGTGTCCACGAACACGACCGATGTGGCTCCGGCGGGAAACTGGCTCCACCTACCCGGCAATGGTGTGGTCGGGGGCAACGTTTGCACGCGCAGCGGTGGCTCGTGGGTCGCGGTGAACGTCTTCGGTGCAAAGAAGCGCGGTGAGATCTCGAGCACTTCC
>CAYZJP010000186.1:0-7962 GCA_964478755.1 uncultured Klebsiella sp.
TGGCCTGGTTTTTATCGAGCGCGACACCGCGCACGACGATGTCTTCCATATTTCGCGTTTCTTCTTTCACAATGGTTCCTGGGTTGTCATTCAAACTGGAGCGGACTTCAAACACGACGCCAAATTTCTTGGCGAACTCGACGGAGCGCAACTGCATCACCTTCGCGCCCGCGCCGGCGAGTTCAAGCATCTCGTCGTAGGCGATCTCCGGGAGCTTCTTCGCGCCGGGGACGATGCGCGGGTCGGCGGTATAAACGCCGTCCACATCGGTGTAAATCTGGCAGAGGTTGGCCTTCAACGCGCCGGCCAGCGCGATGGCGGTCAAGTCCGAGCCGCCGCGGCCCAGCGTGGTGATGTGGCCTTCGCGGGTCTCGCCCTGAAAGCCGGCGACGATCACGACATTGCCCGCGTCGAGCAGCGCGTGGACTTTCTTCGGTGTGATGTTCTGAATCTTCGCCTTGGTGTGAACGCCGTCGGTGACAATGCCCGCTTGCGCTCCGGTGAGCGAGGTGGCAGGGAGACCGAGCTGCTGAAGCGCGATGGCCGTGAGCGCGATGGTCTGCTGCTCGCCCGTCGCGAGGAGCATGTCCATCTCGCGTTCGCTGGGGAGCGCGGTGATTTCCTTGGCGAGCTTGATGAGGTTGTCGGTCACGCCGCTCATGGCGGAGACGACGACGACGACCTGGTCGCCACGGTTGCGATACTCGGCCACGCGGCGGGCGACATTCTTGATGCGCTCGGGATTGCCGACCGAGGTGCCACCGTATTTCTGGACAATGAGAGCCATGTCAAAGGGCGCGTGTTCTAGCAGGGCAGCGCGGGATTTGGCAATGCCGGTTCTGTGCGTTCATTGGAAAGAATGGGCAGATCGTGTCCCCTGTGATGAAGCCCAAGGTGGGGGTGCCCGCCGCCTCCGGAATAGCGGGCACGTTGGCGCAGACCGGCAAACAGCTTTCGGCGCGCAGCGGCCCGACGAGGGGTTTGCTCTGTCGGGTTCCCACAACGCCAAGGCTAACGTCACTGACAGCCCCGACCGGCCGCGCTCACTCCAGCCGCCACACTGCGTCGCGCTTCAACCAGCCGGCGCGCTGGCTGGCGTCGCGCACCTGCAGCCAGTCGTCCTTTGCGTCCAGCACCACCACTTCCGTGCCGTCGCGCAGGGTGAATGCCGGCTTCGATTCCACCAGCGGGCCGGGCCGCACCGGCGCTTCCGGCACCACCACGACGGCTTCGTGTGCCGTGCGCCGGTCCGCGTGCGCGGCGGCAAGGAGGGCAGCGCACACGATCGCAAAGACGCCGAGCGTCTTGGTCAGCCACGCGAACGCGGCGCGTCTCGCGGGCAGCGCCTCGCCGAGCGCGAGCAGGAGGAACCACGCGCCGAGACCACCGCCCGCCAGCCACGCCCACTCATCCAAGGTGTGGAGCGAACGCAGCAGATGCCGTCCAAGCGGTTCCTCGACCGTCGCGCCGAGACTGCGCCGGGCGAACTGCAGGTTGGCGCGGATGTCCGGGTCGCGCGGGGCGAGGCGGAGCGCTTGTTGGAAATGGAAAATCGCCTTGCCCGGCTGGCCGCTCTTGAAGCGCGCGTTGCCCAGATTGAAGTGCAGCGCCGCCGAGGTTGGGCCGTTCGTCCGCATCGTTTCGTAAGCCTTCGCCGCCTCCGCGAACTTGCCCTGCTCGAACAGTTTGTTGGCTGTCTCGAAGTCGGTGGACGGAATGTCCGCCAGCAGCCGGGAGCACGAGAGCAGCAGCCCAGCGACTACGGAGCGAAGGAGTCCGCCTTTCATTGTGCCACCTCCAGTTTCCTCAGCTCAGTCACGGCGGCGGAGAACTGCTCCGCGAGTTTCGCCAGCTCGCGCGGCTCGCGCACCGGCGCGTAGCGCGCGGCGTTGCAGACTTGAAACAGCTCGTGCAGCGACTGGCACAGGTCCGCGCCGGCTCCTACGCCCTTGAGCCGCTCGTCCAAGACTTCCTCCGTGATGGCGCTGGCTGCCAAGTCGAGCCGCTCGCCGAGCTGCTCTTGCAACAGGCGGAAAAGATTCGCGAAAAACTGCTCCGTCTGCGCGGCGGCGGCTTGCTTGCTGAGTTCGGCCACGCCTGCGTTCACGAGCTTCTCGGTCTCGCGTTGACGGCGCAGACGCGGATTGTTCGCGAGCTTCTCGGCTTGCTTGCGCCGCACGAGCAAAGCGAGCCACAGCGCCAGCGGCCCGCCGGGCAAGGCCCAAAACGCCGGCTGGCGCAGCGCGCTCGCGCCCGGCGAAACCAGCACGCCAAGGTGCGGCTTGATGTGGACGAGTTCCGTCGCGGCAGCGGCAGCAGCGGCGGCGTTCGTCGTGGTCATCACGACTGTCGGCGCCTGGGTGGCGGCGGCCGCGCGGACCTTGAGCGGGAGAGCCGGCTGCTTGAGCGTGCGATACGTGCGGGTATCCGGATCGAAAAAGCTGAAGCCAAACGCAGGCAGTTCCTTCACGTCCGCATTTTGCGGCTGCACGACTTGCTCGAATTTGCGCACGCCCGTCATGGTGAGAGGATCGGGCATCTCGGTCGTCGCGCTCGCCGGGTAGAGCTTGAAGCTTTCACCCGGCTCCAGCGGCGGCATCCGCACGCCATCGAGTCCGCCGCGTCCGCTGACTTGCACGCGCAACGTGATGGGATCGCCGACCGCCACGTCCACCGGCGACGCGCTCGCGCTCATCTGGAAGTTGCCGACCGCGCCGTTGAAGTCAGCGGGCCGGCCGGCGTCGGGAAGCGGCTGCACGGCGATGTCCAGCGGGTCACTGAGGATGGTGACGGCCTGCGCGCGGACGCCGCGATTGAAAAGGTCGAAGACTTCATTGCCGCTGGTGCGAATGTGGAGATTGAACGAGCACTGCGCCGGGCCGAGCGGGAGTTTCCCGGCCTTCACCGCCGTCGCGACGGTGCGGAAGACGATGACCCGGAAGATGGCGTTGCCAACTTGCTCCTGTCCTTGCTGGTGCTGGAAGGGCGCAAGTGTGAAGCCGTCGCCGAGCAGGCTGGGCATCTGGATTTCGCCGGCGGCATTGAAGTAGAGCCGCACTTCCAGCGCGAACGGCTCGCCGACGAACACGTTCGTCTTGCCCGCGCGGAGCCTGACGAAGGTGAACTGCCGATACGTTTCGGTGTCGGGCAATTTCGCGGCGGCGGGATGCACCTTCAGCGCGAGCGGCTGGCTCGGCAGCATCGCGCCGGCGACGGGGACGTTGAAGGCGGGGATGGTGTAGTCGCCCGGCTGCGATGCGGAGACCGCGTAGTTGAGCAAGAGGCTTGCAGCGCGCTGACCGTTGACGATGGAGAGTTGCTGGTTCTGGCCCGCGTATTGAATCGTGAGGTTCGGCACGTCCGGCAGGCGCGGCACGCCGCTCGGCTGCCCACCGTCAAAACGCAGCGTCAGCACCGCCTGCTCACCGACACGGATGACATTCCGGTCGAGCGTGGCGCTGAAGGTGACGGCGTGAGCGGTCGTGGAGATGAGCCAGCAAACGGCGAGCAAGCCGAGGAGCCACCGCCCGCCGGTGTCCCGGCGGCTCCTAATCTGTGGCTCCCGACCCGCGACGTTTTTCATCACCAGTTTTTGAATGGCCGGTTGCTCGCCTTCTGCGTGGCGTTGGTGGGAAGGAAGATGAGGGCGCGCTCCTCGGTGCGCTGCGAGTCCAGCAACTGCATCGCCTGCTGCGCGGTCATCTGGCCGAGCGCGGCGGCCTGCGCGGAATCCTTGTCTCCCTGCTCGCCTTGTTGTCCCGGCTTCTGCTGGCCCTTCTGGTCCTGAGATTGTTTTTGTTCCGGCTGCTTCTGGTCGCCGGGCTTGGGCTGGTTCTCCGGTTTCTTGCTCTCGTCCTGTTTGGAGCCGTCGGGCTTCTTCTGCTTCGATTCGTCGGATTTTTTGTCGTCCTGTTTTTTGTCCTGGCCGGACTTGTCCTGCTTTTGTTCATCCTTCTTCTGCTGCTCTTTCTTTTGGTCGTCTTTCTTGTCGTCCTGTTTCTGGTTGTCCTTGGATTGCTGCTGCTTGTCCTGCTGTTTTTTCAATTCCTCCAGCTTGCGTTGCACGAAGTCGCGGTTGTGCTTCGCGTCGCCATCGGCGGAGTTCAACTTCAGCGCGGTGTCGTAAAAGCCGATGGCGCTCTCCCAGGCTTCCTGTTTCTGCGCCATCTCGGAGGCGCTGTCGCCGACTTGGAAGTAGGCGTTGCCCAGGTTGTAAAACGCGCTCTGCGCCAGCTTCGGATCGCGCGCACCGGTCGCGCCGCTGAAGTGGCGCGTGGCGTCCTCGAACTGTTTTGCCTGATAAGCCGCCGCGCCGGCATTGAACGCAAACCGCGCGTCCTCGGGCCGCTCCCGGCGCAGGCGGTCGTATTCCTTGAGCGACGCTTCGTATTTGCCGGCTTGGTATTGTTTCAGCGCGTCGTCGGACGAGGCGCGGGCGGACCCCGACAGCAGCGCCAATGCGAGTGCCGAAAGCACAGCGGCCTTGGTGCTGGCTCCTTCGATGCGGCTGGCGTCTCCGCCAGGGGCGGGAGGAGCGGGCCGCCGCACTTTCTGTCGCTCCGGCAAAAACATCTCGACGATGAGCAAAACAACCGCGATTCCGAGCGGCCAGTAAAATCGCTCGTGGTAGCGCTGCATGAGCTTGGAGTTGAACTCCGACTTCGGCAGCGGCGCGAGGCCGCGCTCGTAGAGCAGCTCGGCGGTGTTCGCTCCGCGCAGGTTCAGGTAGAAGCCGCCCGCCGCGCCGGCGATTTGCTGGAGCAGCGTCTCGTTCAATTTGGACTTCACCACGTTGCCGCTCTCGTCCTTGAGGAAGTCCATTTTTCCCTTTTCGTCGCGCACGCGGATGAGCT
Source organism: uncultured Klebsiella sp. (assembly GCA_964478755.1). Classification (GTDB taxonomy): domain Bacteria; phylum Verrucomicrobiota; class Verrucomicrobiia; order Limisphaerales; family SXTU01; genus SXTU01. Next base: position 4,854 of record CAYZJP010000186.1, read on the forward strand.
CGCCGTCCGCCGAGCCGATGCCGATGGTGAAGATGCGCAGGCCCTTCGCGCTCGCGGCCTTCGCCGCCTCGACCGCGCCGTCCTCGTGGTCTTCGCCATCGGTGAGGAGGACGAGGATTTTGTGGTTCTCGCCTTCCTTGAACGCCGCGAGCGCGGTCTGGATGGTCTCGGCGATGGCGGTGCCACCCTGCGGGATGATGTTCACGTCGAGCGCGGTCACACTCTGACGGAACGCCTCGTCGTCCAGGGTGAGCGGGCATTGCAGAAACGAGCTGCCGGCGAACGCGACCAGGCCGAGGCGGTCATTCTTCGCGAGCTTCATCAAGTCGAGCGCGGCGAGCTTGGCGCGTTCGAGGCGGTTGGGTGGAATGTCCGCCGCGAGCATCGAACGCGAGGTGTCAATGGCCACGACGATGTCCAAGCCTTTCTGCGAAACTTCCTCCCACGAGAAGCCCCACTGGGGCCGCGCCAGCGCGAGCACGGCAAACGCGACGGCGGAGACCAGCAGCGCCAGCCGCACTTTTTGTCGCGCCTTCGACACGCCGACGGTGAGCTGCGCGAGCAGGCGCGACTGGACGAACTGCCCGATGAGCCGCTCCTTCGTGCGCCACGCCCAGACGAGGAAGACGCCGAGCAGCGGCACGAGCAGCAGGAGCCAGAGCAGTTGAGGGAGGGCGAATTTCACGGCAGTTTTCTCCAGAGCGTGTTGCCGAGCAGGATTTCCATCAACAGCGCGGACAGGCCGAAAGCCACGAGCCAGTGCGCCAGCTCGCGGTAGCGCTGGAACTTCTTCACCTCGGCGGTGGTTTTCTCCAGTTGGTCTATCTCCGTGAAAATGCGGCGCAGCGTCTCCGTGTTGTCGGCGCGGAAGTATTTGCCGCCGGTCTTGTCGGCGACCTGCTTGAGCACGTCCTCGTCAATGTCCACGGGCAGCATCCGCTCGCGCCGGCGGCCGAACTCGTCCGTGTAGGGCCACGGCGCGTCGCCGCGTGTGCCGACACCGATGGTGTAGCACTTGATGGCGAGCGCCTGCGCTGCGTCGGCGGCGGTGAGCGGCGGAACCTTGCCCGCGTTGTTCTGGCCGTCGGTGAGCAGGATGACGATTTTGCTTTTGGCCTCGAGGTCGCGCAGGCGGTTCACGCTCGCGATGAGGCCGGAGCCAATCGCCGTGCCTTCCTCGATGCCGCCGAAGCCGAGGCGCTCCAAGTTTTGCAGGAAGAAATCGTGGTCGAGCGTCAGCGGCGCGGCGACATAGGCGCGGCCCGCGAACGCAATGAGGCCGATGCGGTCGCTGGGGCGTTTGAGGACGAACTTTTGGACCGTGTCCTTGGCGAGCGCGAGCCGGCTGATGCGCTGGCCGCGCGCGTCCTTGAAGTCTTCGGCCTCCATGCTGCGCGAGAGGTCCACGGCGATGACGATGTCAATGCCGCTGGCGGAAATCTTCGTCTCGCCCTCGCCGAGCTGGGGCCGGGCGAGCGCGACGAAGAACGCGGCGAGCGCGAACCACCGCAACGCACGGAGGAAAGCCCCGGCCCGCGATTGCACCTGCCCGGTCAGCCCGCGCACGAGCAGGACGGACGAGTAGAGAAACGCCGGCTGGGTGTCGCGCCGGCCCTTCAGCCACGCGAGCAGTGGCAGCAGGAGCAGCAGAAACAGCAGCCAAGGATGGGCGAAGGAGAAAGTCATCGGATTGCTGATTGGACGCCCGGCAGGTCGTAGGCGGTTTCTTCCACGAGGCCCAGCGCGGCGCTGTGGAGGTGGCGCAGATCGGTTTCGCTGGGTTCGTGCTTCGCAAACTTCACGAGGTCGCAGCGCGTGAGGAAGTCGGTGAGGAATTGTTTCTGCGAGTCGTTGAGCAGATCGGTCTGCTGGAGGTCCACGAGGAACTCTTCGGTCGTCCGCTCGGGGGCGCGGAACTCGAATCGTTCCTCAAGGTAGAGCCGCAGCGCGTCGGACACGGCGATGCAAAAAGGCTTCGGCTGCGCGAGCAGCGCGAGGGCGTCGGCGAGGCGGTGCTTCGCGCGTTGATGTGGCGGGACGAGGGGAACAAGCGGCGGACGCGGCCCCGAGCGGAACCATTTGTTCCAGACCAGCGTCGCCAACAGCCCGCCCAGCGCCGCCCCCACGGCGATCCACAGCCAGAGCAGCTCCGGCGGCAGCGGCACGGGGCCGCGAATGTCGCGGAGCACGTCGTTCGTGGCCGCCGAGGCGTTGGTCGGTGGCGGAACGATGACGGCGTGTTGGTTGGTGGCGGCCACGGAAAGTGATTGGTAATCAGTGCTGAGTCGAACTGAGCGCGGGGTTGGACAGGCTGCGCGGATGGGTGTTCATCCGTTGGTCAGGGCGGACTCGAACTGCTGGAGGCGGGTCTGGAAGGCGCTGTCCGTCAGCACGGGTTGTGCGACGTCAGTTGGAATGTCTTCGGTCAGTTCAACCCAAGATTTGCAGCCGCCGTAGCTCGGGAGCATCGGCAGTTCGATGGGCCATGGCAGGCGCGCGACGCGGACGGCGAGAGCGAAGAGGTTTTGTTCCTTGCCCCAGTCGAAGCGCTGGGCCAGCACGTCGTCGCGCCAGATGTGCTGGCCGCGAAGGTGCCCGACGGCGGCGAGGGAGTCCAGTTTCCGCCACGCGACGACCCCCGCGCAGAACTCCAGCCGCAGCACGTCCGGCCTCGGCAGTTGTGGCGCAATCTCATCGTAACGCATCTGTGCCGCTGGCAGCACCGACTCGCGCTGCTGGTGGTAAAGCGTCGGAAAAAACAGGAAGCGCGGGTGCTCGACTTGGAAGCCGCGCCGCCCCTCGGCGATGCCGCCCTTGCGCAGGATGAGGATTTGCTCCCCGCGCCCCAGCGCGTCCACCACGATGGCCCATTCTTTGAACGCCGTTCGCACCGCGCCAGTGTAGTGGCTAGGCGGCAGCGGCAAAAGAGTTTATGGATTTGACAGTCTTCCGCCCCCTCCCTAGCGTCACGCGCCGAAACACTAGATATGGCCGACAACTTGAAACTGCCCGCGGGTGCAGCCCCACCTCCCGCCGCTGGGTCCAAGGTTCAGCCTAAAAAAGAGACCGTCCGCATCAGTCTTCCGCCGAAGCCTGCGGCGAAGGAAAC
>CAYZJP010000187.1:0-7912 GCA_964478755.1 uncultured Klebsiella sp.
CAAGCTCAAGCTGATCCGCGACGAGCAGGCCAAGGGCAAGCTGGTCGCGATGTGCGGCGACGGCACCAACGACGCGCCCGCGCTGGCCCAGGCGGACGTGGGCGTCGCCATGAACACCGGCACGCAGGCCGCGCGCGAGGCCGGCAACATGGTGGACCTCGACAGCAACCCGACGAAGCTCATCGAAATCGTCGAAATCGGGAAGCAGCTCCTGATGACGCGCGGCTCGCTCACGACGTTCAGCATCGCCAACGACATCGCCAAGTATTTCGCCATCATCCCCGCGATGCTCATGGCGACGTTCCCGGCCATCGCGCCGCTGAACATCATGGGCCTTGCCTCGCCGCAGAGCGCCATCTTGAGCGCCATCATCTTCAACGCGCTCATCATCATCGCGCTCATCCCGCTCGCGCTGCGTGGCGTGGCCTACAAGCCCATCGGCGCGCTGGCGATTCTCCAGCGCAACCTGCTCATCTACGGTGTCGGCGGCGTCATCATCCCGTTCATCGGCATCAAGGCCATTGATGTCGTCGTCACCGCCCTGAAACTTGTTTAAGCCTATGAAAACCTTCCTCTCCGAAATCCGTGGTGCTGTCATGGCGACCGTCGTCCTCGCCGTTGTCTGCTGCGGCATCTACCCGCTCGTCGTCTTCGGCATCGCGCAAGTCGCCTTCCCCAACAAGGCCAACGGCAGCTTCATCACCGATGCGAAAGGAAACGTCCTCGGCTCGCGATTGCTCGGACAAAACTTTGCCGCTGAAAAGTATTTTCACCCGCGCCCCTCGGCGGCGGGCAACGGCTACGACCCGACAAGTTCCGGCGGCAGCAACTTCGGCCCGACCTCGCAGAAGCTCGCCGACGCCATCAAGGAACGCGTGGACGCCTACCGAAAGGAAAACGGCCTGAAGGACACCGACGCCGTCCCTGCCGATGCCGTGACCGCCTCCGGCAGCGGCCTCGACCCGCACATCAGCCTGCGCAACGCGGAGCTGCAGGCCGCGCGCGTCGCGAAAGCCCGCAGCGTCAGCGTGGACAAAGTCCGCGAACTCATCCGCGCCCACACGGACCGCACCGATCTTGGTTTCCTCGGCGAGCCGGGCATGAACGTGCTCATGCTCAACCTCGCTCTGGACAAGCCGTGAAAGAATCATCCGCCGCCAGCCATGCAGACCGCTCAACGAATTCTGGACATCGTCCTCGGCGTGACGCTCGCCGTGGGGTGCGTGCTTTCGCTGCCGATTTACTGGTGGCTGTTCGGCACGCCGCTGGTGATGCTGTGTAAATCGGCATCGCGTTTGAAGGTGCTGTTTGATTGAATCGCCACCATGACCGAGCCGGAGCGGCCCAGCCCCGATGCCTTGCTTGCCAGCCTCCACCGCGAGGAGGCCGCCAAACGACGCGGCCAGCTCAAGGTCTTCCTCGGTATGTGCCCCGGCGTCGGCAAGACCTACGCAATGCTCGAAGCCGCGCAGCGCGAGCTGAAGGCCGGGCGCGACGTCGTCATCGGCTACGTCGAGACGCACGGGCGCAAGGAGACGGACGCGCTGACGCAAGGCTTGCCGCTGATTCCCCGGCAGAAGCTGGACTATCGCGGCGTGACGCTGGAGGAATTTGACCTCGACGCCACGCTCGCGCGCCGGCCGCAAATCGCGCTGGTAGATGAACTGGCCCACACGAACGCACCCGGCTCGCGTCATCCCAAGCGCTGGCACGACGTGCAGGAGCTGCTCGACGCCGGCATCGAGGTCCACACCACGCTCAACGTCCAGCACGTCGAGAGCCGCTCGGACACCGTGCTGCAAGTCACCGGCACGGAGATTCGCGAGACCGTGCCCGACAGCGTGCTCGACGGCGCGGTGCTCGAACTTGTGGACCTGCCGCCCGCCGAGCTTGTCCAGCGGCTCCATGAAGGAAAAGTTTATCTGCCCGAGCGCGCGGCTTCGGCGGAGCAAAATTTTTTCCGGGAAGGCAACTTGACCGCGCTCCGTGAGCTTTCGTTGCGGCTCGTGGCGGATCACGTGGGTGAAAGCACCCGGGATTTCCGCCGCTCGCAGCCGGGCGCGGGCACTTGGAAGACCGGCCACCGCCTGCTGGTTGCGGTCGGCCCCAGCCCGCTGTCCGAGCCGCTCATCCGCTGGACGCGCCGCATGGCCGACAGCCTGCAAAGTCCGTGGTTGGCGGCGAATGTCGATGGCAGCGCGGAACTCACCGAATCGGCTCAGGCGCAACTGACCAAGAACCTTGCCACGGCACGCGCTCTGGGGGCTGAAGTTGTCACGACCGTGGACGAAGACATCGTGCGCGGATTGCTGCGCGTGGCGCGTGATCAAAACGTCACGCAGATCGTCATTGGCAAACCGGGCGGCACGACTTTTCTGGCTTGGTGGCGCGGCGGCAAACTGCTCCGGCGGCTTACCTTGGAGAGTGGCGACGTGGATTTACACATTGTCCGCGCGCAAAAAGCGGACCCAGAGTCCCGCGCCGCAACCTGGCATCCCGCGCCGCGCTCTCCACTCCGGCAGTATGGTTTGGCCGTCGGTGTAATTGCAGCGGTGAGTTTGCTGAATCTCGGCCTGATGGAACTGGCGGGGCCGCGAGTGCCGGGCATGGTGTTTCTCCTCGCGGTGGTGCTTTTGGCTCTCTTCGTCGGACGCGGGCCGGTTCTGCTCGCGGGCACCGTCAGCGCGCTCGTGTGGGACTATTTTTTCCTGCCGCCGCGTTTCACATTCGCCATCGAACACGCAGAGGATGCGGTCTTGTTCGGGACCTATTTCATCGTGGCGATCGTGCTCGGCCAGTTGGTCGCACGCATCCGTGCCCATGCGGAAGCGGAACGGCGGCGCGAAGAACGGGCCACGGCGCTCTACGAACTGACGCGGGATCTGGCCGAGGCGGCTTCGCGGGATCAAGTCGTGTGGCAACTGATCGAAAAAGTGGGGCGGGTGTTTCAAGCCCCGGCAGGCGTGGCGTTGGAAACCGCCGGCACGCTTGCGTTGCATCCTGACAGCACGTTGGTTGTTTCGGAAAAAGAGCTGGGGGTGGCCGACTGGGCGTTCCGCCACGGCAAAGCGGCAGGCCGTTTCACGGATAATTTGCCTGGCTCGTCGGCGCTGCATCTGCCGCTCGCGACGGAGCGCAAGGCGCTCGGCGTGCTGACCGTCGGTTTATCCAGCAGCAATCTTTCTTTGAACCAACGCGAACTGCTTGATGCATTTGCGCGCCAAGCCGCACTGGTGCTTGATCGTGTCGAGCTGCGAGCAACGGCGGAACGGACGCGCTGGCTCGCGGAATCGGAGCGGCTTGGCCGCACGCTGCTGAACTCGATCTCCCACGAACTGCGCACGCCGCTGGCCGCGAGCACGAGTGCCGCAAGTGCGTTGGCAGCGGCAAATCCCACCGCGCCCGAATTGCATCGCGTGTTGCTGGGTGAAATTCAGGAAGCCAACGCGCGGCTCAACCGCATCGTCGGCAATCTGCTCGACGTGACGCGGCTCGACTCCGGGCAAATCCGCCCGCGCCTCGACTGGCACGACGCGCGCGACCTTGTGCAGACCACCGTCCACGACTTGCAACGAGAGCTGGCGCGGCATCCGGCGAAGCTGGATTTGCCGGCGGGGCCGGTGCTGGCGCGGCTGGATTTCTCGCTGCTCCAACAGGCGCTCGCCAACCTGCTGCTCAACGCCGCCACGCACACGCCGCCGGGCACGCCGATCGAGATTCGTGCCGAGCACGGCGGCGACACGCTGGTGTTGTCCGTCGGCGACCGCGGGCCGGGCATCGCGGCGGAGTTGCTGCCGCGCATTTTCGACAAGTTCACGCGCGGCACCGGCGCGCCGGCGGGCGGCAGCGGGCTGGGGCTTGCGATTGTGAAGGGCTTCGTTGAGGCGCACGAGGGAACCGTCACCGCCGAGAACCGTTCCGGTGGCGGCGTGCTGTTCACGATGCGCCTGCCGCAGCCGGAGAAACCACCTCACGTCGAAACTCCCGCATGAGCGCGGAAGCAAACAAACCCTTACCCGTCGCGCTGGTCATTGACGACGAGCCGCAAATCCGCCGCCTGTTGCGTGTGACGCTGGAGGCGAACGGCTTTCGCGTGTTCGACGCCGCGACCGGGCAGGACGGCATCGTGCAGGCCGCGCAGCGCCGCCCGGACGTGGTGTTGCTCGATCTCGGCCTGCCCGACCTCGACGGCGTGACCGTGCTCAAACGCCTGCGCGAGTGGAGCCAGGTGCCGGTGGTGATCCTCTCCGTGCGCGACCGCGAGGATGACAAGATCGCCGCGCTCGACGCGGGCGCGGATGACTACGTGACGAAGCCGTTCAGTTCCGGCGAGCTGCTGGCGAGGATGCGCGCCGCGCTCCGGCACGCGCAGCCACAGGGGGCGGATGCCGTATTTCGAACGGGCGACCTCGAAGTGGATTTGTCCTCGCGCATCGTTCGCAAGCGCGGCCAGGAAGTGAAGCTCACGCCCACCGAGTATGCGCTGCTGCGCCTGCTGGTGACGCATGCGGGCCGGGTGCTCACACACCGGCAGCTCCTCACCGAAGTCTGGGGGCCGAATGCTGCGACGCAGACGCATTACCTCCGCGTTTACGTCGCCCATCTCCGCGAGAAGCTGGAGGCGGACCCGACGAATCCGAACCTCATCCGCACCGAGTCGGGTGTGGGCTACCGGCTGAACAGCGCGGGGTGACCAAGCCCCCCGGCTGAAAGCAGTTGGACGCGCTGCTCCGTTGGTTAACGCGACGCGACGCGGTCGGTGATCTCTTTCGCGTTGGTGCGGAGGACTTCCACGCCGCTCAAGAGCGGTTGGTGCGCGGCGTCGGGCGCGGCCTGCGCAGAAACCAGTTCGAGGGCAAGGTCGCTGGTAACGGCGACGTTTGTGAACTCGACCATGAAGGCGCGTTGCGTGCCGCCGCCTTTCGTGACGAGGTCGAAGTTCTTCGCCACGGTCTTGTCCTGAAGCTTGATGTCGCAGACGCGCTGGCCGGGCTGGTCGCCTTCGAGCGCGGCGAAGTAGAGGCGCACGGTGTAGGTCGCGGCGGGCTGGCCCTTGCCGATGAGCGGGAGGTCCGCGCGCGTGAGGCCGCGCGCACCGGAGGTGAAGACCCACGGCGTGTCGGTGCCGGCGACCTTCACGGAGCTGTCGTTGAGCGCGTAGAAGTCTCCGTCCTTCGCGAACTTCGGTTTCAGGTTAAGCGGCAGGTCAATGCCCGCGCGCGAGCTCGGGCGCGGGTAGCCGAGCCGGAGCTTGCCGTGCGCGTCGCGGCGATCACCGGGCGCGCCGAGGTTCAGCGCCATGTGCTGCACCGGCAGCGTTGCGCCGCTCGCGCTATAGACGCCCCACTGCGAGCGGTCGCCGCGCGGCTCGAAGACGATGGTCGCGGCGATGGAGAACAGGCACACGCAGCCCGCGCTCGCCTCGGGCACCATCACGAGTCCGTTGGCGGGGATGGTGTTGATCCAGCAACCGAGCCGGTGGCCGGAGAAATGTTCCGTGCCCTCGTCCGTGTCGCGGTTGTAGAACGCGGTGAACTTCGAGCGGAAGAACATCATGTTTGGCGTCGCGGAAATCGCGCCGCAATGGTGGCCGGGCCGCGCGAACATCCACGGCGTCTGCTCGCCGGTGAGCGGGTGCGTGCGGGTCTTCTGCTTGCCGGTGTAAAGGTCGTAGCTCCACGGCTCGGCGATAATTTCGTTGTCAATGATGATGGGCCGGTGGCGGTAGTTCGCGTCCTTGGCCCACATCTTTTCGCCGGAGTTGGAGTCGAGCACCACGAGCCGGCGGCGCTTGAACTCGCCCGCGAGGAACTGCGTCCAGTAATGCCCGTTCGCGTTCGCGCCGCCGAGCACGAGGTGGTTGTTGTGATAGATCATCGTGAGGCTGCCGCCGCCCTCGCCGATGTCGCTGGCGTCCGTCACGTCCACGGGCTTCGTCCAGAGCGCCCTGCCCGTGCGGGCGTCGAGGCCGGTGGCCATGCGCAGGTCGGCCTTCTTGATGCGTTCTTCGGCGAGCTTCTGCGCCGCGCCGGTGAGGTTCTGTAACGCACTCTTGTCCTGTCGAAGAAATTCCTCGCGCTGCTCCGGCGTGAGCGAGCTGTCCACGAAGAAAATCTTCCCGCGCCGCGCCTGTTCGGCGGCGATCTGTTTGCGGTCGGTCGCGGTGCCGAAGAGCACGCCGTCCTTGAAGGCAATGTAGCCCCACTGGCGCGGGTCGTTCGCGCGTTCGTTCGGCAGACGGTAAGTGCGACGGATCTTCCCAGTCGCGGCATCGAGGTGGACGCAATGATCCTCGACCACGACGAACAGGCTGTCATCGCTCGCGGCCATGTTGCCCGGCTCGTAGGCGCGCTTGAGACCGTCGCGCTTGGCACCGGGATTTTTCCACTCCCAAAGGAACTGTCCGTTGAACGCGTCATAGGCCAGCACGCTCTCGTCGCCCTGGATGAAGAGCCGGCCGTTCACGGAAATCGGACCGACCGCGCCGGCCCGGCGACGAGAAGGGCGTGCCTCCGCTGGGGCCGCTCAAGGATGCGCAGCGCGCCGTGAGCCTCGTGCGCAGCCGCGCGAAGGAGTGGGGCCTCAAGCCGGATCGCATCGGCATGGCCGGCTTCTCGGCGGGCGGGCATCTCGGCGGCGCGACGGCGACAATGTTTGCGCAGCGCAGCTACGAGCCGGCGGATGACGTGGACAAGGTGAACTGCCGGCCCGACTTCGGCATCATGGCTTACTCAGGATATTTCTTTCCGCCGGAGACGAAGGAGTTGTCGCCCACCGTGAAGGCGGTGGCCGACGCGCCCCCGCTGTTCTTCGTCCACGCCGCAGACGACGCGGTCAGCGAGGTGGAGCACAGCATCATGTTCCATCTCGCGCTGAAGAAGGCCGGCGTGGGCAGCGAGATGCACATCTACGCGCGCGGCGGCCACGGCTTCGGCGTGCGGCAGGACGGCGGCCCGTGCTCTGGCTGGACGCGGGAGTGCGAGCGCTGGATGCGGGGTCAGGGATTGCTGCCGGCGGTGAGCGGGAAGTAGCGGCACAACACTTGTCGAACAGCGCGACGGGCGAGATCAAAGATCGCGCGGCGCGATGAAGGTCATCGCGTAGCTTTCGTCCTGGCTGTGTTCCCCATTGGAATGAGCCGTTGGCCTTGCGCGGAAATGTCCATCAAGCGTGCGAGGCGTTTCAAGCGCGTCTCGTCTTTCTTCGCGCTCATCACGAACCAGATTCCCATCCGTTGATAGCCCTGCGGCTGCGCGCGAAAAAACGTCCACGCTTTTTTGTTCTGCTTGAACTTCTCTTCGAGTGCCGCCGTGAACCAGAGCGGACGATTCTCCGGCGACTGGACTCCCGACTTCTTCAGGTCGCGCGTCTCGAACGCCTTCACTCCGGCGGCCGCCATCAATCCGAGTTTCTTGAGCTTCTCCACGCGCGCGATATTCACGAGGCTCCAGTGGCTTCGCGGCTTGCGCGGCGTGAAGCGGCGCGTGTAAGCGAGGTCGTCCACGCGCTTCCCGATGCCGTCAATCCAGCCGAAGCACAGCGCCGCGTCCAGCGCCTCGGAGTAGGTGATGCCACCCTTGCCGGAGTCTTTCTTGTAAAAACCAATCCACAGTTCGGGGACACGATCGTGGTTGGCTTCGAGCCAATGGCGGAACGCGGCGGCGGACTTGAAGTGGGTGACTTTCATCAGGGCGATGAAAGCGCAACCGGTCGGCAGCGGCAATCTCTGCCTACGCACCTGCGTGAAACAAGTTCCTAGCCCCAGAAGCCGCGCAGTTTGTCCTTCTCCGCGAGGCCGAGCGGAAACTTCTTCGCATACGCGTGCCCCGCGATGCCCGCGTATTCCCTCAGCGCCTCGTGGATGTGCTCGGGGCGGACCTTGATGCCCTTGTCCTTGTCCAGCGCGAGCGTC
>CAYZJP010000188.1:0-7901 GCA_964478755.1 uncultured Klebsiella sp.
GTGCGGCCAAATTCGCCGAACATCGCCACGAGCGTGGTGTCGAGCAGGCCGCGTTCTTCGAGGTCATCCAGCAGCGCGCTCACCGCGAGGTCCATCGGCGGGCAAAACCAATGCCAACGCAACCACAACGATGTGCCTTACCTGTTTCGACTTTGGCCAGACTGACATTACGGCACTCGACGCCGCCAACTCTCGATCCACTTTAACTCCTTTGTAGAAGCCGCACTCTGCGTTTGAAGCATCCCACAACGGAAACAGTCCATGCCTCGATAACACCGGACCAGACCCGAAGAATCCGTGATACCGGACCCTCCTTCCAGATTTCCATCTGGCATGAAAAAGCTGCGTGCCAGGTTCACCGTGTCCGCGCTGACAGTGGCAGTGTGGCTCGGTGCCTTGACCAGTTGGGCAGTTGATGCGAAGCCGGGCGCGGTGTCTGCGACTGGCGGCGGCTTCGTTGACGTGACGAAAGCCTCCGGCGTGAGCGAGGCGCTCGCGCGGCATTACGAACGGCATCCCAAGTGGTGGTTGAGCGGGCTGAACCTCGTGGACCTCGACGGCGACGGCAAACTGGACCTGTTTCTCTCGGCTCACGGCGCTGGCACGGCGCTCGCATTGCTCAACGACGGACGCGGCCATTTCCGCGAGGCACAAGGCTCATGGCCGACCACGGAGATTCATGTCGCCTACGACATCAACGAGGACGGCAAACTCGACCTGCAGATGACGTGGCAGGACGGCGGCGCCAAATGGTGGCTGAACGAATCCACGCCGGGCACGCTCAAGTTCCGCGAGACGAGCGTCACCGCCGGTCAGGGCCGCGCGAACGCGCTCGTTGACTTGAACCGCGATGGCAAGGTGGACTGGCTTCACGAGCGCCCGGGCGTGGTGTTCGAGTTCGGCGACGGCAAAGGAAATTTCACTCATGGTGGAAATCTTGACGTCGCGCAGACGCGCAACGAAATCAACATGCACCCCGCCGACTTGAACGGTGACGACTTCATGGACCTCGTGCTGCACTGGGGCCGCTACGACAACGAGCGCGGCAAGTCGCGCATTTATCGCAATGACGGCAAGATGAATTTCACCGATGTGACGGAGCAGTCCGGTCTGCATGAAGACGGGCTGGCCATCAAAGGCATTGGCGATGTGAACCAGGACGGACACCTCGACCTCATCGTGCTGGAGAACGGCAGGCCAGAGATTTATCTGAATGACGGCAAGGGGAAGTTCACGAAGAAACCCGGCGCGTTCACCGGCATGGAAGCGGCGAGCAAGCCGCGCTACGCCTCGTGGGGCCTGGCGGTCGTGACCGATTTCGACAACGACGGCATCCCGGACATCCTGTGGAACGGCCGCAATTTCCTGTGGGCGCTCCGCGGCACCGGCGGCGGCGACTTCGCCTACATGAACAAGACGTGGGGCATCGAGGACAAGTCCGCCGCGTCGGTGGACGACGGGCTTTGCTTCGGGGACATTGATGGCGACGGCCGGCTGGACATCATTGGCTACACGGGGTCGCTCGAGGGCCAGCGGCAGGTGAAAGTTTATCGCAACGATTTGCCCGCGCAGAACTGGCTGCGTGTTCGGCCCGTCGGAGCGGCTGGCAACCGCGGCGCGGCCGGGGCGAAGATTCGTGTCTCCGAGGCGGGCAATGCGACGAAGCTCCTGTGGTTCGAGCAAGTGATGATTCTCGATAGCCAGAGCGCGCACAGCTACTACTCACTCGCGCAGACCGAGCGTCACTTCGGACTCGGCGCGCGCGGCACAGTGGACGTGAGCGTGGAGTTTTATCCTTCTGGCAAACGCGTGGAACGGAAGTCCGTTCCTGCGAACTCAATCGTCACCATCGCCGAGTCGCCATGAAGGGGAGCCTATGAAGTATCCAATGCGCCGGTCTCAGTGGGTCTGCTTCGCGTGGCTCACAGTGGCTTGCCATTTCGCCACGGCGGCCGAGCCGTCGCTGGTGCGGGTCGTGGACCTGAGCCGCGGCGAGTCCGCCGAGGTCACACTCGCCGATGGCACAAAGACGCGTGTGAAGCTGCTCGAGGTGCAGGAAACGCGCGACGCGATCCGCGATGCTGTGCGCACCGCACGCGTGAAGGTGGAGATCAACGGCCATGCCACGACGCTTGAAGCCGGCAACTATCAACTGCCGGTGACCTTCGCGGGCGTGCAGGTGGACTGCACGATCACGCGCGGCTACGTCGCCAACTCGGATGCGGACCCGTGGGGCCTGGACAAAGACGCGCGCCTGCGCTTCTGGCCCGCCGGTTCGCCCTGGATTGAGCCGGGGACGTTTGGATATCCGGTGCGTCAGCGGTGGTTCGCGAGCGGCACGCAGTTTTCCAATGAGCCGACCTTTGTGGACGGGGGCGAGGTGCCGACGAGCAAGAAGATTTACTACCACAACGACCTCGATTTTGGAGGCTGTGAGGCTTTGGTGGATGTGGTGTCCGCGACGGACGGGCTGGTCGTGAGCGTGGCTGGGAAGGTGCTGGCAGGCCATGAAGATTCACCGGCGCGACCGCGCTACGATGTGATTTATCTGCGCGATGATCGCGGCTGGTATTACCGCTACAGCCACCTCCACACGATTGACGTGAAGCTCGGCGACCGCGTGAAGCTGGGGCAGAAGCTGGGGCTGCTCGGCAAGGAAGGCGCAAGCGGCGGCTGGTCGCATTTGCATTTTGGCATCGTGAGCCGGCAGCCCTCCGGCAAATGGGGCACGCAGGAAGGCTACGCGTTCGTCTGGGAGGCGTATCTGCGCGCGCGCCGGCCCAAGGTCATCGCGGTGGCACGTCCGCATCATCTGATTCTCAGCGGCGACACCGTGACGCTTGATGCCTCGAAGTCCTGGGCGGCGAGCGGTAAAATCGCGCGCTGCGAATGGACCTTTACCGACGGCAAGACGGCGACCGGGGCAAATATCCAGCGCACCTACCCGAAGCCCGGCACCTACAGCGAGATCGTCAAAGTCACCGATGCCGCCGGCAACGTGGCCTACGACTTCGCCGACGTGCAGGTCATCAACCGCGAGGCATCCGGAAAAGTGCCGCCTACGATTCAAGCGGCCTTCGAGCCGTCACTCGGGCTGAAGGCGGGCCAGACGGCGACCTTCAAGACGCGCACGTTCCGCACTACGCACGGCAAGGAAGTGTGGAACTTCGGAGACGGCACGCCCACGGTCGAGGTGCAGTCCGACGGCGCGTTGGCCAAGCTGGCGAAGGACGGCTTTGCGGTGACGCAGCACCGCTTCGCGAAGGCTGGCCACTACATCGTGCGCGTCGAACGCGCGAACGAGCGCGGCGAGCCGGCCATCACTCACCTGTGGGTGGCGGTCGAGCCGTAGAACAAATCACATCGCATGCAGTTCATGAAACCACCGGGCTTGCCTTCATCTCGGACATTTCAAACCATCTCCCTAACCTCAGCCACCAAACCCTGCCTGTTCCACCCATGAAAGCAACCGCCTGCATCACCCTTCTCCTCGCCGTCCTGCCAGTTCCGGCGACGGCGCAAACCGCCCGCACCAACGAAGCCGCTGCGTTTCGCGAACTCTTCAATGGCAAGGATCTCACCGGCTGGATTGATGTGAACACGAGCAAAGAAACTTGGCAGGTCCGCGAAGGGCTGCTGGTTTGCATGGGTAAGCCAATCGGCGTGATGCGGTCTGAGAAGCAGTATGAGAACTTCATCCTGCACATTGAGTGGCGGCACATGGAGGCAGGCGGCAACTCGGGCGTGTTCATCTGGAGCGAGGGAACGGTGCCGCCGGGACGGAATCTGCCCAAGGGCATGGAGGTGCAGATGCTCGAGTTGCAATGGCCGTTCCTCAATCCCGACAAGGACGGCAAGCCGCGGTCGCTCGGCTACGTTTCCGGCGAGTTGTTCGGCGCGAATGGACTTGAAATCACGCCGGACTATCCGCGCGGACGCCGCAGCGCTTCGATCGAGATGCGTTGCAAAGGCAAGGGGGAATGGAACATCTACGACGTGGTCTGCGCGGACGGCGTGGTGAAGCTCGCGATCAACGGGAAGTTTGTCAACGGGGTGAGCAAGGCGACGGTGAGAAAGGGTTATCTTTGTCTGGAGTCGGAAGGGTCGGAGATTCATTTCCGCAACATTCGCATTCTGGAACTGCCGCCGGGCGTCACCACGCCCGAGCAGACCGCGCCGGATGTCAGCCAGCAGGACACAACGGGGAAGAAATAGCCTTGCGCCGCTTTGAAGTTGAGCCGGCGCGTGGACCGGCCTAGCCTCGCAGCATGAACCTCCGACTCGTGGCCCGTCGCGCCGCATTCGCGTGCCTGTTCGCAGCCGGATGGTTGCTCCCGCCCACAACCTCTCCCGCCCACGAACCGACGCGCGGCGCGCATGAAGCGTCACTCGATCCGCGCGAGCGCGTGGTGCTGGCGAGAGCCGCCGACCTCCGCGTCGTCACCGCACCGCAAGACATCGCGACCTGCGCGCTCACGCTCAAGCTGGTGGACGGCGAGACAAGGCAGCCGCTCGCCGGCCTCGTTCGCGTCAAGCGTGCGGATGGAACCTCAGTGCCGCTCGCCGGCCCCGTCAACCGCGGCACCAAGCTCCGTAACAATCATCCGGCGAAGGAGTGGTTCGCGCTGGTCGAGCCAGTCGCCCTGCCGCTGCCACGCGAGCAACTCACCATCGAAGCCTTCGCCAGTCTGGAAACAGAACTGATTCGTCAGACCGTGGACTTGCGCGGCCGTGACAAGCATGAGCTGACCCTCGCGCTGAAGTTCTTCGACCACCCCGCGTCGCGCGGCTGGCGCAACGGCAACACGCATCTTCACCTGCAAGGCCTCACCCGTGCGCAGGCCGACGATTATCTCCGCGCCATCCCGCGCGCCGACGGGCTGGAGCTGCTGTTCGTTTCCTACCTGGAGCGGGCCGACGCCGACCGAGACTACATCTCCAACAACTATACGCCCGCCGACCTGCTCGAGTTCGAGCACGGGGGCGTGCTGTTCGGCAACGGCCAGGAGCACCGCCACAACTTCGAGGGCTTCGGCGCGGGCTACGGACATGTGATGTTCCTGAACATCACGAAGCTTGTTCGGCCCGTGAGCATCGGTCGCGGCATCATGAAGGCAGGCCCCGACTGGCCACCACTGCAACGCGGTGTGCAGTCCGCGCGCTCGGACGACGCGACGGTCGTGTGGTGCCACAACGCCTTCGGCCACGAGGGCGTGCCGAACTGGCTGGCCGGCCTCGTCCACGCGCACAACATCTTCGACGGCGGGACGCACGGCGGCTACGAGGACACCTACTACCGCTTCCTCAACGCCGGCCTGCGCGTGCCGTTCTCGACCGGCACCGACTGGTTCATCTACGACTTCGCCCGCACCCACGCGCGCGTGGACGGCCCGCTCACCCGGCAGAGCTGGCTCGCGGCTCTCACGGCGGGCCGCACGTTCATTGGCAACGGCCCGCTGCTTGAGCTGCGCGCGGGCACGAACGACATCGGCGACATCGTGAAGCTGGCGAAGCCCGGCCCGCTCAAGTTCTCCGCGCGCGCGAAGGGCCGCGGCGATTTCAAACGCATCGAACTCATCCACGACGGCGAAGCAAAGCAAGCCAGCACGAGCCGCGCCGTGGGCGGACACTTCGAGGCGGAGCTGGAGCACACAGTGAACTTCACCGAGTCCGGCTGGGTTGCGCTGCGCGTGCAGAGCGGCGCACTGCCAGTCGGGCCGGATGCGCCCGCGCGCCCCAGCGGGCCAAAGAGCGAAATGGACGAGCCGCTCTTCGGCCACACTAGCGCCATCTACGTCGAGGTCGAGGGCAGACCCATTTTCAAACCCGCTGCTGCGCGCGAGCTGGTCGCCGAAATGGAGGGCGCGATCAAGGACATCACGGCAAAGGGACAGTTCGAGAACACCACGCAGCGCGACGAGGTGCTGAAGGTCTATCGCGACGGCATCGAGACGCTCCACAAACGACTGAGCACGCGATGAAGCCGGCGCCTCACAGTCCCGCCCGCTCCGTCTTGCGACCAAAGCCCACCAGTCCGCCGTCCATGAGCGAGACGATGATGCGGCCGTCGCCGCTGCCGAAATACGCGCGACCGTCCGCAATGCTCGGCGGATATTTGACGATGCCCGCCGTGGGAAACGTCCAGCGCAATTCGCCCTTGGTAGCGTCCACCGCGCGCGCCTTGCCGTCCTCGCCGCCGTAGAAAACAAGCCCGCCCGCCGACGTCGCCTCGGTCGGCGCGTTGGGATTGCTCGTCACCTTGGGAAACGCTGATTTAACCACAGAGGCACAGAGGACACCGAGGGAAAGCCCGATAAAACAACCTCTGCGTTCTCTGTGTCTCTGTGGTTTGAGTCATTGTTCAGTGTCTTCCTTGGTCTTCTGCCACAGCTTCCGGCCGTCCTCGGTGGAGACGCCGACGACGTTCATGTGAGTTTGTCCCTGGATGATGAGCGCCTTGGGCGTGGCGACGACCATCGTCTCCGTGCGCCAGCCCGGCGTGGAGATGAGGCCCTTGCCGGGTTCCTCGATGAGCTTGAGCGTCTCCTTGTCGGCGGCGGCCCGACGATGCTGCCGCTTAGGATCGAGATGCTGCGCAAATGTTTGTCCGGGCAATAGAGGAAGAGGTTGTCGTCGAGGATCGCCAGTCCGCGCGAATCAATCGGCGTTTCCTCGCGGTGCTTCCAGAGCAGTTGACTGCCCTTCAACTGAAACGCGGCGATGACATCGCCGTAACCGTGCGGGATGCGTTTCTCGTAATAGAGCTTGCTGAGGTCCGCCCAGCTCCAGCCGCCGAGCGCGCGGTCGCCCTTGACCGTTTCCGCCGGCGGGTCCACCGGGCCGGACATTGCGCAAAGCACGCCGTCCTTGAGCGCGATCCACTTCAAGTCGCCGTCCACGCCGGGAATGCGAATCTCGCCCTTCTCGCGGCCCGTGGCCGGATCGAGCAGCAGACAGCGGCTGCCATCAATCATGTGAAAAGTTTCCCTCGTGGCGATGAACGCCGAGCGGTGCACGAGATAGCCCTCGGGCAGTTTGCGTTCCCACAGCACCGCGCCGTTGTAGCCGTTGCGCGCGATCACGCGGCCGAGCGACTCCCATTCGCGCTCGTGGTGCGCGATGTGGCCGACCGCGAGAAACGTCCGCCCGGCCGCCGCCGTGGTGACCGCGGGCATGCCGATGTAGTAAGGCGTGGGCGCATCTTGACACTGCCCCCGGAGCGCCGGTCTCCGAACCGGCAGGTGTTGAATGCCACGCAGAAACGCGCCGATTCAGAGATCGGCGCTCCGCAATGCCAGCGGGGTCGGGGGCAGTGTCAAGCTGCGCCCCAAGGCGTCTCCATGAACTGCGTCATGTAGGGCGCCTTGATGACCTGGTCGTCGGAAACCGGATTGTTGTCCGGCGATTTTTCCCAGTGCGACCAGTCGGCGGCGCCCTTGAGCGCGGGCTTGAAGAATTGAACCCACGTTCCGTGAGCGTCGCTCCAAGTCGCAACGCGCTCCGCACCGCCCGCGCGCGCCCAGTCGCTCAGGACCTTGGTGAGTTGCCCGGTGTCGTGAGCGCCGCTCGCACCGATGATGGCCGTGCCCTCGGGGCGCAACGCGCGGAGAACTTCAACCGCTGGGAGAGCCTTGAGCAGTGTGGCATCCGCGCGCGTGGTGAGCACGATGTCCACCGAGTTCTCCGTGTAAGGCAAACGATTCAACGGGCCGCGCTCGACAGCGAGCCGCTGGATGTCCAATCCCGCGCCGTCGGCGAGCGCGCGCAACGCGTCCACGGCGGCGGCGTCCGGTTCGCGCACATGGACGAGCAGCCCGCTCGCCTTCGCCAGCGCCACGGGCAGGCCCGCGTCGCCCCCGAGCACGGCGCAGACGCCGCGAGTCATTTCCGCGCGCTTCATC
>CAYZJP010000189.1:0-245 GCA_964478755.1 uncultured Klebsiella sp.
ACACCATCTTCACCAACGTCGCGCTCACCGCCGACGGCGATGTGTGGTGGGAAGGCATGGAAGGCGAGCCCTCCGAGTGCCTCGACTGGCAGGGCAAGAAATGGACGCCCGAGATCGCGCTCCAAACCGGCGCGAAGGCCGCGCATCCCAACGCGCGCTTCACCGCGCCCGCGTCGCAATGCCCGACGATCGATCCCGATTGGGAGAAGCCCGAGGGCGTGCCGATCAGCGCGATCATTTTCGGC
>CAYZJP010000189.1:255-7851 GCA_964478755.1 uncultured Klebsiella sp.
GCGCCGATGACCAACAACCCGATGCTCGCGCCCGAGGTCAACGACACGGCCGGCGTGCCCATCAGCGCCATCATCTTCGGCGGCCGGCGCACGAACACGATGCCGCTCGTCTATCAGGCGTTCAACTGGGTCCACGGCGTCTATGTCGGCGCGACCATCGGCTCCGAGACCACCGCCGCAGCGACCGGCGTGGTTGGCCAGGTCCGCCGCGACCCGATGGCGATGCTGCCCTTCTGCGGCTACAACATGGGCGATTACTTCCGCCACTGGCTCTTCATGCGCCGCCTCATCAAGCATCCGCCACGCATCTTCAACGTGAACTGGTTTCGCAAGGACGCGAACGGCAAATTCCTCTGGCCCGGCTACAGCGAAAACATGCGCGTGCTCAAGTGGATCGTGGACCGCTGTCGCGGCGACGCAAACGCGAACGAGGCGTTGCTCGGCTGGGTGCCCAGCGCGCACGACTTCGACCTCGACGGGCTCGACGGCTTCAACGCCAACCGGCTGGAGCAGGCGCAGAGCACGGACCTCGAGGAATGGCGGCGCGAGGTGCTCCAGCAGGACGAGCTGTTCATCAAGCTCTACGCGCATTTGCCGAAGGAAATCATCTTCCAGCGGGAGCTGCTTATCGCCAGGCTGTGAGCCTGTCAGAAGCGATCCGCGAATGTGGTGATGACGGCTTACCTTCAAATTGCGCTTGGTGTTTTACTTCTCTTTGGAGTGCTGTGGCTGGGCATAGGCCGCCGGATTCAAAGTGCCCACTGGCGAAGATGCTTCGTTTCGCTCGCCCTAGCCCTTGCTTTCGCACCAACAGTGTTACCCGTTCATGGAGAGGCTGTGGTAACTCCCGCTGTGTTCATTTTCGTATTGGGATTCGGATCAGGCGTTCTAGAAAAGGGTGCTTTGATCTCCATTCTTGTCACTTGGTCCACACTCTTTGGCATTCGTAGTTTGGCTGCCGCTGTTTCCCAAGCTGTCCAGTCTTCGCGAATGAAAGGAAGAAAGGGAGAGCGGAACAGCATTGATAACGGATAGCATGACCCGCTCCCAACCCCTCTGCCCCGCCGCCGACCTCCCGCCCGGCACGACGCGCAAGTTCATCTACACGCACGAAGGCATCCGGCGCGAGGGCTTCGCGGCGAACGTGCGCGGGCACCTCGTCGCCTACGAGAACGCCTGCCGCCACATCCCAATGCCGCTGGACGACGACAACGACTTCTTCACCGCCGACGGCGAGTTCTTCATCTGCCGCACGCATGGCGCTATTTACGAACCGCTCACCGGCCGCTGCCTCCACGGCCCCTGCGGTGGACTCAGCCTGAAGGCGCTGCGCGTCGTGGAAGTGGATGGCGAACTGTGGGTGGTTCTGCCGCCAGAGCCGGAGGAACCCGTCCCGCTCCGCGAGCCAGACTGAACCTGTGGCGGCGGTCTGTGACCGCCGTTCCACATGGGTTCGGCGCTCACAGAGCGCCGCTACACCGCAATCGCCTCGTCCACCAGCAGCACCGGCACGTTGTTGCGCACTGGATAAAGCGCCTTGCCATCCGCGCGGGCGAGACCGCCGTCCAGCTTCACCGTGACCGGCTGGTCCGCTGCGTTGCGTAACTGCCCGGCGGTTACGAGTGCATTGAGCCGCTCGACCACCGCCGCCTCCGCGATCACCAGCGTCTGCCGCGTCTCGGGACAACGGAGAATGGAAAGCAGTTCAGCATTCATGCGTTGCCGCGCAGCTTAGGCGACGCGCGTGAAGCTGTGAACTTCCGAGTTGCCCCGCGCCGCAACCGGCTTGAACAATGCCCGCATGGAAATGCTCCGCGCCCCGGTGCCCGCCGGCTGGCTGCCGCGCACGCTGGCGAACCTGCCCGCCGTGCTCGTGGACCACGCGCATCTCGAACGCAAGGCCGCCACCACCGCCATCACCTTGGAGCGCTACCGCGACCTCTTCGAGCGTGTCGAGGAGCTGAACGCCATCGCCATCGAGGAGTTGAAGCACTTCCAGCTCGTGCTCGCGTTGCTCAAGCGCCGGGGCATCCCGTTCGCGCAGCCGCATCCCAGCCCGTGGATTTCCGGCCTCATGCACGCGATGCGCAAGGGCGTGAGGATGCAGGTGATTGACCACCTCATCTGCTGCGCGCTCATCGAAGGCCGGAGCTGCGAGAAGTTCCAAATCCTCGCGCGCGAACTCCCGCCGCACGACCCGGAACTCGCCGCGTTCTACGCCAGCCTCGTCGAGTCCGAGGGCAGTCACTACGCGGCCTATCTCCTCATGGCCCGGGCTATTGATGACGACGAGACGACGCGCCGGCTGGACTTCTTCCTCGACCTCGACGCGGAACTCATCCGTCAGCCGCACAACCTACCAATCCTGCATTGAAGCAGCAGGGTAGCGCGCCACTCACTGCAACGCAAACGGCAGCCGGGTGACGCGTGTGCCCAGTTCCACGAGCCGGTTCCGCACCATGTCGGCGCTGGTCTTGTCGTCGAAGGTGTAGCCGGGCAGCGTCTCGAAGCTCCGAATCACGGCGCAGTAGTCCGGGTTCACCATCACGCCGAGGAACTCGCCGGTCTTGCTCAGGACGATGTCGCCGGTCGAGGGCGAGAACTCGCCGTTGATCAGCCGGCTGACGATGCGGTTCTTCATCTTCACGTAGTCCGGCGTGCGCGCGTCGAGTTTGAATTCCACTTCGCCGTAGTGCTTGCCGCCGCGGTTCACCAAGACAGCCTCGGTGAACTTGAACGGGTTTTTCGCCACCGGATAAATCTTCACGCCCATCGCCGTCGCCTGCTGCGCGTTGACAGGAACCACCGCGAGGCGCGGGTCGGCGGTGATGAAGGTGAGCGCGCCGCTGCCGAGGACTTGCGGCGGCTTGAACACACGCGCAATGACGCGGTCCATGCCCAGCGGCGTGGTCAGCGAGAACGGCGTGTCGGTCACGTGCAGTATGGCGAGGACGGTGCGGCCGTCGTGGACGAGCACGCTCTTCGCTTCCTTGAGCCGGTTGCCCGAGCCGATGAGCACGGGCTGTTGCGCAGACACCGCCACGTCCACGCGGTTGCTGAGGAACTCGCTGAACATGAGGTTCATGTTGATGGGCGTGTTCTCGCGGATCTCCTTGGCCAGCTCGCCTGACTTGACCGCAAGCTGCCCGACGCCCTCGCTCAACCGCGCGGTCTGCGATTGAAGCTGCTCCTTTTCCTGCCGCACGACGGCGACTTCCTTTTTCAAGTCAGTCAAATTCTCGCGCAGCAGATTGCGCTCGGACTCGGCGACCTTCGCCGCGGTGGCGAACTGCGCGGCCTGCGTCGCCGCCTCGGCGCGCCTTTTCTCCAGCTCGGCGAGCGCGGCCTGTTGCTTCTCCAGTTCCGCCTGCTTCGCCGCGAGCGCGGCCTGCATCTGCTTCTCCAACTGCTCGCGAATCAAATCCTTCTCGGCCTGCACGACCTTCACTGTGGTGGCGAGGTTTGAGGCTTGCTGGGAAACCGCGTTCTTTTGCTGCTCCAGTGCTGCAATTGCCTGTTGCCGCTGCTGCAAGTCCTGCGAGAGCTTCACCTTCTCCGCCTCGACGTTCTTGATGGCCGCGGTGAGCGCGTCCTGCTGCTGCCTGGCGTCCGCCGCCTGCTTCGCGACGGACGCGTAGCGCTGCGACAAATCCTGCGCCGCCGTCTGCGACTGTTTGAGGTTCGTCTCCAACTGGCTCTTCTGCGCCTGCAACTGTGCGAGCGTCTGCGCACGGCTCTGCGAGTCCGACTCCGCAAACTGGAGCCGCTGCTGGAGCTGGTTCCGCGTGGTCTGCTCCTGTTCGAGCGCGAGCTTCATCATGTCCACGAGATCCTGGTTCTGGCGCGCGGCGTTGGCGCTGACCTCGGGCACCGGTGGCTTGCGTGTCGCCGCCGGCTCGACCTTGTCCCAACGCGTGAGCGCCAGCAGGTTGAGCAGCAGGAAATCGCAGATGATGAGAAGCAGCGTCTTGTTCATCGCGCAACTTGGCTTAAGCCGCCGCCGTCTCCCGCTCGTTCGCTTCCGCCTGGCATTCCAGGATGAGCCGCCGCTTGCACGCGCGGACGTGGTGAATCTTCACGAAGGCGACACAGACGATACCGAACAAGTTCGAGGCGTAGGCGGCGAGCAAGTTCGCCTCAATGACGCTCAACACTTGCAGCACGAGCGCCGTGGCGGTGCCCGCGATGCCAACGTAGAGACCAGAATCGAAGAGGTTCTCCTCGTTCTCCATGAGCCGCATCTTGAGCTGCGGCGAGGCGGTGGACATTTCGATCTCGCGGATCTTCATGAGGCAGATGGCATACACGGCCACTTGCAGGACGGCGAAGAGCACGATGCTCAGGATGGTGGACAGTTCCATATGCGGTTTCGTTTTGATTGCAGTTGCGTTCTTGTCAGTCGGAACAGGTGAATTCATCAGCACCGGCAGCTTCAGACGCGCGCGAAATTCCGGTGAGCCAAGCGGCTTCAGCAGGAACGGCTCGCCCGCCGCCAGCAGCATCAACGCCAGCGCCAGCGCCACGATGCCGCGCTGGCCGTGAATCACGCGCGCACTCGCCAACGAGCGGCTGCCGGTTTGGACGGGCGACAGCTCGCGCCACACCAAAAAGAATCCAAACCCGGCCAGCAAAAAGCAAACCACCTTCGCCGCAAGCATCGTGCGCGGAGCCGCCAGCGTCCAGCCCGCGAGAAACCCCGGCGCCATGCGGTCCGGCCCGAGCGGCAGCGATCGCTCCACGAGCAAGCGCACGCCGCCCTCGCCGTGCGCGAGCGCCTTCACGAGGTCGCCGGCACCAGTCTTCCCGAAGCGCAGCAGATAGCCGGCGACTTGGTCCGGTGCTTTCGTGAGCAGCGACGCAACGTAGAGCACGGCGAAATTATCCGGCGCGGCCTTCGCGAGTTGGGCGAAATCGTTCAGCGCCTTCGCGTTCGGAACCTGACGCAGTAGTTCAGAGAGCTGAATCCAATCAAGCCGCCGCGCCAGCGTGAGCACGTCCATGCACACGCTCTCCCATTCGCCCGCAAGCCGCGTCTCGTTCGCCTTCTCGGCCACAGTGCGGATGTCCTGCGCGAGCAACGCCGAGAACCGCTCGCCTTGATACAACAGAGCCGTCAGCAGAATCGTCGCCTCGAACGGCTGACCACCGGGCCGTCCCGCCGGCACAAACGTCGTCGTGCTCGACAGTTCGCGCGTTTGAAGGATGGCCTGCACGCCGGGTGAGCGCGACGTGGCGAGGTGCTCGCGGAGGATGGCGCGGTTCGTCTCGGTGAGCAGAAATGGCAGGATAGCTTCGCTGGCGGGCTTCGCGACGGACTGCGCCTTGAAGACTGACTCGATCAACGCGTCGCGTCCGCCCCACGTCGTCCAGCCGCGCCGCGCTTCGAGGGCCGCGAGTTCCGCCGTGAGGTTCGCGACGCGCATGTCCTTCACTGTCATCGCCGCCGAGAGCGCGAGGTTCGCGACGCCCGGCTTCTGCGCGGTCACGGCGGCGAGACCGAGGTCGGCGGCAGTCTGTGTCCCCTGCCCTGCGCGTTCGAGCAGCGCGGAATGAACTGATTTCCAGTTCGCCGGCAGCAACGTGCCGAGCAGGAGGAGGAACACGGAAAGCACAGCGAAGAAGGCTACTCGCTCAAAGTCCGGCGGGACCCCCGCGAGCGCGGGTTCATCTTCTGGAAAAGTCGAACGCGGCGGACGCACTGCGCGCCAGCGGGTCGGATCAAAGGATTGTTCGTCACCGTTCAAGACCGGACGTTGGACGGGGAGCGCGGCAGAAAACTCTTTCCGCATTTGCTCCCGCGTCCTCAGCGTGCTCCGACTGACTGGCCGCTGCGAGGCGAAATTCACCACGCCCCAAAGTTGCCAAGCGGGCCGCGCTGCCCTTAACTCGTCGCGTGCCGATGACCGCCACCGCCGCCGCTCCCATTGAGATTCGTCCCAGCTTCGCGCCCCGCCCCGGCATCACGCACGCGGTGTTCGATTTCGACGGCACGCTCTCGCTCATCCGCCACGGCTGGCCGGACATCATGCTGGCGATGTTCCTCGAAATGCTGCCGCCGCAGCCGGGCGAGGACGAGTCTGCGCTGCGGGCCGAGTTGATGCGCGAAATGTTGTCCTTCAATGGCAAACAAACCATCCACCAAATGTTCGCCTTCGCCGAGCGCGTGCGTCGCCGGAGCGGCCAGCCGCGCGAGCCGCAATGCTACCTCGCCGAATACACGCTCCGCCTCGAACGCGACATCGCCAAGCGCAGCCAGCGCATCCGCGACGGGGCCAGCCCGGACAGTTTCGTGGTCCCCGGCGGGCGGGCGCTGATCGAACGGCTGCGTGCGCGCGGCGTGAAACTCTACATCCTTAGCGCCACGCTCGAACCGTTCGTGCGCCAGGAAGCCGCCCTGCTGGATCTCGCGCGCTACTTCGACGGGCGCATCCACGGCGGTCACGAAGACTCCCCGCCGTTTTCCAAAGGCCAGGTATTCGACCGCATCGTGCGCGAGGAAGGCATTCCCGGCGCGCAACTGCTTTCCTTCGGCGACGGTCCGGTGGAACTGCGTCACACGAAGGAGCTCGGCGGCCTCGCCGTGGCCGTGGCGAGTGATGAAACCGAAATTGGGTCCGGCAAAATCCATGCGCAGAAGCGCACGCAACTAATCGAAGCCGGCGCGGACTTGGTGATCCCTGATTATCAATGCCATGCGGGGTTGGTGAACCTGATCTTCGGCACCCGCTGAGGTCTTGACGGGCCGCGCTTCACTGCTTGCCCGCTTGCCGCACGCCGCAGAAATTTTTCTGCCCACGCAACCGGGTAGTGGGTCAGTTTGAACATTTTCAACTGTAGCGGCGCTCTGTGAGCACCGTTTCGGCGGTCACAGACCGCCGCTACAACCGAAATGACCCACTACCCGCAACAGAAATTGTTTGACACCGCCAGCGCGTCCTTTGTATGTCAACGGCCTAGCGTATGTCCCCGGAGCGAAATTCCTCACCCTATAGTGTGAATTCCGCCTTCCGCCTTCCGCCTGAAGCTTGGAGCCGGAGTCAGAACGAGCAACTTGCTCATCGGGCAGGGCGGACAGTCTTCTGCCCGCCGCCGCTGACTCCCTCGCCCTTGGCGGAGCCAGGGGAGAGGGCCGGAGTGAGGGGTTATTTTGGTTGCCGTTGGCCTTCACTCCCCTCATCCGGCCTGCGGCTACCTTCTCCCCTCGCTCCGCGAAGGGCGAAGGCGATGGCATCACGCAGCGCGCACGAAGTGACGCGCCCTACCGGCCAACTTCCTTCCCCGCTAGCCGGACCTCCATCCGTGACGGAGGGGCGTCCATCCCCGGCGGATGGACATCTTTCCACGACAGATGAATATGCCTCCGCCGTTCCTTGGCCTCCTTCCGGCGTTCCCGGACATCCTTTTGCCCCGGAACGGCATCCTTCCGCCGCAGATGGACGTCCTTCCGCGACGGATGGACGCCCATGTGTGCCGCCCGGACGCCGGCCCGCCGCTCCCGGCCATCCTGATTTCTCTCCCAGTCAGCTAAATTCAGTCACTTAACGAGACCTCTGCGAAACTCCCCTCAGGCCCGAGCGTCATAGAACGGCATGCACA
>CAYZJP010000190.1:0-7840 GCA_964478755.1 uncultured Klebsiella sp.
ACAGCGGCGGACGGCGCGGCCGCCTTGAAGAAAGCTCGCGCATCGCTGCCCGATCTCATCGTGCTCGACGTGATGCTGCCTGAAGTGGACGGACTGGAAGTATGCAAGATGCTGCGGCGCGACTCAGCCACGTCGGGCATTCCGATCATCATGCTCACGGCCAAGGCTGCGGAGATCGACCGCGTGCTGGGCCTCGAACTCGGCGCGGACGACTATGTGACAAAGCCGTTCAGCCCGCGCGAATTGATGCTGCGCATCAAGGGCCTGCTCCGCCGTCGCGAGGCTGCCGAGGCGAAAGCCGAACGGATGCAGTTTGGCGACCTAGTGCTCGACGTGCCCGCACACAGCCTCACGGTGCATGGCAGGCGCGTGGAGCTCACCGCCACGGAGTTCAAGCTGCTCACCATCCTCGCGCAGCGTCGCGGGCGCGTGCAGTCGCGCGACCAACTGCTCAAGGACGTGTGGGAATACGACAACGTCATAGACACGCGCACCGTGGACACGCACATGAGACGTCTCCGCGAGAAGTTGGGGAAAGCCGCGAAGCATCTCGATACGGTGCGTGGCGTGGGCTATCGCTTTGTGGCGGGATAGCATGGCTTGGGAATCGCCCGCCACGAAACAGAGTGCTGATGACTTGATTTCCGCAGTGCAGGCAACTGTCGGAACGAGGAGACAACCCCGTCCACTCCACGAAAAAAGAACGGCGCGACCCACTGGCCGCGCCGGCTCACAAGAATGTCCAGAACCTACTTCTTCAACTTGGCCAGGTCCGCGACGTATTCCTTCGCGGACGTGCCGCCGTAGCCGACCTGCTTGAAGACCTCCTTTCCGCTCGCGTCGAGCACGATGATGGTCGGATAGCCCTCGATCTTGAACTTTGACGACAACTTTCCGTTCGCCGCCTTCAGTTCGGCGGACTGCGGCTTGTTACGCGGGAAATCCACTTCCACGAGGACGAGGTTGCCCTTGGCGAATTTGGTGAACTCCTCGGATGTGAGCACGGTCTTGTGCAGGTTCTTGCACGGCGGGCACCAGTCGGAACCGGTGAAGTCCAGCAGGACAAGCTTCTTCTCGGCCTTGGCCTGTGCCTGAGCCTTGGCGAGATCGGTGAGCCACTCGCCCTCAGCAGCGAGCAGCGTGAAGGTGGCAAACGTGGCGGTGAACAGGAGGACGAGTCGTTTCATGGGGGGCAATGGTTGAGTTGATGGAACGAAATCGTTGGCATACTACCGGGCGGGCCTCACCTCCGCCAGCTGATTTTGATGGAGGTGCCAACGGCGAAAGAGACCGGCAAAGAAGTCGGGGACTTCTCAGACGGCGCACACGGGGAATCAAATCACCGTGCCGTGAGGGATGACGCCGTTCTTGGGGACGATGACGATGCCGTCGCGGATGACATAGCCAGGACCGTCGAAATTCTCCGGCTTGCCGGCGGGGGAGATGACGCAGTTGTCGCCGATGCGGGCGTTCTTATCGAGGATCGTGTTCTCGATGCGGCAATGCTGGCCGATGCCCATGCGTGGCCGTCCGGCGTTGAGGTTTTCGTGCAGGCTGGCCTGCGACTCGTAGTAGTCCGCGCCCATCATAATGACGCGGTGGAGGTTCGTGCCGATGCCGACGAAGCTGCGGAGGCCGATGACGGAGTGGCTGATGTGCGCGTGGCTGATGATGCAGCCGTCCGAGACGAGCGCGTGGTCAATGCTCGCGCCATTGATCTTGCTGCCGGGCAGGAAGCGCGGGCGCGTGTAGATCGGCGCGCTCATGTCGAAGAAGTTGAACTTGGGCAGCTCCTCCGCGCTGTCGAGGTTCGCCTCGAAGAAGCTCTTGATGGTGCCAATGTCCTCCCAGTAGCCCTGATAGACGTGGCTGAAGACGCGGTGCGTGGCGATGGCTCCGGGGATGATGTGCTTGCCGAAGTCGGTGAAGTCGTTGTCGAGCAGCTTCACCAGGACGGAGCGGTTAAAGACGTAAATGCCCATCGAGGCGAGGTAGAAGTCCTCGTTGCCCTCGATGTCGAGGTCGTCGTAGGACTCGCGCGGAATCTTGAGCGAGTTGAGCACGTCGGGGTCTTTGGGTTTTTCGACGAAGCGGGAAATGCGCCGCTCGTTGTTGATCTGGAGAATGCCCAGCGACTGCGCGTTGTCGCGGGTGACGGGGATGGTGGCGATGGTGAGGTCGGCCTTGGTTTCAGCGTGTTGAGCGATGATGCGCCGGAAGTCCATCCGGTAGAGTTGGTCGCCGCTGAGGATGAGGCAGTATTCCCAATCGTGATTGAGCAGGTGGACGAGATTCTTGCGCACGGCGTCGGCGGTGCCTTGATACCAGGACGTGCTGTGCATGGTCTGTTCGGCGGCGAGCAGCTCGACGAACCCGCCGCTGAAGTGGTCGAACTTGTAGCTCTGGCTGATGTGCCGGTGCAGCGAGGCGGTGTTGAACTGCGTGAGCAGATACACGCGGCGGTAGCCGGAGTTGATGCAGTTCGAGATGGGGATGTCCACGATGCGGTATTTGCCCGCGAGCGGGACAGCCGGCTTGGAGCGGTCCTGCGTGAGCGGCCAGAGACGCGTGCCCTGCCCGCCGCCCATGACGACGGCGAGGACATTCGGAACGTGGGGAGCCATGCGACGCGGTGCGGCCATAATTCAAATCCTTACTTGCGGTTCGGTTGAGCGAACCTTTAACCTTTTTTCCAGCGCAAGCGCAAGCAACAACCCAAAAACCCTCCCACTCACCAGCTATGTGCGGCATCATTGGTTACATCGGGAAACAGCAGGCCACGCCCATCCTCATCGAGGGTCTCCGCCGCCTCGAATATCGTGGCTACGATTCTGCCGGTGTCGCTGTGCTGCAAAACCGCGAGCTGGGCACGCGCAAGAAGAAGGGCAAGATTGACGAGGGCCTCGCGAAGGTCGTGCAGGCAAATCCCATCTACGGCCAGGTCGGCATGGGCCACACGCGCTGGGCCACGCACGGCCCACCGACTGACGAGAATTCCCACCCGCACCTCGACCAGTCCGGCAAGATCGCGATCGTCCACAACGGCGTCATCGAGAACTTCGACACCTTGAAGGAACGCTTCATCAAGTCCGGCCACTCGTTCAAGTCCGCGACGGACACCGAAGTCCTTTCGCATCTCATCGGCCACCACTACGCGCTGCTCGCCGACGCGGGCAAGGCCACTTGGAACGGCGAAGGCACGCACCCGCTCGCCCAAGCCGTGATGAACGCGCTGCGCGAAGTCATCGGCACATACGGCATCGGCGTCATCTGCACGGACCACCCCGGCGTCATGGTCGGTGCGCGTCGCGGCTCGCCGCTCATCGTGGGTGTCGGTGAGGGCGAGCATTTCCTCGCCAGCGACGCGAGCGCCATCGTCAGCCACACACGCACGGTCATCTACTTGAAGGACTACGACGTCGTCACGTTGTTCCCTGACCAATTCAAGATGGATTCGCTGGGCAGCGAGGTCGCGTCCTTCCAGTTGAGCAAAATCGAGTTCGATGCCGATGCCGCCGAACGCGGCAAGTTTGCACATTACATGCTCAAGGAAATCTTCGAGCAGCCCAAGACCGTGCAGAACGCCATTCGCGGCCGGCTCGATGCCGAGGACGGCACCGCGAAGTTCGGCGGGCTGAACATGACCACCGCCGAGTTGCGCGCGGTGGACCAGATCGTCATCACCGCCTGCGGCACGAGCTGGCACGCGGCGCTCGTGGGCGAGTATCTCATCGAGGAATTCGCACACATCCCGGTCGAGGTCGAATACGCCTCCGAGTTCCGCTACCGCAACGCGCCCATCGAGAAAAATACCCTCTGCCTCGTCATCACCCAGTCCGGCGAGACGGCGGACACGCTCGCCGGCCTGCGTGAGTCCCGGCGGCGCGGTCACAAGGTTCTCTCCATCTGCAACGTCGTGGGCAGCACCATCGCGCGCGAGGCCGACGGCGGCATCTACCTGCACGCTGGGCCGGAGATCGGCGTCGCCTCCACCAAAGCCTTCGTCTCGCAGGTCAGCGTGCTGACGATGTTCGCGCTCATGATGGGCCGCATCCGGATGCTTTCCAACCGGCGCGGCAACCAAATCATTAAGGGCCTCGAAGCAATACCAGACCAGATTCAACGTGTCCTCGACTTGAATGACGAGATCAAGCGCATCGCACTCAAGTATGCGCACGCTGAGGACTTCTTCTTCCTCGGCCGCCAATACAATTTCCCCGTCGCGCTCGAAGGCGCATTGAAGCTCAAGGAAATCTCCTACATCCACGCCGAGGGCTATCCCGCCGCCGAGATGAAGCACGGCCCCATCGCGATGATTGATGAGAAGACCCCGACCGTCTTCATCGCGCCCACCGACGCTCTCTACGAAAAGACTTTCAGCAACCTCGAGGAAATCAAGGCACGCAAAGGCCCCATCATCGCGCTCGCAACCGAGGGCAACGACCGCATCAAGGAAAAGGCCGAGGACGTTCTCTATCTGCCCGCGACGTGGGAGCCGCTGCACCCGCTCCTCGCCGTCATCCCCCTCCAGCTCCTCAGCTACCACATCGCCGTCGCGCGCGGCTGCGACGTGGACAAGCCCCGCAACCTTGCCAAGAGCGTGACGGTGGAGTGATCCGAGAGCGGGATTTTTCCTCGTCAAACCGGCAGCTACGACGATATTTCAAACATGGAAGTTCAGATTGCGAGCCTGTGTGACACAGCGGCGGACTACAGCGGCAAGCTCTGTCTGCTCGGCGCGTTCGACACGATTCTCGTCCGTCAGTTTCCCGCGCTGCACCCGTTCTGCTCAGTCGCGCTGCGCATCGTCTTTCGCGACACTGACGAGGGGAAACACACCTTGCGCGTGAACCTGATTGACGACGACGGCCAGAGCCTCCTGCCAGGAATGCCGGCGCATGAGCTTGAAATCCGCCTGCCGGAGAACCAGTTCTTTGCCTCGGTCAACTTGGTCTTTAACCTTCAGGGTATGCGCTTCAACAAGCCGGGACAATACTCCCTCGACATCACGCTCGACGGGACGATGATCGCCCGCATCCCGCTCCAGGTGCTGCTCATGCCGCCCGAAGGCGGAACGCCGGGCTAGGCGTTTCCCTTAGCCGGCTAAGCGTCCGCCCCCGCTCCGGTTTGGGGCCGGCCCCAACTGTTGCCCGGCCCCCGCCGCCCTTAACTTGGCGGCGTGACAGCAAGAACGGCCCGGCAAGATAAGTTCAGCGGCGCGACAAGAAACGCGCGGCGGCTCGCCTCTGCCGGCCGGCCTCCCCTCCCCTGAAATCCATGAACTCACACAACGACAGCAACCACATCGTCAGCACGCTCGCCGAATCCAAGGTCTATCAGGAATACGAGCGCGCGTTCAACGAGACCACCGGCCTGCCCGTCAACCTGCGCCCGGTCGAGAGCTGGCAGCTTCCGCACCACGGCCGGCGGAACGAGAACCCGTTTTGCGCGATGATGGCGGAGCGCAGCCGCACCTGTGCCGCGTGTTTGCAGACGCAGCAGCAGCTCAACGAGGCCGCCAAGACCTGCCCCGCCACCGTCACGTGTCCGTTCGGCCTGTGCGACTCCGCCGTGCCGGTCCGCACCGGGGAGAAGACCATCGGCTACCTCCAGACGGGCCAGGTCTTCCGCAGGAAGCCGACCGAGACGCAGTTCAAGCGCGCCGCGCAGTTGGCCGACGCGGGCGGAGTCACTGTTCCGCGCGAGGCCGTGCGCGAAGCCTTCTTCAACTCGCCTGTCCTCCCGCCCAAACGCCACGACGCCGCGCTCAACCTGCTTCACATTTTCGCCGACCATCTCGGCATGGTGAGCAACCAGATGATGGTGCGCGCCGCCAACGCCGAGCCGCCGATGATTACGCGCGCCAAGCAGTTCATCGAGGAGCACCACACCGAGGACCTCTCGCTCGGCATGGTCTCCAAGGCGGTCAACACGAGCACCTTCTACTTCTGCAAGATGTTCAAGAAGGCCACCGGCATCAACTTCACCGACTACCTCTCGCGCATCCGCATCGAGAAGGCGAAGAACCTCCTCCTCAATCCCAACCTGCGCGTCAGCGAGATCGCCTACGAGGTCGGCTTCCAGTCGCTCACGCACTTCAACCGCATCTTCAAGAAGCTGGCCGGCCAGTCGCCGACCGAATACCGCACGCATCTGCCAGCGGCCTGAGTTCACCCGCAAGAACACAAACGAAAAACCATCCATGAGCGCCAAGACAAAGAGAAATCCCCGTGCCAACCGCATCACCAGCACGCCCCGCCCGGAGCCGATCCACGACGACATCGCCTTGTGTGCCATGTGCATCTGGGAAGCCGAAGGCCGCCCGCAAGGCCGTGAGTTGGAGCACTGGTTGCTGGCTGAAGCCCGGCTCCGTCAGGGATGCCAGCCCACCGCCAGCGCCGGCCGAAATGGCTCCAAGCGCACCCAACCGGACAACCGCGTGCTTTAGTCGTGTCAGGCGGGCGCGCACTTGTATTCTGCGCGCATGGCCGGCTATTCGCGGATGACCAAGACCGAATTGAGCAGTCGCCTGCAAGCGTTGGAGT
This sequence comes from uncultured Klebsiella sp., assembly GCA_964478755.1. Taxonomy (GTDB): domain Bacteria; phylum Verrucomicrobiota; class Verrucomicrobiia; order Limisphaerales; family SXTU01; genus SXTU01. The sequence continues at coordinate 6,546 of CAYZJP010000190.1, forward strand.
CACGGCAGGACGGCGTGCCTGCGGCCGCCGAGGCTTCGGTGAAGGAGCTGCGCGACCTCAAGGCCGCGCTCGACGCCCACTCCATCGTCGCCATCACCGACGCGTCCGGCAAGATCACCTTCGTCAACGACAAGTTCTGCGAGATTTCCAAATACTCGCGTGCCGAGCTGCTCGGGCAGGACCACCGCATCATCAACTCGGGTTACCATACCAAAGAGTTCTTCCGCAACCTCTGGCAGACCATTGGACGCGGCCAGGTGTGGAAGGGCGAGCTGCGCAACCGCGCCAAGGACGGCTCCTTCTACTGGGTGGCCACCACCATCTTCCCCTTCGTCGGCGCGGATGGGAAACCCACTCAATACATCGCCATCCGCACCGACATCACCGAGCGCAAGCGCGACGAGGAGCGCCTCGCGGAGCTTGCCCAGTCGCTCGCCGAGAAAAACAAGGAGCTCGAAACCATCGTCTATGTCGCCTCGCACGACCTGCGCTCGCCTCTGGTCAACATCCAGGGCTTCAGCAAGGAACTCGCGCAGAGTTGCCGGGCCATCCACCAGCGCCTGGCCGCCCCGGAGTTCCGCGCCCTGCGCGACGACCCGCTCAACGAGCTGCTGGACCGCGACGTGCCCGAGGCCATCGAGTTCATCCGCGCCGGCGTGGAGCGGATTGATTCGCTCTTGTCGGGCTTCCTCCGCTTCTCGCGACTCGGCCGCGCCGCGCTGAAGGTCGAGCGGATCAACGTGAACAAAATGCTAGCCGGCATCGCGCAGGCGATGGAGTTCCAGCTCAAGGAGGCCGGCGTCCGGCTCGAACTCAAGCGCGTCCCGCCCGCCCTCGGCGACACCACGCAAACCGCGCAGGTTTTCTCGAACCTCCTCGACAACGCCATCAAGTATCTCGACCCCGCGCGCCCCGGCGTCATCACCGTCTCGGGCTGGGCAGAAAACGGCCGGGCGATCTACAAGGTCGTGGACAACGGCATCGGCATCGCCAAGGAGCATCAGGAGAAAGTCTTTGAAATCTTCCACCGCCTGAACCCGTCCCACGGCACCGGCGAGGGCTTGGGCCTGACCATCGCGCAACGCATCCTTGAGCGGCAGGGCGGGAAAATCTACGTCGAGTCCGAACCGGGCTGTGGCAGCAGATTTTTTGTTTCCTTGCCGGCCACGTCCAGGAAGTGACAGCCTTATGAGCGTGACCAAAGAAGTGATCATCCTCGTGGCGGACGACGATGCCGGCCATGCCCGCCTCATCGCAAAGAACCCCCCCCCGGCCGGCCTGGACCACACCCCCCC
>CAYZJP010000191.1:0-7796 GCA_964478755.1 uncultured Klebsiella sp.
CGTTGCGGATGATGACTTCCGGAGTCTTGAGCTGGAGCAGGTTTTTCAACCGGTTGTTGCGGTTGATGACGCGGCGATAGAGATCGTTCAGATCGGACGTCGCGAAGCGCCCACCTTCGAGCGGCACGAGCGGGCGCAGATCCGGTGGAATCACCGGCAGCACCGTGAGGATCATCCACTCGGGACGGCTCTTGGAGCTGATGAAGCCCTGGTGGAGCTTGATGCGCCGGGCGAGCTTCTTGCGAATCTGCTTGGACTTCGTCTCGGTCATTGCGACCTGCAACTCTTCGACGGTCTTGGGCAGGTCCAGCCGCGCGAGCGCGTCGCGGACGCCTTCCGCGCCGATCTTCGCGACAAACGCGTCGGCCCCGTAAGTTTCCTTGGCCTCGCGATACTCGTGCTCGCTGAGGAGCTGGTGCTGCTTGAGCGGCGTGTTGCCGGGGTCAATGACGAGGTAGTCCTCGTAGTAGATCACGCGTTCGAGGGCGCGCGCGGTCATGTCGAGCATGAGGCCGAGGCGCGAGGGCATGCACTTGAAGAACCAGATGTGCGACACCGGCACGGACAACTCAATGTGGCCCATGCGCTCGCGGCGCACGCGGGCGAGCGTGACCTCGACGCCGCAGCGGTCGCAGACCACGCCGCGGTGCTTGATGCGTTTATACTTGCCGCACGAGCACTCCCAGTCCTTCACAGGACCGAAGATGCGCTCGCAGAACAAGCCGCCCTTCTCGGGCTTGAACGTGCGGTAGTTGATGGTCTCGGGGTTTTTGACCTCGCCCTTCGACCAGGCGCGCATGGTCTCCGGGCTGGAGACGGTGATGGTGACGTGGTCAACGAGGTTGACCTTGTCCAGGCCGAGCAGTTCGCGGGCGGTTTCTTTGGCGCTGATCATAGCTGTGTGGTGCGTTCGCGGTTAAGTTGATTTCAGAGGGCGGCGAGGAGCGCCTGCGGGTTGACCGCCTGGCCGGCGGTGTCCACCGGGTTGCTGTAGCCGACCTTCACATCCAGGCCGAGGGATTGCATTTCCTTCACGAGCACGTTGAACGACTCGGGCACGCCGGCCTCAAGGGCGTTGTCGCCCTTGACGATGGCCTCGTAGATGCGGGTGCGGCCCTGCACGTCGTCGGACTTCACGGTCAGGAGTTCCTGCAACGTGTAGGCCGCGCCGTAGGCTTCCATCGCCCACACTTCCATTTCGCCGAAGCGCTGGCCGCCATACTGCGCCTTGCCACCCAACGGCTGCTGCGTGACGAGCGAGTAAGGCCCGACCGCGCGGGCGTGAATCTTGTCCGCGACCAGGTGGCCGAGCTTCATCATGTAGATGTAGCCGACGACAATCTCCTGATCGAAGGTCTCGCCAGTGCGGCCATCGTAGAGCGTGGCCTTGCCATGCTCGCCGACGAGCGGCTGGCCGACCTCTTTCTTGTGCAGGTCGCCGGCGTCCTTGAGGTAGCCGCGGATTTCCTTTTCCTTGATGCCGTCGAAAACCGGTGTGGCGAACTTGAGGTCGAGGAACTTCGCCGCCCAACCCAAGTGCGTCTCGAGGAGCTGGCCAACGTTCATGCGCGAAGGCACGCCCAGCGGGTTCAGCACGATGTCCACCGGAGTGCCATCGGCGAGGAACGGGAGGTCCTCCTCCGCCACGATCTTGGCGACGACGCCCTTGTTGCCGTGGCGGCCGGCCATCTTGTCGCCGACCGAGAGCTTGCGCTTCGAGGCAATGTAAACCTTCACCTGCTTGATGACGCCGGGGTCCACGTCCTCGCCGGACTCGGCGCGGCCGACCTCCTCGTCATGCTGCATCTGCAGGTCGTCGAACTTCTTCTTAAACGTGCCGATGATCTCGTTGATCTTGTTGCGGATGGGCGAGGGATCAATCTCAATCTTGTCATAGACCTGCGCGAGCTTGCGCAACAGCGTCTTGGTGATCTTGCGGTTGGCCGGGATGATGATCTCGCCGGTCTCGGCATTGGTCACGTCGAGCGGGATTTTCTCGCCGAGCAGGATGTTCGAGAGCGCCTCGGTGAGCTGGTCACGGAGCGTCTCAATCTTGCCCTTGTATTCCTCGTCCACGACTTTCTGGGCGCGCTTGGCGTCCTTGTCCACGCTCTTGACGGGAGTCATGCCGTCGGTCGGCTTCTTGGCCGAAACCTTCACGTCCATGATGATGCCGTAGGTGCCCGAGGGAACCTTGAGCGAAGTGTCCTTCACGTCGGCGGCCTTCTCGCCGAAGATCGCGCGCAGCAGGCGTTCTTCCGGCGCGAGTTCGGTCTCGGACTTCGGCGTGATCTTGCCGACGAGAATGTCGCCGGGCTTCACTTCGGCACCGACGCGGATGACGCCGTCGGGGCCGAGGTTCTTGAGCGCTTCCTCGCCGAGGTTCGGGATGTCGCGGGTGATTTCTTCGGGTCCAAGTTTCGTGTCGCGCGCAGCGACCTCGAACTCGTCAATGTGAATGCTCGTGAACACGTCCTCCTTCACGATGCGCTCACTGATGAGGATGGCGTCCTCGAAGTTGTAGCCGTTCCACGGCATGAACGCGACGAGCACGTTGCGGCCGAGGGCGAGTTCACCGCCGCCGGTGCAGGGGCCGTCGGCAATGGCCTGGCCCTTCCTGACGTTGTCGCCCTTGGCGACGAGCGGGCGCTGGTTGACGCAGGTCGCCGCGTTGGAGCGCATGAACTTGCGGAGGCGATAAATCCAGACGCCCTCCTCGGGGGCGTGCTTGAGCTTCTTCTTGGACTCGGGAATTTTCCCGTCCTTCGTGATGATGATCTGATCACCGGTGACGCTGGCAACCTTGCCCGCCTCCTCGGCGATGAGCACGGCCATCGAGTCGCGCGCGACGCGCTCCTCAAGACCGGTGGCCACGAACGGCGCTTCCGTGATCAACAGCGGCACGGCCTGGCGCTGCATGTTCGAGCCCATCAACGCGCGGTTCGCGTCGTCGTGCTCGAGGAACGGAATCAAACCGGCGGCCACGGACACGAGCTGCTTGGGCGACACGTCCATGTAATCCACCTCGTTCGGCTCCACGTCCACGAAGTCGCCCTTGCGACGGCAGGTGACGGTCGGGTTCAGGAAGTGGCCCTTGTCATCGAACGGCGCGTTGGCCTGCGCGATGGTGAAGCCTTCCTCACGGTCGCCCGTGAGGTAGTCGAGTTCGCCGGTGACCCGGCCCTTAACGACCTTGCGGTAGGGCGTCTCGATGAAGCCGAAGTCGTTCACGCGCGCGAACGTCGCGAGCGAGGCGATGAGGCCGATGTTCGGGCCTTCGGGCGTTTCAATCGGGCAAATGCGGCCGTAGTGCGACGGATGCACGTCACGAACCTCGAAGCCCGCGCGGTCACGCGACAAGCCCCCCGGTCCGAGCGCGGACAAGCGGCGCTTGTGCGTCAACTCCGCGAGCGGGTTGATCTGGTCCATGAACTGCGAGAGCTGCGAGCGGCCGAAGAAGTCGCGCACGACGGCGGAGAGCGCCTTCGGATTGATGAGCTTCGCCGGCGTCATCGTGTCCACTTCCTGGTCGAACAGCGTCATGCGCTCCTTGACGAGGCGCTCGGTGCGCGCGAGACCGACGCGGCACTGGTTGGCGAGAAGTTCGCCCACGGTGCGGACGCGGCGGCTGCCGAGGTGGTCAATGTCGTCCACGCTCCCCTGACCCTTCTTGAGCTTGAGGAGATATTTCGTAGCGTCCACCAAGTCCCGCTTCGTGAGGATGCGCGAGGTCGCGGTGTCGCCGAGCTTGAGCTTCTGGTTGATCTTGTAGCGGCCCACGCGCCCGAGGTCGTAGCGCTTCGGGTCGAAGAACAGGCGCTTGATGAGCGCGCGCGCATTGGCGGCGGTCGGCGGGTCGCCGGGGCGGAGACGGCGATAGATGTCCTTGAGGGCTTCTTCCTCGTTCTTGGTCGGGTCTTTCTTGAGGCACTTGATGACGATGCCATCGTCCACCGAGGTGTCCACGACCTTGATCTTGGTCACGCCGAGTTCGGCGATCTGCTTCACGACCGCCTTGGAGAGCGGCTCGAAGGCGCGGGCGACAACGATGTTCTTGTCGGCGTCAATGGCGTCCTCGACGAGCACCTTGTTGGCGATGTCTTCAAGGCCCTCGGCCTTCTTCACGGGCAGTTCCTCGATGTCGTAGAACAGCTTGATGATTTCTTCGTCCGTGCCACGGATGACATCCTTCTTGGGCTTCTCGTCGCCCTCGAGGAACGCGAGCGCGCGGAAGAGCGTGGTCGTGAGAAATTTCCTCCGGCGCTTTTTCCGGTCGAGATAGACGTAGAGCATGTCGCTCGTGTCGAACTGCGCCTCATACCACGAGCCGCGGTCGGGGATGATGCGGAAGCTGTGGAGCTTCTTGCCGTTCGGGTGCGTCGTCTCCTCGAAGGCGAGGCCGGGCGAGCGGTGAAGCTGGCTGACGATGACGCGCTCGGCACCGTTGATGACAAACGTGCCCTGCGGGGTCATCAGGGGCAGCTCGCCCATGAACACTTTTTCCTCCTTCGCGCCGCGCGCCTCGTCGCGGAGACGGAACGTGACGTGGAGCGGCGCGCCGAAGGTCAGGCCCTCGCGGATGCTGTCGAGCCAGGAAAGTTTCGGTTCGCCGATCTCGAAGCCGGTGTATTCGAGGACGGTCTTGCCATCGTAGCTCTCGATGGGGAAGACCTCGTTGAACACGGCCTGCAGCCCGAGGTTCTTGCGCTTGGCGGGGGCCACCTGCGATTGCAGGAACTCGACGTAGGAGTTGACCTGGATTTCGATCATGTTCGGCGGAACGAGGGGTTCCTTGATCTTGCCGAAGTTGATGCGTTCTGCGTTTCGCGTTGGCATTTTGTTCTTTCGAGCTGGCCCGGCACCCGCCGGGCATTTTCATTACGAGACGAAAAGAGGCAGCCTTCCGGGTCAACCCCGGAAGTCCGCCAAAACTATCTTTACCACATCTGCAAAAATCTGGGCATCGGCATCTGTCCAACTCCTCCCGCAGGAGGAAGGGCGGGCGGCGGCCATCCGGGCCGCCGCCCGCCGTGGACAGGAATACTACTTGAGTTCGACCTTCGCGCCGGCGTCTTCGAGCTTCTTCTTGGCGGCCTCGGCGTCGGCCTTGTTCGCGCCTTCGAGCACGGGCTTCGGAGCGCCTTCGACCAGCGCCTTGGCCTCGGCGAGACCCAGGCCGGCCTTGACCTCACGAACGGCCTTGATGCAGCCGATCTTGTTCGGTCCGGCTTCCTTGAGAATCACGTCGAAGGTGTCCTTCGCGGCCTCAGCGGGAGCGGCGGCGCCACCAGCAGCGCCGCCAGCGGCGGCGACAGCCACAGGAGCGGCGGCGGTCACGCCCCACTTGCCTTCCAACTGCTTCACGAGGTCGGCGGCTTCCAAAACGGTCAGCGCGCTCAACTCATCAACCAACTTTGCGATGTCAGCCATGTTGCCTTTCTTTAGTCTCGTCGCCCCCGGAGCCCCGGAGATTTGAGCCAGCGGCCGCTGGCCGACGATTCACTCTGTTTGTTTCGTTGTTTGTTTTCCCCGCCGGCAAACGGGCCGGCGGAAATTATTTTGTTCAGGCGGCCTTTTCGCTCTTGGCCTTGATGACGCGGGCAAGCTGCGAGCCGGGCGTGTTGATCATCGCCGCGAGCTTTTGGGCCGGGGCCTTCAACGCGCCCAGCAGTTTGGCGCGCAGCACATCAAGCGACGGCAAATCGGCGAGCGCGAGGATGTCGGCCTTCTCAAGGCGCTGGTTGCCGAGATGGGCGAACTTGAGCTTCGGCTTCTCGAACTCGGCGGCAAAATTCTTCAGCGTCTTCGCGGCGGAGCTGATGTCCTTCTGGCCGGTGACGACGGCGAGCTGGCCCGCGAGCGTGCCCGAGAGGTCGGCGAAGCCGGCTTCCTGGGCGGCGATGCGGAAGATGCTGTTCTTGACGACGTGCGCCTCGGCCCCGCCCTTGCGGAGGCGGGTGCGCAGCTCGTTGAAGTGCGTCACCGTCAGGCCCGTGTAGTCCACGACGATGAAGAAGGGCGAGGCGTTGAGCCGCGCGACGTATTCGCTGGTGATGAGTTTCTTTTCGGCACGCATGAAATTTTAGTCGGTTAAGGTTAAGGGGTCGCGACGAACTCGCGGGTGTCCACACGGACACCCGGACTCATGGTGGCCGAGAGGGTGCAGCTCTGGAGGAACACGCCCTTCACGCTGGCGGGGCGCGCCTTGGCGACGGCCTCAATGACGGCGCGGGCGTTCTCCTCGATCTGCTCGGGCGGAAACGCGGCCTTGCCAACGGGGACGTGGATGTTGCCGGCCTTGTCCACCTTGAACTCGACGCGGCCCGCCTTCACTTCCTTGACGGCCTTGGCGGTGTCGTCGGTCACGGTGCCGGTCTTCGGATTGGGCATCAGGCCGCGCGGCCCGAGCACCTTGCCGAGCTTGCGCACCTCGACCATCGCCTCGGGCGTGGCCACGGCGACATCGAAGTCCACCCAGCCGTCGGTGCATTTCTTGATCATGTCGTCGAAGCCGACGAACTCCGCGCCGGCCTGGCGCGCGGCCTCGGCGCTGGCACCGGGCTTGGCGAACACGAGCACGCGGACGACCTTGCCGGAGCCGTGGGGCAACGGGACGGTGCCGCGGACCATCTGATCGCTCTGCTTCGGGTCAACTCCGAGACGGAAGGCGAGATCAACGGTCTCGTTGAACTTGGCTTTCTCGAACTTCGCAAGAATCTGGACGGCTTCCTTGAGCGGAAGCGCCTTCTTGCCTTCGACCAATTTGGCGTTTTTGTTGTAGCGTTTGCTGGGCATTCTGTTTGGTGCGGTGCAAGCGGACGCAGCGCGCCCTCCCGCGTTTTGGTTTAACCGACGACTTCAATTCCCATGCTGCGGGCGGTGCCGGAGATGAGGCGCACGGCGGCGTCCTCGCTGTTCACGTTGAGGTCCTTCTGCTTCATCTTGACGATGTCGAGGATCTGCTTGCGCGTGACCTTGCCGACCTTGTCCTTGTTCGGCGTCTTGGAGCCGGACGCGACGCCGGCGGCCTTCTTGAGCAGGATGGACGCGGGCGGGGACTTGTAAACGCAGGTGAAGGACTTGTCCTGATAGACGGTGATGATGACGGGAATGACCAGGCCCGCCTGATCCTTGGTGGCCGCGTTGAATTCCTTGCAGAACGCCATGATGTTGACGCCGTGCTGGCCCAATGCCGGTCCCACCGGCGGCGCGGGATTGGCCTGTCCAGCGGGTATCTGCAACTTGATTTGCCCTGTAATTTTCTTTGCCATTGTATTAAACGCCTTAAGTCATCGAATGGTTAAATCCTTGAATCGTCTCGTGTGCTGCCTATTTGACGGTTCCACATTTCTACGATTCCATGGTTCAACGGATTAACCTTTCTCCACTTGCCAATACTCCAGTTCCACCGGTGTGTTCCGCCCGAAAATATTCACCGTTACCTTCAGCTTGCCGCGCTCGGGCTCGACTTCTTTGATGACGCCGCTGAAATTCAGGAACGGGCCGTTGTTAATTTTGACCGTTTCGCCTATCTCAAAGCTTACCTTCGGTTTCTCGTGCTCCTCAGAGGCCGAGATTTGGTTCTTAATGGACTCGACTTCCTCGGCAGGCGTCGGGGTCGGGGGTTCGCCGCCCACAAAACCAATCACCCCTTGTGTTTCCTTGATGAAATACCAGGGCTTCTCGATGATCCGATGGTTTTCGTCAAGCAGCACCATGTCCACAAATACGTAGCCAGGCCAAAGCTTACGGGTGGACACCGTCTTCTTCTGGTTGCGGACCTCGACGACCCTCTC
>CAYZJP010000192.1:0-7780 GCA_964478755.1 uncultured Klebsiella sp.
TCCAGTTGTTCGTGTTGTAGTTGAGCGTCTTCTCGCCCTTGAAGAACACGACGGCCTTGCCCTTTTTCAGAAAGTGCAGGCAGTCGCCAAACTTGCCCTCGCCCTTCGCGAGTACGACCTGGCCCTCGGGCAAACCCGCGACGGCTTGCTGGCGATTTCCCGTAGGCGCGTGGTAGAGCGTCCGGTCGCCGATGGCAAAGTCGGCGTCGAGTCCCTTGTCAAAGGACGCGTGGAGCAGGAGCGCGGACTTGAGCGAACCGGTCTTGGGGTCGGCGGCGTGGAGGGTGGCGCAGGCGAGTCCGAGGCAGAGCAGGGACAAGGTGAAGCGAAAGCGGGTGTTCATGCGCGGGAAGAATGCCGCGCGCCGCGAGGCCGCGCAAGGGGCGCTACTTCTTGCCGAAGAGGCTGCCGAGGAAGGATTTTCCCTCCAGCTCCTTCTGCTTCACTTTGAGCGCGCCGAGGACGCCCTGCCAGCCGAGGAAGATTTTGTGCCACTGGTTTTCGAGGCCGCGCAGGGAGTTCTCGGCCAGCTCGCTCATGTAGCGGATGGACGGGGCGTTGGTGAGGAGCGCGTGGATTTCCTCGCGCGGCGGGGCGCCGCCGCCCTCGACCTGGCTCATCAGCATCTCCAGCCCTTGGGCGATGTTGCTCTTCACTTCGAGGAACTGGTTCTCGTCCTCGGGCGTGAACGTCTTCGAGCGGGCGAGGGCGAGGAAATGGTTGAACTGCTTCCAGCACTCGACATGGGTTTCGAGCTCGAGAATGAGTTGGTCCAGTTTTTTGTTGCGCATAAGCCGCGTCCGAGCGGCGATTTAGGGCGCGTCAACGGATGGGGGCAAGGAAAATCATGGCCCCGCCGCGCTGCTCCTTCGCCGTGATCTTGAGGCCGCTGTAGTGGATGATCAGCTCGGTCACGGGCAGATTCGCATCACGCGCGGACACCATCGCCTCGACGACCACCTTGCCGATTTCGCGCACGGTGGCCTCGGCGAAACCCTGCGGCAGCGTGGAGGTGAGAATCTTCCCGTCACGATCCACCGTGAAGCTGCCGCTGGGCAGGCGGTCAATCACCGGCGCATCCTTCTTCGAGGAAAAAAAATCTAGGAGGCCCATTGCGACGCCATTTTTTTGAGGGTTTCCAAAATCTGCCCGGCGGTGCGCCCGCGCTGAAAGCCAACACAGAGCACTTTCTCGCCCTTGGTGGCGAGGCCCGCGCCGCGCTGCGATCCGGTGGTGACGACCTGCTGGAGCGTGCCGGCCTTGATTTTTTCGCCGAGCTGGTTGAAACGCTCGGCGGCTCGGGCGGCCCAGGCGGCGGTCTTGTCAGGAATTTCGCAGCCGTAGTGCTCAGGCTCCTTGCCACCCACGCCGGTGGTGAGCACGAACTCAACGCCAGGGTTGCGGGCCAGCTCTGCGAGCGGCGAGGTGGCCTTGGCCTTTTCGCCGCCGGAGCCGGGGACTTCGCCGGCGGCCATCTCGTCGAGCATCTGCGCGGAGTCGAGCAGCAGGCCTTGGACGGAATTCATGATGCGACGCTCGCGGGTGGAGTCCGCGGGCAGGCTCTCGAAGGTGCCGGACTTCCACGAAATGATTTTCTTGAAGGCATCCTCGCCCTTCAGTTCGCCCATCTCGGCGTCCATGAGGTCGCCATTGAGCAGCCAGATTTTGCCGACGAACGGGCCGTTGGTGAACTTGAGCGTCACCGAGCTTTGCGAGAGGCTCTCCATCTGCACGATGTCCGTGATCGTCTTGCTCTGCACGCCGCGGAAGCCGCCGGCCTCTTCACGCGCGAGCAACGACTCGATGCAGTCCACGAACATCTTGATGTCCTGCGCGGTCTTGGGCTTCTCCAGATACAGGTCAATGCCCATCGCGTAGGCGCGCGTGCGATACTCGTCCTCGGTCACGCCCGTCATCACCACCGTGCGCAGTCCGGGAAAGCGCCGGCGGACGATGGCCAGCACCTGGAAGCCGTCCATGTTCGGCATCCGCAGGTCGGTGAGCAGGAGCGAATACGGCTCGGCCTCCAACAGCGCGATGGCGTGCGCGCCGGAGGAGGCGGTGCGCACGTCGGGCTTGGCCGCGAGCGTGGAGAGCAGTTCCTGGCACAACTCCAGGAATTGCTCCTCGTCGTCGAGGATGAGGATTTTGTTTTGCGTGCCCACGCGGGCTTCAGTGTGCGCTTTTTGTTTGCCACTTCAAGTGATTTGGGCGGACACTGTCGGCGCATTTCCGTGCGGCAGGAAGGTGAGAATCCGCCGCCGGACGCCCGCAAAACCACATGTTGGATTCCATCAAAGGTCTGTCGGCGACGGGCGGGGCACCCCCCGCCAGTGCCGCTGCGCCGCCGGCGGATCCCGTGCCGGAAAGCCTCGCCCTCTCGCTCAAATCGGTGCTGGACCGCCTGCCCGTCGCGCTCAAGCCGCTGGCCACACGCGCCGCGAACGCCGACGAGAAAATCAACGTGCCGACGGCCCGGGTGCTGCCCCAGCTCGCCACCGGCGCGGTGCGAATCACGTTCGACGAACTGCGTGCCGCCGCACCCGCCGGGTTCTTCAGCAGCTCGGGCCACGGTGAAACGCTCGTGGATTTGCCGCTGCCGGAAGTGCTCCGCGTCGCCGGGCCGTTGCTAAAGCGCAAATCCGCGACCAAGGCCGAGCCGGCGGCGGGAAGTTTCTTCGCCGGCCTCGGACCGACAGCCGCAGCTCCGGCCCCTGCTTCGCCCCCTGCGCCCGCGCCCGCCGTGCCCGCGCCGCCGACACAGGCGTTCGCGCCCTCGTTCTCCGCCGCGCCAGAAACGGCCAAGAGCCATACAACCTTCACAACCTTCCAGCCCGCGTCGGAAGCGGTCGCGCCCGCGCCTGCTTTGTTCAGCCCCGCCCCCGCTGCCGGGGAAGCGCCAGCGTCCACCACTGTGTCGGTCAAGCTCTCCGTCCTCACCGTCGGCTGGCCAGAAAACATCCGCAAGGAGGCCGCCGACCTGGGCGATGTGACCGTGGAGTTCCCGCGCGAGGAACTCGGCAACGTCATGAAGAGCGGCAAGGTGATTTTCACCTGGGGCCAGTTGCGGAGCTGGATGAATCCCGCCGTCGGTCCTTCGGCGGCGGACAGCACTTCGCTGCAACTTCCCCTGCGCGTCCTCGTGCAGCCGTTCATGACAAACATGAGGAGCGGCGCGAAGCCCGCCGGCACCGATGAAGGCCGCACCAGCACCTTCGTCAACCGCACCCCGGCAGCCATGCTCACCATCCCGGACGCCGCGCCCGCCGCGCCCGCGCCCGTTGACACCAAGCTCGGCGAAGCCCTCGGCCGACCCGAGAAAGTCCACTGGACGCCGACGGAAATCATCCATGCGGTCATCGCCCTGCCCGGCGTCTCCGGTGCGATGCTCTCGCTTCAGGAGGGCCATCTCGCCGCCGCCGAGATGCAAGCCACGCTGCCGCCGGAGCTGCTCGCCTACGCGCTCCCAAAGCTCTTCACCGCCACCGGAGAGCAGTCCCGCCAGATGAAGCTCGGCGATCCCACGATGATTTCGCTCATCGCCGACGGCCATCACTGGGCCGTCTTCAAGCTGGAGAAAATTTTCTTCGCCGTGATGAGCCGCAAAGGACACTTGCTTCCCCTCCCGCAGCTCTTAAGCATCGCCACCGAAATCGCCCGCCAGCGCAAATAGCCTATGGCCATCATTAACCAAGCCACCAAGGAACTGCAGGTCAAGATCGTCTATTACGGCCCCGCCAAGTCCGGCAAGACGACGAACCTCGAGTCCATCTTTGGCAACGTCCAGTCCGCCAACCCCGAGAGCAAGAGCAAGATTGTCTCGCTGGCCACCAGCTCCGACCGCACGCTCTTCTTCGACTTCTTTCCGTTGGAGACCGTCACCATCAAGGGCTACAAGACCAAGTTCCAGCTCTACACCGTGCCCGGCCAGGTCATTTACAACACCACCCGCCAGCTCGTGCTCCGCGGGGTGGACGGCCTCGTGTTTGTCGCCGACTCCACCTACGAAAAGATGGAGGAGAACGTCGAGAGCCTCAAAAACATGGAGGACAACCTCAAGACGCTGAAGCTCAACCTCGCCGACATCCCCTATGTCCTCCAATACAACAAGCGCGACTCCGCCAATCCCGCGCCGACCGAATACATGGACTTCCTGCTCAACAACCGCGACGTGCAGGTGCCCAGCTTCCCCGCCATCGCGCCCAAGTGCGAGGGCGTCTTCGAGACGCTCAACGCCATCACCGGCCTGCTGCTGAACAAGTTCCTGAACACCGGCAAGTAGATGAAAGGTTTCCGGTTCGAGGTTCAAGGTTTCCGGCCGCCTTCAACCTTCAACCTTCAACCTTCAACCTCGCCATGAAGGGCTTCCCGGAACTCAACACGGAGGATGTCCTTCAGCTTGATGCGTTGCTGAAGGACTTCGTGGCGCGCAGCGGTGCGCTGGCCGCGCTGATGGTCGAGAGCGCGGGCTATCTCATCCACCACGTCGGCCAACTGCCCGGCGAGCCGCGCGAGTTCGCCAGCCTCGCCGCCAACGCCTTCAGCGCGGCCCAGGAGATGTCCAAGCGCCTCGGCGAATCCTACTTCACCCTCTTGCGCGTCAGCGGCACGGGCTGCCAGACGCTTGTCCGCCGGGTGGATGAAACCTGCCTGCTGGTCGTGGTCTTCAAATCGGACTTGGATGCGAAGCGGATCGAGGACGAGGCGCTGCCCCCCGTCATCGGCATCTACGAGCGGCTGGAGATCGCGCGCCATCGCGCTCCCGGCGCCACGGTGGACTTCGCCGACGCCGACGCCGACAACGTGACGAAGTTCTTCAAGCGCAGGCCGCCCGCGTCGTAACGCCAGCGCAGCGGCCCGCCGCCCTAGACGCGTTTGTGGCTGCCGTCGCAGAACGCGCTGTTCTGCGAGTGCTTGCACATGCACCACGCGACTTGCTTCGCCTCGGTGATTTCCACTTCCTTCGGGCTGAAGCCGGTGCCCTTGTGCGAGCCATCGCAGAACGGCTGCGTCTTTGAGCGACCGCAGGCGCACCACCAGTAGGTGCCGGGTTCGACTTTTTGCACGAGCGGCGAGCGCTGGCAGATGTTGGGCTGGCTCATGCGGCGAGCGTGCGGCTTCCCTGCGTTGCAATCAAGGCTGCTGCGCCGGCTTGAGCGCCGGGTCATTCAAGTTCAGCCGGTAGAGCATCTGGTTGTAATCGTAACGCGGCGTGGCCACGGGCTTGTTCGCGAACTGCGTCGTGTAGGTGCCCTCGAAGAACAGGTGGGACGAACCTGCCGGCGTGAACTCGATGTGCAGGCGCGGATTGTAGAACGTGTAGTTGTCGTGGCTCAACACCTTCACCGCCGTGCCCCACGGCCCCGTCGGCGCGTCCGCCTCCGCATACCACAGCTCGCCGAAGACCGACGGCTTGCCGAACGCCTGCATGAAGACCGTCACCCACCGCTTCCGACCCGGATGCCACGCGATGGAACCGCTGTGCGGCTTCACCGTCTCGCCATTCGCGCCGCGCAGGCCGGCCTGCGGCGTGAGCACTTCCCAAGTCTTCGCGTCCTGCCACGCCTCGAAGGTCGCCGGGCAGCGCAAGATGGGAAATGGATTGCCGAAGAGCAGCCACTCCTTGCCCGCCGCGTCCTTCCACAACACCGGATGCCCGTGGGGAATCGGCGGTGCTTTCGGCGTCGCGTCCGACTTCGTCCAGACCGTCTTCAACTGCTCGAAGACGTTCTTCTCCTCGTTCCACACCGCGAGGCCCCACTCGTAAACTTCGAGCATCCCCTTGATTTTCATGTAGGCGCACACGAGCCGCGGCGTGCCGGTTTTGTCCGGCACGCTCGCCACGCCCGTCACCCACGTCGGCCCGCTGCCGGGCATCGGCGCGATGCCGCGCGGGACACCGGCGGCGTTGGTGAAATAGGCCAAGGGAAGTTTCAGCGGAGGCTCCAACTTGATTTCCGGCCGCACCGACGTCGTCGCGCCGGTGCCGTCGAAGATGCCGAGCGGATACCTCGCCACCGTCGTGTCGCCCCAGAACCAGAAGAGTTTCCCCCGATGCACCGCGTTCTGCACGCTGTCCTGGCCAACCACTCCCGACTCGCGCCAGTCGTCCTCCTGCCCGAGCTTCTGGCTCTCGGCAAAAATGCCCGCGCCCGTCAGCCGTCCGACGCGTTGCGCGACGATGGTCCGCTTCACTTCCACCCGCAGCGTCTTGCCCGGCTCCGGCGTGAGCCGCACCCCGCGCATCCCGAAGCCATCGGCCTTCACCTCATAACCATCCGCCTTCACGTCGAACCACGTCTCTCGCCCCATCAGCTCCGGCAGGTCGAAGGCGATGTTCCCCGCGTTGTCCGAGACGAACCGCGCGTGATGCGTCGTGCGCAGCTCCACCAGCGGCACGGGCCAGCCACTGCCCTGCTCGACGATTTCGATGCAACATGGCTGGGCGGCAGCAACCACCGTCGTCAAACCCAGCAGCAATCCCAACCACGTAAATGTCCGGCGCATGTCCACCGCGACGGAAACGCGGCGCAAGCTTTCCCGCAAGCTAAACCCTGGCCCAATAAGAAGGGCAACGCGTCGCTGCGCACCCGCATCGCTCGGATTACTTCACGCGTTGCCACCTCAACGGCGTGGCCGCAGGGTCGCGTTTGATGATGCCTTTCGCCTCCAAATCCAACTGCACGCACTTTGACCACCAATCAGCCTTCGCGCCGCCGGGGAACTCGTCTTTCGGCAAATGCGCGACGACGGCTTGACGCATCTCCATGTGCGTGATGCCGGGCGGCTTCTTCGGCACGATTTTCAGCAACGCCTTTTTCATCGCGGCATATTTAATGGCGTCCACGCGCGTGACGTAGCCGGGCACGTTGCCGTTCTCGACTTCAATCTTCGCGCGTTCAGGAGGTTCTTTCGCAGTCATTTGAAATAAGGATTCTTCACCCCGCGCTCGCAGTAATCTTTCAGGCAGATGAGCAGATGTCCCCACGTCGTGTTGCAATGATAACAATGATCGCCGCCCCGCTCCCAGCCGCCGTGACAGAATTTCAGCAGCACCTCGTCGCCGTCCGGTTCGAGGATGAATTCCTGCGTCGTGCCGATCCAGTCGGGCGAACTGCCGCCGGTGCATTGCCAGCGCACGAGCGACGGCGGCGTCAACGCCTCGATGCGCATCTCAAAAACGGTCGAGTGATTGAAGAACCCGAAGACGGCTTTGCCGCCGACGTTGTGATCCATTTTCACGTCCGTCGTCCACCACGCGTGGATGCCCTCGGCAGTGGTGAGGGCGCGATAAATCATTTCCGCCGGCGCGGCGATACCAATGCGATGGATGAGCGAAGTGGGCATGGCGAAATCTTGCCACAGATTGAACACGGATCAACACGGATTGAAAAGCGTCAAATAAACCCTGAACGGATTCGGACCGCGGGTGGGCGACCCACAGCAGCTTCGCAAAACGAGAGCGCGCACGATTCAAGCAAGACGAGTTGATTTTCAGATGCGCTGCGGCTCATAGAGCCGCGCTCCGGGAAAGCGCCGTCAGGCGCGGCATGGGATTGTAGCGGCGCTGTGTCAGCGCCGAATGGGTTTCAAATCGTCGGTCACGGACCGACGCTACAAAAAGCAGATGTCGTTCCGGCCTGTCGCGCCGACGTGTCTCGCCAAAGCACGGCGGCGGCGGAAGCGCAGTGAAGGCGGAAGCTGGGAAATTTCTGCGACGGGTTTCTAGAACCCATCTCATAAAGGTGGGTAGGACGGTAAATGTCCCATGCGGTGAGCG
>CAYZJP010000193.1:0-7648 GCA_964478755.1 uncultured Klebsiella sp.
CATAGCGCGCGACAGAATGTCTGCCACACGGCGAAAGGGAAATCAGTTTTTAGCCTGAGGCGCTTTTGTTCCGCCAAAGCTGGAACCTTTTAGCCACAGATGAAACACGGATGAAACACAGACATGACCGTCCGTGTTCAATCCGTGTTTCATCCGTGGCTCAACTGCCTGGTTCCGCTCTGGCTGACAGGCTCGACCTACTTTCGAAGCGACTTGGCCACCTTCTTCGCGCGGGCCACCCACGGCCGCTCCTGCTTCCGTTGATACTCCGGCGCGTGTTTGTCCTCGACGACGACTTCTTCCGCGAGCTGGCTTGCGCGTTCGCTCTGGCCTTTGGCGGCGATCAGCTCCGCCAGTTGTGTCTTCGCGCGAGCGTAGGAATGCTGGCTCACGACCTGTTCCCAAATCGCGATCGCGGCGTCCGTCTGGCCCAGCGCCGACTGCGCCTCGGCCAACGCCATGAGCGAGTAGCCGTAGTCGTGTTTGGGATTCTCGACGCAGACTTCGTTCAGAAAAGTCCGCGCCTCCTCCGCGCGGCCCAGCCGCAGCAGGCACTGGCCGTAATGCGCGCGGGCGTCAATGTCCTTTGGCTCCCGCTCAAGTGAGCGCAGGTAACTTTGCTCGGCCACCTTGAACTTTCCTTGCTGGAAGCGGATGTCGGCCAGCTCGAGATGGTGGTGCGCCTTGTCAAGCAGATGGATTTGCTTCCCCAGTCCCGCGATGCGTTGGCGCTTGTGCTGGCCGGGCAGCTCGAACCCGGTCGAGGCAAACGAAGCGGAAGAACGGAAGACGAGGAGGAAGTAGAGGATCGGATTGATGAACGGGAAAACGATCATGAAAGCGAACCAGACCCATTCGCCACGACGTCCGGCGTCCACGAGCATCCAGAGCGTGAAGAGCGAGTAGAGCCAACTGAGCGGGTTGCTCGTCCAGAAGCCCGGATCGAAGAGGAAGAAGGCCTGCATTGCGGCTTCTCCTCACGCCGCCACCCAATGCTGCTCCTCCCACAGCGCGGCGGACTTCTCCTTCGCCTCCTTCTCCTTCTCCTTCTGCAAGTCCTTGTCCAAGTCCTGCGGCACCTTGAGGTCTTCCTTGATCGGGACGGACGGGTTTTTGAAATCAATCCCGGCGAGCTGTGTGTAATGGCGGAACACATCCGTGTTCAACACGAAGCCCCGGAAGCGGTCCGATCCCGGCCCGATTGCAACGAGCGGCACATAGTCCGAGCAGTGTGCCGTGCCCGTCCAGCCGATGCCGAGATGGTTCGCCATGACCTGGCCGAGCTGCGCGACGGCGCTGTTCATCAGCGTGAACTGCGCCTTGCCCTTCTTCGCCAGATACGGCGCGAGCACGGCGGCTTTCTCGGCGGAGAGCTGATACTCGGTCGCGTCACGGATCGTGTCGGTGATGACTTTCAAGTCTTGCTGCACGGGCGGTGCGGTCGCGCCCTTGGCCAGCGGCGCGGAGTCAGGGCCGGGGACATTCCACTGCTTGAGGATTTCGCTGAAGGACTTCTTCACGCGCTGCACGTTGGTGAAGAGCGCCGAGCTGAAACCGTAGTTGCTGCCGATGCCGCTGAGGCCGGGGTTGCCGGTCGGGTGGTCGGTGGTGATGACGACGAGCGTGTCCGGGTGACGTTTCTGGAAGTCGAGCACAACGTCCAGCGCCTCGTCGAACGCGATCTGGTCGTAGAGCGACGCGACCGCGTCGCACATGTGCGCGCCGTGATCCACGCGCCCGCCCTCGACCTGCATGATGAAGTGGTTCTCGTTCTCCAGTTTCGCGAGCGCCCTGCGCGTCAGCTCGGCGAGGTGCGGGACGGTTTCGCGGTGCTTGGCGTCGTGGTTCCAGTCCACGGTGAACGGCAGATGGCTGTTCGCAAATATGCCGAGCCACTTGCCGTCATTCTTCGCTGCGGCAAACTCCTTCGCGGTCTTGAAGACCTGATAACCGGCGGCCTTGTAATCGGAGACAACATCGCGCTTGTCCTTGCGCTTCGTTTGGTCGAAGAACTTTTGTCCGCCACCGAGAAGGACATCCACGCCGCGTTCCATGTATTGCACGGCGATGCTTTCCGCCGCCTCGCGCTTCAGGCCGCTCGCGGCGAACCCAGCGGGCGTCGCGTGCGTGATCTCCGTCGTCGTGACGAGTGCGCGCTTCCAGCCCTGCTGGCCGAAGAGCGTGTAGAGCGGCGTGAGGATCGTGCCGTCGGGCAGGATGTTGACAGTGCCGTTGACGATGCGCGAGCCGCTGCCCCACGCGCACGAGGACGCCGAGGAGTCGGTCACGAGCGAGTTCAGCGAGCGCACGTCCATGAACGAGCCAACCGTGCCCGGTTGGTTGTATAGGTTCATCCAAGTCAGCCCGCGACCGCGCACCGCACGCGACAGATGATCCGCCATTGAGAGCATGGCCATCGCCATGCCATCGGCGACCATGTGGATGATGTGGCGCGGCCTTTGGCCGGGCTGGGCGCTGCCTGGCTCGGCGGCGCGCACGACCGCCGGCGCGGCGAGCGAAGTGGCGGCGAGCAAACCCGAGCGGGTGAAGAAACGACGGCGGTTCAGAGACATGGCGGAAAACTAGAAGTCGCCCGCGCCTTTGCCAATCCCGAAGGCGACGCCGAGTCTGACAATGCCGCGCTGCTCAACGCGAACATGGGTGACAAAGGAGCCGCCCATTCTACCGCCCCCAACTGCGGCGGAACGGCCGGCCACCGGGCCGCGGGCCGCCCGACTCGTTCCCACCGGGCCGATTCCCACTCCTCGGGCGCCGTCCCCCGCCTGGTGAACTGCGCTGGCCAACAAAGCCGCTCTGCCAACTGTCCTCGCGCTGCTGCGGGTGCTGCGGGTGTTGCGAACGATGCTGTTGCTGCGAACGGTGTTGTTGTCCGTGGCCGTGCTGCTGTGGGCTGGAACGAACCTCCGGCCGGTCCGCGTAATCAAATCCCTCCGCCCGCTTCCGCACCAGTCCGCGTCCGATGAACCGTTCGAGCGAACGCAATTCACCGTGATCCTCCGGCGTCACGAAGCTGATGGCATCGCCGATGGCGTTCGCGCGGCCCGTGCGGCCGATGCGGTGAACGTAATCCTCCGCGTGCATTGGGAAGTCGAAGTTCA
Source organism: uncultured Klebsiella sp. (assembly GCA_964478755.1). Taxonomy (GTDB): domain Bacteria; phylum Verrucomicrobiota; class Verrucomicrobiia; order Limisphaerales; family SXTU01; genus SXTU01. Next base: position 3,120 of record CAYZJP010000193.1, read on the forward strand.
CGACGTGCGAAATTCCATCCACGTCAATGCCTCGCGCCGCGATGTCCGTCGCCACCAGCACGCGCACCGCGCCGGACTTGAAGTCGCGCAGCGCACGGAGCCGCTGGTTCTGGGAACGGTTCGAGTGCAGTGTCGCCGTCGTGATGCCGAACGATTCGAGCTGCCGCGCGAGCCGGTCCGCCGCGTGTTTCATGCGCACGAAGATGAGCACCATGTTCATGGTCGGCTCGCCCAGCAGATGCGCGAGCAGCGCGACCTTCCGCGACCGCGGCACTTCATAGACGAATTGGGTGACGGTCTCGGCTGGGTTCGCGCGGCGGCCGATCTGGACGAGCTTGGGCGCGCGCTGGAACTCGTGCGTCAGCCCCTCGATCTCGCGCGAGAGCGTGGCGGAAAAGAGCAGCGTCTGCCGCTGTTTGGGGAGCGAGCGGACGATCTGCCGGATGGACGGAAGAAAACCCATGTCCAGCATCCGGTCGGCCTCGTCGAGCACGAGGTATTGCAGCCCGGTGAAGTCTGCGTAACGCCGGCCCATCAGGTCCATCAAACGGCCCGGCGTGGCGACGATGATCTCAAGCCCCTCACGCAGCGCCTTGATCTGCGAGTGTTCACCGACGCCGCCGAAAACTGTCGCCATCTTGAATGGCAGATATTTTCCATAGGCGCGGACGTTCTCCTCGATTTGCACCGCCAGCTCGCGCGTCGGCGCCAGCACGAGCACGCGCGTGCCGCGACCGGGGCCGGGGTTGGCCGCGAGCTTCGTCAGGATGGGCAATGTGAAGGCCGCCGTCTTGCCCGTGCCCGTCTGCGCGATGCCGGTGAGGTCTTGCCCCGCGAGAATGGGCGGAATGGCCGCCGACTGGATCGGCGTCGGCTCGGTGTAACCGGAGTCCGCGATGGCGCGGAGGATGTGGGCGTCGAGGTTTAATGCGCTAAACGACATAGAGCCGCGCAGTATGCCCGACTGCCCGTGGCCCGCATACACAAAAATGTGCGCGTCCGCTCGACGTTAAACCCGCAGTTGCCCCCGCGCGTCTCCTCACGCAAGCTGTCCCGCGACATGCCCGACGCGCCGCGCATCCTTTACTGCCATTGCCAATACGCCCAGGTCGTCCCGGCCGAGGTGAAGGAGGCGGTGTTGCGCAAGTTGGCCGAGTCGGGCGTGGCCTTCGACGCCGTGGCGGACTTGTGCGAAATGAGCGCGCGGCAGGACCCGTCGCTCCAGCGCCTCGCCGACGGTGGCCCGGTGAAAATCGCCGCCTGCTTCCCGCGCGCCGTGAAATGGCTCTTCCACACCGCCAAGGCCGATCTCCCGCCCGACGCCGCTGAAGTGCTGAACATGCGCGCGCAAAGCGCCGAGGAAGTCTGCGCTTCACTCTTCAACAGCGAAGTGAAGGCGAATTTGCCGAAAGGAAAAGTCACTGCGAGTGATGCACCGAAGGCCGACTCAAACTTGCCTCGCTCCGAGACGACCGCTACCTTGCACCCATGAAGAAAGAGCGCGTCTATCACTGCGACCCGGAGATTCTTGGAGGCACGCTGGTATTCAAAGGCACGCGCGTTCCGGTGCAAAGCCTGTTCGATCACCTCAAGGCGGGCGATTCCATCGAGGTCTTTCTGGACGGTTTCCCCAGCGTGAAGCGCTCGCAGGTGCTGGCTGTGCTCAAGGAGATGGAAGCCGAAGTCCTCGCCCACGCCTGACGTGCGCATTCTCCTCGACGAAAACTTGAACTGGCGGCTGGAGCGTTTCCTCTCCGGTCACGAAGTGAAATCCGTGCCACGCATCGGCTGGGCCGGGTTGAAGAACGGCAAACTCCTCGCGCGCGCAGACGGACAATTCGACGTGCTCATCACCATGGACGGCTCGATGGCCAGCCAGCAGAACCTCGCGAAGCTTCGCCTCATCATCGTCGCCCTGCGCGCATCGTCGAACCGCCTTGAAGACACGAGCCCGTTGATGCCCAAAGTGCTCGCCCTCCTCCCGACTTTGAAGCTGGGGCGAGTTGTCAAAGTAAGCGCGTGACTGAATACTGACCACTGATCACGAATGAAACTTCTTGCCCAAGCAACAGAGTTCCGCGCTGGCATAGCGCGAATTGCTTCGGCTGCCATTTTGTTAACTATCGGGCTTGGACTGGCTGGCGCGGCTATTTACATCGCAACTGTGATTCCAAGCAAACTGCTCGCTGTGCTCGTCTCTGGATTTGGGTGTATGGCTGGTGGTGGTCTTTGCGTTTTGGCGAGCGTCAGCATTATGGACGAGATGCGCCAAAGTGCGGCGAACGAGCAGGCGCGCCTGACCGTGGAAAACGAAAAGCTCCGGCAGGATTCATCAGAAACGCAATCGAAACTCCATGAGGTATTGCGACAACGGAACAATTTAGACCAGCAGATTGAGGGATTGAAAAGGATGCGCATTGATGTCAACCGGTGGGAGGAAGTCTTGAAGCTCGGAATGCTAGAGTTTGACGGGCAGTTCACGCACTTCCAGCGGCAGAAACTAATTGAAACAAACCCGAAGGAGAAGTTTTTCGGCCTTTGGACAGAACAAGGAGAGATGCACGAATACTTGGGACTTTGCGATGTGAAGTTTCGAGCATTGGTGGGCGTTGATTTGATGAAGATACGAATCCGAGTTGAAGGTGACCGCCTCATCATATCCGGTTTCGCCACTCCATTTCAGAGTCACATGAACGTCAAAAAGGACTGGCTACTGAAAGAAGTGCGTGTGGCAAAAACCGGCGGAGATTCGAAAGATACTTTTGAGGTTCACGTCGGCCATCCGCTAACGGCAGATGCGTTAGTTCAACAAGAAGGTCTAGTGCAAGAGCGGTTGAATGCGGGGCCAGATTTGCGCCAAATTCACTCTTTTCTGTCCAAACGTTCGCAAGAATTCGTTCATCGGCTCTTGGCTCCAATTGGGAAGGAAATTGTTTTCAACGAAAGCGACAATCAAAGTGGAAGCTCCTTGCCAGAGTTTCTTTCCAAACATGACCAACAAATCGCCGACCAAATCAAAGAGTTGGAGCAGCAGAGCACGAAGATGTTGGCCCTAAAAAATTGAATCTCATGTCCCTCACCACCGCCTCCACTCTCCGCATCGTCCTCTACGAAGGCGCCGATGCGCAACCGCTCGACAGCACCGACCGTTTCTCCGCGTTGACCGCGCTGTTGGAAAAAGGCTTCGCCGTCACGCGCGCCGTTGCAGGCGGACGCGTTGCGCCGCATGAACGCGGTTCGTTGCTCGTGCTCGGCAAGTTCTCCGGCGGCGGCAGGCTCGACGCCGAGGGTGTTTCCGGCGGCGACTCCGTGCGTTTTCACGACATCACCGGCCTCGACACCAGCCGCATCGCCGAGCTGGCCGAGACCACGCGCGCCGAGACGGGCGCGGCGCGGCACGGCGAGTGGAAGCCGTGGTTCCCGGTCATTGACTACGACCGCTGCACCAACTGCATGCAGTGCCTCTCCTTCTGCCTCTTCGGCGTCTATGGCGTGGACGAGCAGAACCGCATCCAGGCGCAGAACCACGACAACTGCAAAACCAACTGCCCCGCCTGCTCGCGCGTCTGTCCCGAAGCCGCCATCATGTTCCCGAAATACAAGGCCGGCCCCATCAACGGCGACATGGTGCAGGACTCTGACCTCGGCAAGGAGAAGATGAAGGTGGACATCTCCGCGTTGCTCGGCGGCGATGTTTATTCCGCGCTCCGCCAGCGCAGCGACGCCGCCAAGGCGCGCTTCAGCAAGGAGCGCGACGACAAGAAGGCGCTGGCCGAACGCCAGAAATGCCTGACCAAACTCGCCAGCGCCGGCGACATCCCGGCGGAAGTGCTGATGAGCCTGCCCTCGCCGGAGGAAATTCTGCGCAAGGCCGAGGAGGCGAAGGCGAAAGCGGCAGCGGCACTTGCGGCCAATGCAGCAAAGCAATGAATGCCGCCCCACGCTTGCCGCAATCAACCGCTTCACTTACTTTCACCCCATGACTTGGCAGGAAAAAATCAGCGCCTGGCGCAAAATTTCACCCGCGCGGCGCAAGGCCATCCGGCTTGCGCAGGCGCCGCGCCAAGTCGCGTTGAGCATGGCGTTTGAAGGCGAGCCGGTGGACTGGCAATGGCTGAAGGAACTACACCGCCGCAAGGCAGCACTCGCTTCGTAGAAACGACGCGCGGCATCCTATCGTTCCAGCAGCTCGCTCCGTTGCTGGCGGAACGCGCGCTGCAAATCCAACTGGACATCGAGGAAGGCCGCCTTGCTTCCCGCCCGCTCGATGACTCATTGCTGCAAGACCTCCACCGCCAACTCTGCGGCGACCTGCTGCCGGAAATGGCCGGACGCTGGCGCACCGTCGCTGTTCGGGTAAGCCAGCACGAACCGCCGCCAGCCCACCAAGTGCCGGCCCTGATGCGCGACTACGCGCTCGACCTCTCCGTGCGTGGAATCGGAACACCGTCCGGCGACGACGAGTTGTTCATCGAATCACTAGAGGCTATCCCAAAACCTCCTTTAACAAGATGAGCGTGCAGCCAAAA
>CAYZJP010000194.1:0-7410 GCA_964478755.1 uncultured Klebsiella sp.
CAGTGCGAATCCCTCGGGGGGAAGCTCGACCATCCGCGGCAAGGGCGTGGCCCCAATGAGCGGGGAAAAAAGTGTGTTGAGGCCGCCGGCCACCCCGCCCGCCAGCGTGCCGAGGCTGTCCATGCGCTGCGAGCGGAGGAACTGGCTCTCGAGCCGTTTCTTCTCGGTGATGTCCGTGTTGAGCACGAGCACCGATGTCGGCTGGCCATCGTCGCCACGCACGAGCGTCCAACGGCTGCTCACCGTGACTTCGCGCCCGTCGCGGGCGAACTCCCTCAACTCGCCGCTCCATTCACCCTTCTCCAGCAGCTCGGCCTGCGCCGTCTCGAAGGGTTTGGTGTCCTTCATCATCAGGTCTGTCACGCGCCGCCCGCGCGACTCCTCCGCTGTCCAGCCGTAGATGCGCTCAGCCCCGCGATTCCAGTAGAGCACCTCGTGGCCGAGATTTCGGACCACGATCGCATCGTGTGCCAGATCCAGCAGCCGCGCCTGCGAGCGGATCTGCTTCTCGCTCTCGCGCAACGCCTCTTCCGCGCGCTTGCGCTCGGTGATGTCGGACGTGATGCCGTCGGCCACGAGCTGGCCGTCCTTCTCGTAAATCGCCGACGCGCGCAGCAGCAGCCAGACCTGCCGGCCGTCCTTGCGTTCGTAGCGGCACTCGACCTCGAAGCGCTGCTGTCGCGCGAACAACGCCTGCCAGGCCCCCCGCAATCGCAGCGCATCGTCGGCATGCACCCGGCCCAATCCCAGCGCCGTGCCCTGCCCCTTCAGCTCGTCCACCGTGAAACCGTAAATCCGTTCCGCGTTGCCGCTGATGAAGATCGCCTCGCCCGCCGCGTTGACCGTCCACACCGCGTCGGGAATATGGTTCACCAGTGAACGAAACTTTTCCTCGTTGAGCCGCAGCGCCTCGTGCGCCTGCCGCCGCTCCGTCATGTCCCGTATCACCACGCCGTAGCCGCGCAGTTTGCCGTCAGCACGGCGCAACGCGGTGATGACCACGTTCGCCCAGAACTGCGTTCCGCCTTTCTGCATCCGCCAGTCCTCGTCCTCGAACTGTCCCATCTCCTCGGCCAGCCGCAGGTCCAGCTCCGGTTTGCCGAGTTCCACGTCGCCCGGCGGATACAGCCGCGCGACGTGCTGGCCGATCATCTCCGCCGCCGGATGGCCGAACAAATTCGCCGCGCCTTGGTTCCATGTCAGCACGCATGCCTCCGGGTCCAGCGTGACGATGGCGTAACCCTTGACCTCCTCCACGAGCAGGCGGAACCGCTCGTCGCTCTCGCGCAACGCGTCCTCCGCCAGTCTGCGCTCGACCGCCGTCGCCAGCACGTTCGCGATGGCCTGGAGAAAATGCGCGTCCGCCGGGGTGAACTCGCGGGGTCGCGCCGAATGCGCCCCCAGCACACCAAACACGCGGTTTCGCAGCCGGATGGGAACCGTCAGTCCGCTGGCGACATTGTGCTCGCGCAGCAACGCGGAGGGTTGGAAACGCGGCTCGGCAGCCCAGTCCTGCACGATGACCGGCGCGCTTCCGCGCCACGTCGCACCCGCCTGCGACTCGTTCGTCACGGCCAGCCGGATGTTGCCCACGCAGCCGGGCTGCCAGCCCACCCCCGCGCGCAACAACAGCGCCTCCTCGCCCAACGTCAGTTCCAATACTTCGCAAAAATCCACGCCCAACGCCTCGACGACACGTTCCGCCGTGCCAGCCAGCAGCGCGTCCAGCGCCATGCCCGCGAGCGCCCATTGGCCGAACTCCACAAGCTCCGCCTGCTGCCGCGCACGCGCCGCCGTCTCCTGCCGAAGCCGTTCCTGCGCGCGGTGCTCCTCCGCCTCACGCAAGGCGCGCTCCAAGGTTGGCCGGAGCCGCATGAGGTTCGCCCTCCGCACGTAATCCGCCGCCCCGCCGCGCAACGCAGCCACGGCGGCGTCCTCGTCCATCTGTGCGGAGACAAAAATAAAGGGCGCTTCACAGCCCGATTGCCGCACCATTGCCAGCGCGTCCATGCCGCTGAAATCCGGCAGCACGAAATCGCTGAGGATGACCGTCCAGCCGCCTTGCTTGAGCGCCTCCTGAAACGCCGCCTCCGTCCAAACCCGCTCGCTCGTCAGCTCATAGTCGCCGCGTTTCAGCTCCGTGAGGACGGCAGCCGCGTGGCTTTCATCGTTCTCCACCATCAACACGCGCAACGGGACAGCCATCAAACCCTTTCCCCCGCAGGGCTGACTGCCAGACGGCAGTGATTGATGGACGGGCCGAACACGGCGCGGAACCTAGCGACAGACCGGGCAAATCGCAATTCTCATTCCGTCTCCCGCTTCCCCTTTATCAGCGCCGCCAACTGCTGGCCGAGCTGTTCCGGCTCCTGCGATTTGCGCCGGGCCTCGGCCTGCTTCCCCGTGCCATCGAGAAACGACTGCACCCGCAGGCGGATTTGGTGGCCGACGACTTCCGCATGGGCCGCGACCGGACTGGCGCAGCCGCCGCCCATCGCTCTCAGGAACGCCCGCTCGGCACGCACGCACAAATGCGTGTTGCCGTGGTTCAGCTTTTCGCAGATGGAAGTGACACGGTCGTCGCCAACCCGAATCTCGATGCCCACCGCCGCCTGGCCCACGGCCGGCAGCATCACTTCTGGCTCCAGCCGAACCGCAAGCAGACCATAAGGCACCCCTTCGCCAGTGAGCGTGCCGTTGGGCTTGATGACGAATTTCAGCCGCTCCAGCCCGGCGGCGGCGAGGAGCATGGCGTCAAAATCCGCTCGCTCGGCGAGCTTCTGCAAACGCGTCGGCACGTTGCCGCGCAACTCGACGACCTTTGCGTCGGGCCGGACCGCGAGGATTTGCGCACGCCGACGCGTGCTGCTGGTGGCGATGACAACACCGTTCGGCAGGTCCTTCAGCTTGAGGTGCGGCGCGAAGCCCTGACGCACGCGCTGGCCAGGCGTCCACTCGACGATCTTCTGTTTCGCCGCCTCGGCCTTGACGAACTCAGCATCACGGTAAACTAGCACATCGCGCACGTCGGCGCGCCTGCCCACCGCGCCGAGCGCGAGGCCGGTCGGGAGGTCAGTCGGCAAATCTTTGAGGCTGTGCACCGCGAGGTCGGCCTCGTGATTGAGCAGGGCCACTTCGAGTTCCTTGGTGAACAGGCCCTTCGGCAGCGACGCATCAGGATTCGCCAGCGACGCGGATTGCAGCTTGTCGCCGGTGGTCTTGATGACACTCAGCTCGAACGCGAGCTTCGGAAACGCCGCGCGGCACTGCGCGAGCACCGCGTTGGCCTGCGCGAGCGCGAGCGCGCTGCCGCGCGTGGCGATGACGATGGTTTTCAGGCTCAAAGTTTCAGGTTGATGTCCGCCGCGGGCGATCAGTGCTCGTGGCCGAAGGCGAAATTGGAGCCGGGTGCGGGCGGCGGTCCCGGCGGCGCGGCCAGCAACGCTTTCGCGCGTTCGCGGATGATGCGCTCGCACACGGCCAGTTCCTCGCGGCGCAGCTTCATGTAATCGTCGGCGATGCTTTGCAGGTCATCCACGTTGTAGAGATACACATCGTCGAGAAAATTGACTTCCGGCTCGATGTCGCGCGGCACGGCGATGTCAATGAGCAGCAGTGGCTGCGCGTGACGGAGCGCAAGCAGCGGGGCCAGCCGCTGCCGCGTGAGGACGTAGTGCGGCGCGCTGGTGCTGCTGATGATGATGTCAATCTCCGCAAAATCCTTGTGCCACTCGTCGAAGTGGACCGCCCGTCCGCCCAACTCGGCGGCGAGTGCCTCGGCCCGGTCGTGCGAACGGTTGGACACGATGACGCTGTGCGCGCCCCGACTCAGCAGCGCGCGCGCGGTCTTCTCGCTGGTGTCGCCCGCGCCGATGACCATCACGGTGCGGTTTGCAAGCGAGTCGAAAATCTTCTCCGCGAGTTCCACCGCGACGGACGCGACCGAGACGCTGCCGCGCTGGATGTTGGTCTCGGTGCGGATTTTCTTGGCGACGTTGAAGGCGCTCTGGAAGGCCTTGTTCAGCCGCCGCCCGGTGTGCTGGTGCTTGAGCGCGAGGTCGTAGGCCTGCTTGAGCTGGCCGAGGATTTCCGTCTCGCCCAGCACCATCGAGTCGAGGCCGGCGGCGACCTTGAAGAGATGTTCGACGCTGTGCGGTTCGCCGAGCTCGTAGAGTTCAGTGCCAAGCGGCTCAGTGTAGTTGTGGTGCGACAGGAGGAAGCGGCGCAGCTCGGTGAGCGCGGCGCGCGGCTCGCCGCTGGTGGCGGCGTAAAGCTCGACGCGATTGCAAGTGGAGAGAATGACCGCCTCCTCGATGACGCCTGACTCACGTAGCCGGCGCATCGCGTCCGGCGTTGCGCCCTCGGCGAAAGCAAACCGTTCCCGCACCGTGACGGGCGCGGTGTGGTGGCTGAGGCCAAGGGCGACGATGGGCATTAGCAGGCGAGGAGAGTCAGGCTGCGCTGGCGGTGGGCGCTGTTCATGGATTGTGAATTCCCGACAGCAGGTTGAAACCCCAGAAGGTCAGCAGCACGAAGGCGAAGCTCGCCACCGCGCCCCACGCAAATTTGCGGCCGCCGGGCGAAAACCGCCAGTGCGCGACGAGCAGAGCAACGTAGAGCAGCAGCACGAAGGCCGACCATAGCACCTTCGGGTCGGCCAGCGGGTTTGATGTCTTCGCCTGGCGCAGCAGGAACGGAGACAAGGCCAGCCCGGCGGCCAGCAACACGACGCCGGAGACGAGAAAACGCCCGATGACCAATTCCAGTGCCTGGATGGACGGCAGCGCGGAGACGATGGCGCGCAGCTTGTGAAACTTCAGATCGTGCTCCTGCGTGAGATACATCACGCCCGCCGCCGAGCCGAGACCGAACGCGCCGTAGGCCAGCAAAATCAGCGCGACGTGCAGGCTCACCAGTCCTCCGGAGAAATCCGGGCGCGGTCCCTTCGCATCCAGCGCAGGCATGAGCGCGAAGACACCCATCGCGAACAGCACCGGCGACACGAACGCGCCAAGAAAGCGCAGTCGAGGCCACGCGCCGATGACGAGAAAGGCAGCGACGATGGTCCACGCAGTGAAGATCGTCGCCTCGTAGAGATTGTTGACCGGGCAGCGCTCAAGGCTGAAACCGCGTTTCGCCATCGCGACCGTGTGCAGCACCGTCGCGCACAGGAGCAGGAAGTATTGCCAGCGTGAATCCTCGCGGAAGCCGCGCCGCCAGATGAAAAAGGACAGCGTCGCGCTCGCCCCGTAGAGCAGCACGGCCAGTCCAAAAAATCCGCGGTCAGTCAGCATCGCAGGGCAAACTTATGGCGGAATGACGCGGGTTCAACAAGCTTCAAGCTTGTTGAGGCTGCTTTCCACGCCGATTGCAACTTGGAGTCCGGGGCTTGTCCGAATAGGCTTCGCACCAATGAACCGCCGCCGTGCTTCGCTCACGTTGTTGTTTGCGCTGGCCGCGCTGCCGACGCGTGGACCCGGCGCCACCAGCTACGTCGCCTCGAAGGAAATCCCTCCCGCCGTGCCGCGCGAGTTTCGCGGCGTGTGGGTCGCGTCGGTCGGCAATCTCGACTGGCCCTCGCAGGCCGGTCTCACCACGCAGCAACAACAGGCCGAACTGGTCGCCCTGCTCGACAAGGCCGTCGCGCTCCGTCTCAACGCCATCGTCCTCCAAGTCCGTCCCGGCTGCGACGCGCTCTATGCCTCGAAGCTGGAGCCGTGGACCGAATATCTCACCGGCACGATGGGCCGCGCACCCGAGCCGTATTACGACCCGCTCGCCTTCGCCATCGCGGAGGCGCGCCGTCGCGGGCTGGAGCTGCACGCTTGGTTCAATCCGTTCCGCGCCCGGCACGCGGCGGCAAAAAGCCCGGCCGCGGCGAACCACATCAGCAAGACGCGGCCCGAGCTGGTTCGCAAATACGGGCCGCTCCTCTGGCTCGACCCCGGCGAACCGCTCGTCCACGAGCACTCGCTGCGCGTCATCCTTGATGTTGTGCGCCGCTACGATGTGGATGGCGTTCATCTTGACGACTATTTCTATCCGTATCCCGAAAAGACGGCGGCGAAGAAAGTCATTGATTTTCCAGACGACCCAAGCTGGCGCAAATACCAGAAGTCCGGCGGCAAGCTCGCGCGTGATGACTGGCGGCGCGACAATGTGAACCGCTTCGTGCAACGCCTCTACTCCAGCGTGAAGGCCGAGAAGCCGTGGGTGAAAGTGGGCATCAGCCCGTTCGGCATCTGGAGGCCCGGCAACCCGCCCGGCGTGCGCGGCATGGACGCGACACAGGAGATTTACGCCGACTCGCTGAAATGGTTCCGCGCCGGCTGGGTGGACTATCTCGCGCCGCAGCTCTACTGGAGCATTGACGCGCCGGAGCAGAGTTTTTCCGCGCTGTTGAAATGGTGGGCCGCGCAAAACTCCGCCGCTCGTCATCTCTGGCCGGGACTTTCCGCTGCCACCATCGGATCGGCTCGCAACGCCGATGAAATCATTAAACAAATCCAGCTTATCCGTGCTACGCCCGGCGCGACCGGCAGCCTCCAGTGGAGCATCAAGGCGCTACACCAAAACCGCGACGGCCTCGCCGACAAACTCGTTCGGCAAGTCAACCAGACGCCCGCGCTCCTCCCCGCCTCGCCGTGGCTCGAGAAGACACTGCCCGCGAAGCCTATTGTCGCATTCGGTCAGGATGCAAGGCAGACCACTTCAGTTTTCCGCTGGGATCTCCCCGACGGCGCCGTGCCCGGCTGGTGGCTCGTGCAGATGCGGTTCAACGGCCAGTGGCGAACTGAACTCCTCCCCGGCGGGCAGAACACACGCACCTTGTCTGGCGGCAACGCGCTTCCCGAAGTCATCGCCGTCACTTCTGTGAGCCGGTTCGGCAACGCGGGCGCCACATTCGTCGCCGCACGGAGCGGATTCTGACTCCGCGCCCAGTTGAAAACTTCGCTAGGATGCCAGCAACGATGTCGCGAACCGGCCCTCTACGCTCGCAACCGCCTGAGAACCGGCGAGCAGTCCACACCGGAGCCATTTGTCGTGTTCGGTCAGCCACGCACGGTTTCAGCATTTTGCCCCTTCGATTCTCAAATTACTTCAACAGACTCGCTCACGACTCACTACTGCTCGCGCAAACTCGGCCAATTGTAGGTTTCCAGGCCGCGCCGCCGGCAGCTTTCGATGAGGGTGTAGATGACTGCCGTGTGGTCTCATGCGGTCGCGTCTCCGACAAAGACCCAGGTCTTCTTGCCAATGTCGTGGGCCGGATGGTGCTTTCCTAGTGTCGGGTGGCCCCATTGTCACCAGTCACATAAAACCAGCCAGTCGGGTTCACTCCAAAACCGGCCACTCTGGGCGCATCTTGACACTGCCCCCGGAGCGCCGGTCTCCGAACCGGCAGGTGTT
>CAYZJP010000195.1:0-7337 GCA_964478755.1 uncultured Klebsiella sp.
CACGCGTCCACGATCACATAAACCGGCAGGCCGCGCTGGCGCGCGCCCAGCAGCGCGGTGAGAAACTGCCTGCCCGGCTCGCCCGCGCTGAAGATGTAGGTCTCCAGCCGCACGGACTGCCGCGCGGCGTCAATGGCCGCGAGCATGGCGCCGAAAGCCTCGTCACCGTTGCGAAGCCAGCGGAAGGCGGTGTAGTGAAGCGCGGCGGCCATGCGTCTGCGGCGGGAAGATTAGCAGCGAAGCACGCCAGCTTGCCAGCGCGGGAAGCGGCACGGGACAGCGGGCCGGTGCGGCGGCTCACGCCTGCTTGCTCAACGAAATCCCGCCCACGGCCACGATGCGGCCGGACTTGTCACGGATGGGGAATTTGAGCGTGAGGTAGAGCACGCGGCCCTCGGGCTTGTCCACGAACTCCTCCTCGCGCACGGGCTGGCCCCGCTCGATGACGAGGCGGTTCACTTCCAGAAAGCGCCTGGCCATCAGCGTCGGGAAAATCGCGCTGCATGATTTGCCCAGCGACGTCTCGCGCTGAATGCCGGTGGCTTGCTCCCAGCCGTGATTCGCCATGAGCAGCAGTCCGCCGACGGACCAGACGTAGAACGGTTCCGTGACGGCGTCCGCCACGGCACGGAGGAAGTCGCACTCGTTGTCGAGGCCCAGCGCGAGCGCATGGAGTTGCGGCGCGACCAGCGGCGTGGTCGCGGCGGGTGTCGCGCACGGCGGGCAGGCCACCGGTGTTTCAACGGGCGTGGGCGGCGCGCGGCGTCGGGCGCCCGTGGGTTTGGGTGTTGGTGTCAAACGCGGGGAAGAATGCAGAAACGCCGGTGACTTCCAAGCGGAAAGCCAGCCGTCAGTAGCGCAGCGAAAATTCCTTCGCGTTCAGCAGGCCCCAGAGCAGGTCTTCCAACGCGGCGCGTTTCTCCGGCGTGTCCTTCGCTTTCGCCAAGTCGGCCAGCGCCCCGGACAGCTCGGCGGCGTTCGGCGCGCGGGTGAGAGTGGCCCAATAAAGTTCGGTCACCCGCGCGGCGTCAGGCTGGCCGCTGGCGAGCAGGCGAGCGAGGCGGTTGTTCGGATCGGCGATTAGCTCGTGGACCGCCGGGCCGGAAATCATCTGGAAGGCTTGCAGCACGGTCGGCTCGTTGCAGCGCTCGCTCTCGCTGGGAAAGAGGCGCAGCGGCTTGCCGAAGAGGTCGAGAAACTTGTCCTGCGGCGTCGCCTTGAGCACGCGGGCGACCTTCGCGCCAGGCAGTTGCGAGGCGCGCGTGCCGACGGGCTGGCCGGCGAGCCGCAGTGGGACGCCGGCGGCCTGGCTCTGCGCGTCGAGGAGCTGCTCGGCGGAGAGGCGGCGGATGAGCGCGTGCGAATAGTTCACCTCGTCGTCGCGGTTCGAGTCGTTCGGATCGGAGGCAAGCTGCCAGGTCCGCGACTGCATGATGAAACTGATGAGCCAGCGCAGGTCAAACTTGTGCTTCACGAAGTCCCTCGCCAGCGCGTCCAGCATCGCGGGATGCGACGCGGGATTCGTGGCTCGGAAATCGTCGAGCGGCTCGACGAGGCCGCGGCCCATGAGGTGGAACCAAACACGGTTGACCTGGGCTTTCACGAAAAGCTCGTTGGTCGGGCTGGTGAGCCAGCTGGCCAATGACTCCAAGGCGTCTTCGTCGTCGGGCGAGCTGCGGGTGCCGTTTTCTGTGTGGAGCAAATCGCCACCGAGGAAGCGCGGGTTTGCCGGTTTGCCAGTGCGCGGATTGCGCACGGACACAGTGGACATCGCGTGGACGATCTGCTCGCCATTCCACTCGTGGACATCGCTGCTGATGCGGCGGGTGTTCGCGAGCACCTTGTAGTCAACGTGGCTGAAGAGCGCGGTCCAGTCGTGGTAGTCGTCCTGCGTCCAGCGGTCGAAGGGGTGATTGTGGCACTGCGCGCATTGGAGGCGTGTGCCGAGGAAAAGCTGGGCAGTCATCTCCGCGCGCCGCACGGGGTCGCGGTTGGCGCGGTAGAAGTTCGCGGCAGGATTTGCGTAGGTGCTGCCGCGCGCGGCGATGAGTTCGCGCACGAACTGGTCCAGCGGCTTGTTCTCCGCAAGGCTCTGCCGAATCCAGTGGTGGAAATTCTGCACGCCCTTGGTGTCGAGCGTAAGCTCCTCGTTGCGCAACAGATCGCTCCACTTCACCGCCCAGAAATCAGCAAACTCTGGACGGTCGAGGAGCTGGTCAATCAGCCGAGGGCGTTTGTCCCGGCGTTTGTCCGCGAGGAACGCGCGCGCCTCGTCCCCCGTCGGCGGCAGACCGAGCAGGTCCAAATACGCGCGGCGGAGAAACACCGCGTCCGTGCAGACGACCGACGGGTTGACGCGCTGCGCCTTGAGCTTTGCGAAGACTTGGTCGTCAATGTAGTTCGCGGGCGCGGGACCGTTCCACTTGAAGTTCGGACGCGCGGGCAGAAACGCGAGCCGCACCGGTGCCTGCTGATCGAGGTAGCGCACGAGCACCGTGACCTCGCCGGGCTGCTGGCGTTGCGCGACGCCTTCGCGCGAAACTTTGGCGCGCGGGCTGGCCGGCTCATACACGGCGAGCGTCGTCACATCGCGCCGCGTGCCATCGGTGAAGACCGCGGTCGCGGTCAGTGGCACGCGGTCCACCGGATCGAAGACGGTTTGCTCCAGTGGCACGACTTCGAGCCGGGCCAGTTTCGCGAGCGACGGCGGATCGTCCGGCTGCCCGGCGGCGAGCCAGCGGCGCAGGAGCGCGTATTCCTCGGAGTCCGGCTTGAAACGCTGCCCGCCCTCGTGCGCGACTTGTTGCGTGGACTTCAACAGCAGCAAGCTCGCGTCCGGCTCGAGCAGGTTGACACGCCGTCCGAACTGGTCGCGCGTGAGCGTCTTGAAGTCCACCTCCGGATCCTGCCCGCGCAGGGTGAGAAGGAAGCCGCCCTTGCCGTTCTTGTTGCCGTGACAGGTGCCGAGATTGCAGCCGGCCTTGGACAACACGGCCATCACGTCGCGGCGGAAGGAAACCTCCTCGGCACCGGCGACGAACGAAATCACCGTGGCCCACGCCGCGAGGAGGAGGCGAGGCGCAAAGCAGAAGGAACGATGGACAAACGGCGTCACCATTGCGTGTGGTGCAAGGATTAACGGCCCGTGCGGAAGGGGTATTCAAGATCGCTGTGGAGTTTGCCCAAGGCATCGCGGAGGTGGCGGCGGGAGGGTGACTTTTTCCTTTAATTTTGCCCCCGGACGCGCATCCTCAGGCGTCTCGTGGAGAAGCCGCAGCTTCCAGTCGGAACGGCTTTAGGGAACGGCCCAGGAAGGCATCTGGTCCAATGATGCGTGCCAACGCAAAGGCAGGAATCGCAACGCCGCTCCGCCCGGTGGCCGGAAAGCCGACGTGGCCCGGCCGACGATTCGTTCAGGAGGACGGGCGATGACTGCGCTGCCCGTCTTCCGCAATCTCTCCGTCAGCAACAAGCTGCGGCTGATGATCCTCAGTTCCGGCGTCATGGCGCTGGCACTGGCGTGCGCG
Source organism: uncultured Klebsiella sp. (assembly GCA_964478755.1). Lineage (GTDB taxonomy): Bacteria > Verrucomicrobiota > Verrucomicrobiia > Limisphaerales > SXTU01 > SXTU01. Next base: position 3,528 of record CAYZJP010000195.1, read on the forward strand.
ATCGTGTTCATGTTCGCGCGATCGTGGTCATTGGCGGAGACGCGGCGCGAACTGGACTCGCTCGCCAACCTCGCGAGCCATTCTGCCGCTGCCATTCTTGAATCAAACGACGCCGCCAGTGCCCAGCGGTTCGTCAGCACGTTGCAGGAAAACCCGCTGATCGCCGCCGGAGCGATCTATCGGGAGTCCAGCGGACGGTTCGCACAGTTCCGCCGCAGCGAAGCTGAATTGCTTCCGCCCCCGCCGCTGCCTGCGGAAGGTTTCCATACCGAGCGGCTGGAACTGGTCAGGCAGGTCCGCTCCGAAAACGGCGCGTTGCTCGGCACGTTGTATCTGCGGGCCGATCCTGCCAGGCAGCGGGCCTTTGTCGGCAACTGCCTCGGCGTCGTGGCGATGGCCGTGCTGATCGCGGCGCTCGTGACGTTGTTCTTCGCCGCGCGGCTGGAGCGCCTCATCACCGGCCCCATCAACAGCCTCCTCCACACCGTCGAGCAGGTCAGGAGCGAGGAAAACTTCGCTTTCCGCGCGCCGCCAGCCGGCACCGACGAACTGGGCCAGCTCGTCAACGGCTTCAATGACATGCTCGCGCAAATCCAGCTCCGCGATGTCGAGCTGCGCCGCCATCGCGACCACCTCGGCGAGCTGATCGCGCAGCGCACTGCCGAGCTGATGCAGTTGAACCACGCGCTCTTTCAGGCCCGCGACAAGGCCGAGGACGCCAGCCGCGCCAAGAGTTCTTTCCTCGCCAACATGAGCCACGAGCTGCGCACGCCGCTCAACGCGATCATCGGCTACAGCGAGATGCTCATCGAGGAGGCCGACTCGTTCAGCCAGCAGGACGCGCTGCCCGACCTGCAGCGCATCCGCACTTCTGGAAAACTGTTGCTGACGCTCATCAACGAAGTGCTGGACCTGTCCAAGATCGAGGCCGGAAAGCTGACGCTGCATTACGAAAACTTCGACTTGGCCGCGCTGGCGCGCGAAGTGTTCGACACCGTCCGACCGCTGGCTGACAAGAACCGTAACCAACTTGTCTTGGACTGCCCGCCCGCCGGGCTGAGCCTCCACTCCGACCAGACCAAGGTCCGTCAGACGTTGTTGAACCTGCTCGGCAACGCCTGCAAATTCACCCGCGAAGGTGAGGTGCGCCTCCGGCTGGGCACTGAGTCGGTCGAGGGCCGTGACTGGGCGATCATCGAAGTCAGCGACACCGGCATCGGCATGACGCCTGAGCAGATGAGCCGGCTCTTCCAGCCCTTCTCCCAGGCGGACGCCGCCACCACCCGCAAATACGGCGGCACCGGCCTGGGCCTGACGATCAGCCGCAAGTTCGTCGAGACCTTGAACGGCCAGTTGACCGTGACCAGCGAACCGACTCGCGGCTCCGTCTTCACCGTGCGTCTGCCCATCAGACCACTGCCCGCGCCCGCACCGGTGGTCGCGGACGTGCCCGCGCAAGCCCCGGTTCCAGCCGGTGGGCCGCCCGCCGTGCTGGTCATTGACGATGATCCGCACACGCGCGACCTCATGGTGCGCTTCCTCCAGAAGGAAGGATTCTCGGCCCGGACCGCCGCCGATGGCCGGCGCGGACTGACGATGGCGAAACAGCTCCGGCCGGCGCTCATCACTCTGGACGTGATGATGCCCGAGGTGGACGGCTGGTCCGTGCTCACCGCGCTCAAGGCCGACCCGGACCTCGCCGGCATCCCGGTGGTCATGGTCACAATGAGCGATGATCGCAGCAAAGGCTTCACGCTGGGCGCCGCCGAGTTTCTCACCAAGCCCGTGGACTTCCCGCGCCTGGCCACCCTGCTTCGTAATCACTGCCCAATGCCCGGCGAGCGGCCCATCCTCGTGGTGGAGGACGACGAGATGTCCAGCCATCTGCTCCAACGCAATCTGGAGCGCGAGGGCTATTCCGTGCTCGTCGCCCGGCATGGCCGGGCCGCGCTGGACCTGATCCAGATGCGTCTGCCGGCTGTCATCTTGCTCGACTTGATGATGCCGGAGATGGACGGCTTCCAGTTCGCCGAAGCAGTGCACGCGCGCAAGGATCTGCGCGACGTGCCCATCATCGTGCTCACGGCGAAGGATCTGACCCCGGAGGACAAGCAGCGGCTGACCGGCAACGTCACCACCATCCTCCAAAAACAGACTGCTTCGCCCGAAGATTTGCAGCACGAACTGCGCGCCGCCTTCGCCCGCCATCTGCCGTCAAAACCCGGAACCTGAGCCAGCCACGCCACAGCTTTACTGCGCCTGTTCACACGGCAGCGCGGGGATTTCAGGTTTGAACAATCGCCGGACACCAGTGCCTAATTGCACGGAACGTGCGGCCCGACACTTGAATGTATTCGCTCTCGACCTGCTGGAATTCACACCGACACACGGACGGGCGTGCCATGCTGCAGGAGATCGCGGCGGTGGGCTTCGAGCACGCCGAGTTGAGCCACGGCATCCGCGTGAGCCTGGTGCCAGGCATCCTCGACGCGGTGGACGCAGGCGAAATCCGCATCTCCACGCTGCACAATTTCTGCCCGCTGCCGATGGGCGTGAGCCAGGCTGCGCCGAATGTCTATCAGTTCACTTCGGACGATTCACGCGAACGGGAAAGCGCGCTGAAGCAGACATTCAAGACACTGGAATTCGCCGTGCGCGTGAAGGCGCGGCTGGTGGTGCTGCACATGGGCAGCCTCGCGGAGATGCGACCCAAGGGCGGATTCCTCGGTCTGTTTGGCCCGGCGGACTTCACTGACACGCTGCTGGACATGATCGCGGCCAAGGAGCACGAGTCACCGAAATTTCAGAAACTCCTCGCCGAAGCGGTGGATCAGCAAGAGCAACACAAGTCGAAGCCGATGGAACTGGCTGGCGCGGCGCTCAAACAGATCGCCGCACGCGCAGCAGAGTTGGGCTTGCAACTCGGCATCGAGAATCGCGAGGCGCTGGAGGAAGTGCCGCTGGACAACGAGTTCGTCGCGTTCCTCCAGGAGTTTCCGTCCGCCACCGTGCGCTACTGGCACGACACCGGCCACGCGCAGATCAAGGAGCATCTCGGTTTCCTGCATCACCCGGCGCACTTGGGCCAGCTCGCGGACCGGCTGGGCGGCTTTCACATCCACGATGTCGAGTTTCCCGGCCGCGACCACCGCGAGCCAGGCACGGGCACGGTGGACTTCGCCGCGTTGCAACCGTTTGTGAAGCCCGAGCATATCAAGGTCTTCGAGTTCAGCCCCGGCCTCACGGTCGAGGAAGTGAAGCGCGGCGTGGCGCACGTCAGGAAACTGTGGGGAGCGTGAAACCCTCGTCATCATTGCTCAAAAACCTCGCGCAGCTCGCCGTGTGTGGGCTGCTCCTGGCGTGGATTTTTCAGTCAATCTTTTGGAAGGAGGGTCAGGACGCGTGGGAGAGCGAGAAGCGCACGCCGGCGTGGCAGATGCTGACGTGGCAGAAGCGGCTGGAGATTTCGTGGACGCACGGGCCGCGTGAAGTTTGGCTGGGCATGGCGCGCGTGCGGCCGGAGGCGTTCGTCCTCTCGCTCGCGCTGATGGGCGCGACGATTTTTCTGGGCATCGTGCGGTGGCGGCAGGTGCTGCGCGTGCATGGGCTGGATCTGTCCTTCGGGCGCGCGACGGAGATTTCGCTGGTGGCGCACTTCTTCAACTCGTTCCTGCTCGGCGCGGCGGGCGGGGATTTGATGAAGGCCTACTACGCGGCGCGGGAGACGCATCACAAGAAGGCCGAGGCCGTTGGCACGGTGTTCGTGGACCGCATCATCGGGCTGTTCGCCCTGCTGGTGTTCACCATGGT
>CAYZJP010000196.1:0-7206 GCA_964478755.1 uncultured Klebsiella sp.
GAAAGATGCACAGCGATGCGTCGCCGTTGCCCGTCTTGATGTCGCCGAGCACCTGGTCGTAAGTGCGGTTTTCCTTGATGATATAGACGATGTGCTTGAACACGCTCGGCTCGCCGATGCGCTCCGGCACGGGCCGCGGCGGCTGCCCGTCGCGCGGCGGAAGCTTCGTGAACGCAATCTGCTCGCGGCGGAAATTCTTCCACACGACCGCGGACAATGCGGGCAGCGCCTTCACCGGCGGCACGGGCACGAGCGAGAGCGAACCGCTGTATTGATGCGAATTGAAACCGGGCCGGAGCGTCTGCTTGTCAATCTTTGTTGCGGCGGGAAGACCTTTGATGTTCGCGACACAAATCGTTTTCCGCGCCGCATCGAACACCAGCGCGCCGGGAAACCAACCGACGGGAATCAAGCCGAGCAGCTTTGATTTGCCGGGATCGAACTCGACGACAGCCACGGCGTTTTGCGTGCCATTGGCAACGAAAAGAGTTTTGCCCCTTGCGTCGAATGCGAGCGCGTTCGGCGACGCGCCGAAAATGTCCGCCGGGCTTTGCTTCACCCAGATCGTCTCGACCACTTTGTCTGTCGCCGACTCGATCACACTCAGGTTGTCGCTCGCCGCGTTCGCGCAAACGACGTGGCGGAAGTCCGGCGTCACCGCGAGCGCCGACGAGTGCAACTGCACGATGATCTCCGCGCGCGTCACGCCCGTCGCCAAGTCAATAACCGTGACGGAGCCTTCGTTCGCGATGTGCGTGACGGGATCCACTTTCACTTCCGTGCCGCGGCCCGCCGGCCCCGTCACGTCGCCCGTTCGCGGACGCCGCCCGCCCCAGTTGCTCACGTAAACTTTTCCCGCCGCGAGCGCGACATCGTAAGGCGCGGCTCCAACCTCGAACATGCGGAGAAGTTTTCCCGTCGCCGCGTCGAACTCAGCGAGCCGGTTCGAAAGATTCAGCGTGACGTAAAGTTTTTTTCCATCGAGCGAAATGGCGAGGCCCGCGGGGATTTCCTCCTTGCGGCGCGGCGCGTTCGCCAGCGGCAGCGGAATCGAGTGCGATCCGGACACCGTGCCGTCCGCCGCAACTGTAAAAACTTTGATGCTGCCGTTGACGTTGGAGAGAAAAATGCGTTTGCCATCCGGCGAAAACACAAGCCCGGTGAAACTCACCTGCCCTTTTGCGTCCGGTTGCAAAATGTTCGGCGAAACGATTTCGGGCTGTGGCTCGTTCTGCTTTTCCGACGGCAGCGGCACACGCTGGAGAATTTTCCCGCCAACCGGATCGGCAACGACGAGTTCGCTCGTTTTTCCCGCTGTAACAAGCAGGCGTCCGTCCGGGCTGAGCGCGAGCGCTTGCGGACGCAGCCCGGGCAGTTCCACCTGCCTGCCGGCTGGCATGATGACTTGGTTGACCGGTGTGACTAAGCGGCCGGCTCCGGCGCGGCCGACGCGCTCCATCGTGGCGACCGGGTCGGCAGCCTGGCTCCGAACGCCACCCCAAGCACAGGTCAGGAAAATCGTCGCCAGAGCGACCGACGCGCGGCGGGACGTGCAGACAGGCAACAGCATGGGCCAAGACTAGCGCCCCCCAGCACCACAGGCGAAGCGTTTCGTGTGGGCCGGCTCGGATGCAGAAGCCGCCGAAGGCCCGCCCCTAGCTCTGCGGGGAGAGGTCACCGACACCAACCGACTGAGAATGATCTTCTCCGACGCGAGCGGTGCGCCCGGGCCGGGAATCGAAGAGGCGAATCGGAACTGTTGCCCTTGAGATTCGGGCCGCGATACAGCGGACCATCCGCCATGTTGGCGAGGGTCGCACCAAGAGGGCGCGGCAACGAGCGTGGAGGTGTCAGCAAACGAGCGTTTCTCCTTGGCGGGACGAAACACAGGAACGGAAGCAAAATTCGCAATGACGAAGCGGCCTGTCTAAGCGTGCGGACGGCAACCGCCGCAAATCCGCCGAAATCAGGCTGTCCGGTGGAGATCTCTGCAAAAGTCCTGTAGCGGCGGCCTGTGACCGCCGAGCGTGAGCCAATCAGGCCAAAAAGCGGCGATCACAGACCGCCGCTACAGCAAACTGAGCCAATAACTGATGCCGACGCAGATGCAGACGGTGGTCGCGGCGGGCCGGACGAGGCACTGGCGCAACGCAGCTTGGGAGTCTGCCACACCTATGGTGGAGGGCTGGCCGCGAAGTTGTCCTGCACGGCCACTCCGCGTTGCTCGCGGGTCACAGCGGTGCCAGCGCCGCGCGCAGCCCGGCGGCGAGCCTGCCGGCGGCGGAGGCGGAGCGTTGGCCGAGGGCGATGAGCGCGGGAATCTTGTGCGGGCGACAGGCGACGGCGACGGCGAGTTTGCCGAGGTTTAGTTTCCCGTCCGCATCCATCAGCGCGTTGAAGTCCAGCGGGAGTTCTTCGTGCGCCGCGTCCGAGATGACGCGCACCGTGGCGCTGGGAATGCCGCGTTCGCGGCACAGGCGGCGGATGATGCCGGACTCCATTTCGACTGCGTCCGCTCCGGTGCGCTCGCGGAGCGCGGCTTTTTCCGCAGCGGTCACGGCGACCCGTTCGGCACAGTGGAAGCGCACGCCCACCGCCCCGGCGTCGAGCAATGCCTGCTGCACGGGAAAGTTTTCGTCCGCCTCGAAGACGACGGTTTCGGGTCGGAGCGTTGGATTCAATCCACCGGCAAAACCGCAGGTGAGCACGAGACTCCAGTCGCGTTCGGAGAGCCGGGGTTTCACCGCTCGCTCGGCGGCGGCTGCGCCCATGCCAGTGACGAGCGTTTCGACGCCAGAGGGAAGCTCGCCGAGAAACGGCGCGGCTTCCTCCTTCACGGCGAAGCAGACGAGGACGGAGCCGTTCGCCGCGTTGGTCATGGGCTAGCGGGCCGCTGCGGGACTTTGCGAAGCAACCATGCCGTTCAACTGGCCGTTGCCTGAAGTTTTGCGGTCGAGCAATTGCCTGTATGTCGCCAGCGCGAGCAGCGGCCAGGCGTTCCGATACATGTCGTATTTGAGGTAGAACACGCACGGGAAGCCGGTGCCGGTAATCTCGTCCTCGGACCACGAGCCATCGCGGTTTTGCGTGCCGCATAGATACTCAATGCCGCGCTTGAGCGCGGGCAGCTCCGGCTCGCCGAAGGTGCAAAGGCCCATCACGGCCCAAGCGGTTTGCGACGCGGTGCTCGGGCCGCGGCCCTTGTGAATCGGGTCGTCGTAGGTGTTGCAGCGCTCGCCCCAGCCGCCGTCCTCGTGCTGGACGTTGATGAGCCAGTCGCGCGCGCGCAGCAGCCACGGCTCGGTCATGTCGTAGCCGAGCGCCTTCAGCCCGCGCAGCACCTGCCAAGTGCCGTAAACATAGTTCACGCCCCAGCGGCCGTAAAAGCTGCCGTCATCCTCTTGTGAGTTTTTGATGAAGGCGAGGCCGCGCTTCACCTGCGGATTGTCCATCCGCACGCCTTCGAGACCCATGACTTCGAGAATGCGCGCGGTGATGTCCACGCACTCGGGGTCGAGCATGGCGTTGTGGTCGGCAAAGGGAACCTTCTCCAAAATGCTCTTGGTGCAGTCCTTGTCGAAGGCCGCCCAGCCGCCGTCCTTGCACTGGAAGGCGAGCATCCACTCGTAGCCGCGCTTGAAGCACTCGTCGCGGCGCTTCGGGTTGTCCGTGGGAATCTGCCGCAAGCCGAGCAGCACCATCGCGGTGTCGTCCACGTCGGGATTCCACTTGTTGTTGAACTCGAAGACCCAGCCGCTCGGCTCCACGTTGACGGGGTTCTTGTGATACCAGTCGCCGCGAAAACGTATCTCGCGGTCAATCAACCAGCTCGCCGCGCGCTTCATGCGTGGGTCGTCCGCCGCGATGCCGGACTCGCGCAGGCAGATGCTCACGATGGCGGTGTCCCAGACTGGCGAGAAGCATGGTTCGAGGCGCACTGAATCGGCGGTGTGATGCTCCAGCTTCTTCAGCTCGCGGTATTCGCGGACGAAGATCGGGTGATCCTTTGGATAGCCAAGCGCTTCGAGCGCGATGACGCTGTTGAGCATCGCAGGGAAAATCGCGGCGAGGCCATCGCTGCCCTCGAAGCGCTCCAGCATCCACTGCTCGCACTTCTTGAGCGCGCGCTTGCGGAACGGGTGAAAACTTTTTCGCGCGACCCACTCAGCGAGCTTGTGCAGGCGGTCGAGCCAGAGAAACCCGTTGCGCAGGCCGAAGTCGAAGTAACGCGGGCGCAGCGCCTCGTCGAGTTCCCACTTCCCGTTTGGGTAAAGCTCGTCGAGATTCACGCCGCCTTTCAACGGTCGCGTGGGGCGGAAGTGGTTGATGATGGCCAGCGGCACGAGCATCGCACGCGACCAGTTGCTCATGTCCCAGAAGTTGACGTGAAACCACTTGCCGATGAGCAGCACCTCGCAGGGAATCGACGGCACATGATTCCAGCCCACCAGGCCGAGCAGCGCGAGGTAGAGCTTCGAGAAGGTGTTCATCCGCGGCACGCCGCCGAGGTTGCGGGCCAGCTCGCGGGCCTTGAGCATCCGCGGGTCGGTGACGGGGACGCCGGCGAGCTTGAGCGCGAGGTAGGCCTTGATGGTGGCGTTCACCTCGGACGGGCCGTGCGGATAAATGTTCCAGCCGCCGTCTTCAAGCTGTCGCCCGAAGATGTGATTCACCGCCTTGCGTTGCCACTTCGCGTCCACCGTGTCCGACCAGTGGTGATACGCCACCATGTCGGCCACGAGCGTCACGTCCACCATGAGTTCGCCGACCCAGTAGCCATCAGGGTGCTGGATGCTGAACAGAAAATCCTGCGAGCGGCGTGTGGCCGCTTCGAGAGCCGCCTCGGAGAACTGGCCGAATGCGAAAGCGGACTGCGCTGGCGGCGTCGTGCCGCGCGCGGTTTGGGATGCAACTGACATCGGGCGCGAATCTGGAAAACAGCGTCGGGGGAGTAAAGGATTATCCATCCGCCCCGGCGCGCGGCGGAATCAAAATGGCTTCGGAAGGGCTGTAAGCCGAATTCTGTCTGCGGCCTTGCGACCGGAGAGAATCATTTGTCTCAGCAGCCAATACCCGGAACCCATCCCGCTTTCGCGGGAACTGGCGCGGGCCGCGCCGTTGGTTCCCTATTTGGCCTTGCACCTGATGGGGTTTTCCGTGCCCCCGCGCTTGCGCTTGGGGCGGTGCGCTCTTACCGCACCTTTTCACCCTTGCCGCGCCAGTTGCCCGGCCCGGCGGTCTGATTTTCTGTGGCACTATCCGTCGGCGCGCCTCCCGGCGAACCGCCCGCGTGTATCTCCGACTGAGCCGGAGTTACGCGGCATCGCGCCCTGCGGTGTTCGGACTTTCCTCCCCCGGACAAGCCGGGAGCGATCCTCCGCCCTTCCGAAGCCGCCGCGACCATAGGCCCGTCCTTGCGCCGGGGCAAGGCCTCGATGCCTCCGAAATCTGTGTTTCATCTGTCGCTGAAAAAGTTCTCGATGCAATTCGCCAACTTTCCGCTTTGAGCTTCCGCGCCGCTTCGCCAACCTATCCGCCACTTGATCGCCTGGCTTCAATCCGTGGACGCGGCGCTGTTCCGCTGCATCAACCACTCGTTGAGCAACCCGTTCTTCGACTGGCTCATGCCCGTCCTCAGCGGGAACAAACTTTTCGCGCCGATGGTGCTCGTCGCGGCGCTCGCGCTCATCTGGAAGCAACGCGCGAAAGGTGCGCTGTGCGTCGCGTTCATCACCCTCGCCGTCGCGCTGGGCGACCCGCTCATCATCAACTCCATCAAGCGCGCCGTCGCGCGCCCGCGCCCGTTCGTGACGATGCCGGAGACCATCACGCGCGTGGGTCGCACGGAAAGTTTCAGCCTGCCTTCCGCGCACGCGGCAAACACGGCGGCGGCGGCGATGGTCGCCTTCCTGTTCTTCCGCCGGAGCTGGCGCTTCATGGTGCCACTGGCCGCCGGCGTCGCCTTCTCCCGCGTCTATAACGGCGTTCACTATGTCAGCGACGTGCTCATCGGCGCGACGCTTGGCGCGGGCTACGCGGCGGTGATGGTGTGGGCGCTGAACCTTGTTTGGATTTGGGTTGGGCAGAAATGGTTTCCTCTCTGGTGGAAGGAAATGCCGACGCTGTGTGATCTCGGCTCAAGTCGGTCCGACTCTCACGCACCAGAGTCATGCCTTCTCGCTTCGCCAGCTGAACCTCCCGTCGCAGCGCTCGCCCGTAAGTGGGCCATCCGTTTCAAAACCACTCTGCTGCTCATGATCGGACGCGCGCACGACGGGCGGCACGCGCCGCGACCCAACTCTCAACTCTCAACTCTCAACTCTCAACTCGACGCTCACTGGCTCCGCCTCGGCTATGTCGCCATTGCCATCATCTTCCTCGCGCGCGTCGCTTACATCAGCGGCTCCACCATCGAACTCACCGAGGACGAGGCTTATCAATGGCAGTGGTCCAAACATCCCGCGCTCGCCTACTACAGCAAGCCGCCGGGCATCGCCGTCGCGCAATGGATCGGCACGCACCTGTGGGGCGACACCGCCTTCGGCGTGCGATTCCTCGCACCGTGCGTCACTGCGCTGATTTCCGTGCTGCTGCTGCGCTTCTTCGCGCGCGAGGCTACGGCGAAGCTCGGCCTGTGCGTCGTCCTCGCCGCCACCGCCACGCCGCTACTCGCCGTGGGTGCGGTGCTGATGACCGTGGACTGCCTCTCCGTGCTGTTCTGGACGCTGGCGATGTTGAGCGGCTGGAAGGTCGTTCGGAGCGCCGAGCATTGCTCGGCAGGAGGAGAAGATTCAGTTAAAGCCGAACAATGCTCGGCGCTCCGTCTTTGGCTCTGGACCGGCGTCTGGCTCGCCTGCGGCTTCCTCTGCAAAAACACGAACGCATTTCAACTTGTCTCCTTTGCGCTGTTCCTTGCGCTGTGGAAACCCGCCCGCACTCAACTCCGCACGCCCGGCCCGTGGCTCGCGCTGGGCATCGCGGCACTGTCCATCCTGCCGCAGCTCATCTGGAACGCGCAGAACGGCTGGGCGACGCTTGAACATCTGCACAACCGCGCGGGCCTCGCGCAGGCGTGGAAGTTCACGCCGAACTACCTGATTGATTTCGTGGTGGCGGAACTGGCGCTGCTGAACCCGTGCTTTCTCGCACTGATATTCGGCGGCGTGCTGACAACGCTCGCCGCGCACCGTGCCGGCGACTTGCAGT